>JAIEPK010000645.1 GCA_019749875.1 Candidatus Binatia bacterium | reverse complement strand
AGCAGGCCGCGCTGGTCCGGAGCGCCGCAGCGCGCCGGATCGGCCGCGTCGAGCGCCGGGCTTCCCGCGAGCGGCAGGTGGGTCATGGTCGGTCCGCCGTTCGCCGCGAGGGCGCCGAGGAGCGGAGCGCCGACCGTATCGCTCGCGGCGACCGCGATGCCGCAGCCGGACGTCGAGCCCAGCACGTTGTGGCCGAGCGACGTGAGCGCACCCACGCAGTCCGGCGCCTCGCCGCCGGCGTCGGTGTTGCCGGCGAGGATCGAGTCCTCGACGTCGACGACCCTGAGCGGGGTGACGATGCCGCCGCCGTCACCCGAGCCGTTCGCGTCGGCATCGGCGGTGTTGTCGGTGATGGTCGAGCGGATCACCTGCAGGCGACGGCCGCCGCGCAGGCCGCCGGCGATGAAGATCGCACCGCCCGAGCCGTCGGCGTGGTTGCCGCTGATCGTGCTCGAGTCGATCGTCACGGCGGCGAGGCCCCCGGGCGCGACGCTGGCACCCTCGATGAAGATGCCGCCGCCGTCGCCGGTGGTCGAGTTGCCCGAGATCGTGCTGCGTCGCACGACCAGCTCGCGCTTGTCGCTGTTCTCCGTTCCGCCCAGCAGCGCGATGCCGCCGCCGGCGTTGTTGGAGATCGTCGAGTCGGTGATCACGGCGCGCACGATCGGATCCTGGTAGAAGTTGCGCAGCTCGATGCCGGTCTGGCTCTGGCCGTCGATCGTCGAGCGCACGATCTCGATGAACGACGACGAGCTCGGGTAGCCGGTCGCGACGACGATGCCGTACTGGTTGCCCTGCACGAGCGAATCGAGGAGCCGCAGGGTGGCGACGTTCTGCACGGCGATGCCCGCGTTGCCGACGATCTGCGAGCTGCGCACCGTGACCAGTCCGCCCACGATGGCGGCGCCCGGGTAGGCGAGGCTGGTGCTGCCGGTGATCGTCGTCCCCTCGACCTCGAGCTCCCCGCCGGGCATCACCCCCGAGCCGTTGGCGGACAGGATGCAGTCCTCGATCTTGAGCTTGCCGGTGTTGGCGACGGCAGTGGTACCGCGGTGCAGCGTCAGGTTCGCGATGCGGACCCCGGCCGGGCTCGACGTGGTGAGCAGGCGGAACTGTGGACCGCCGGGTCCGCTCGGCGCACGCTCGATGACCGTCGTCGCGGCATCGGCACCGACCAGCGCGATCTCGGTAGTGATCGCCGGCAGACCGGCCCCGCCGTACGGCCCCGAGGTCAAGCTGTACGTGCCGGCCGCGAGATGGATCGTGTCTGCTTCGCCGTTCGCGTTGGCGGCGTCGATCGCGGCGATCAATCCGGCCACATCGCCCGACGCGACGTCGAACGTCGCCGCGCGCGCCGCGGTCGGCAGTGCGCTCGCGAGAGCGCAGGAGAGGAGCAGCACCAGGTGTCGTGCGCGAGCGGTTCCGAGATGCATGCGTCTCCCTCCGTGAACGTGGTGCAGGCCCCACTCGTGTCGCGGCCGGGCTGCTGCGGCTCGACAAGCTAGAAAGGTGTCCCGACCCGGGCAACCGCGTTCTTCGCGTCCGGCCCAGCCCGGGCGCGCCCGCGGTCCAGCAGACTTCGTGCCGGGGTCCGATCGCTCGGAAGTGCCACGTGGACGCGCGGCCTCGGAAGATCGGCCGCGGGAGCTGGTCGGCCTGGGCCACCGTGGTGGGAGTCGGTGGTCCAGATCGACCACCGGGTCGCATTGCTCCACGCGCAAGGACGGATTCGCGGCGATGCCGGCGTGCGCCGAGCGCGGTGTCAGCGCGCGCGCAGCCAGCCGACGTAGCGCGCGACGCCGTCCTCGAGCGAGGTGAACGGACGCGTCCAGCCCGCGGCGCGCAGCCGATCCATGCGGGCCTCGGTGAAGTACTGGTAGCGCTCGCGGATCGCCTCGGGCGTGTCGACGAAGCGGATCTGCTCGGGCGCGCCGCTCGCACGGAACGTCGCGCGCACGAGGTCGAGGAACGTCCGCGCGGTACCCGTCCCGAGGTTGTAGATGCCGCGCGCGAGCGGCTTCGCGAGCGCGAACGCGAGCACGTCGGCCACGTCGTCGACGTAGACGAAGTCGCGCTTCTGCTCGCCGTCGGCGATGCCGGGCTTGTGGCTGCGGAACAGCGTGACCTCGCCGCCGCTGCGGATCTGGTCGAAGGCGTGCAGGACGACGCTCGCCATCTTGCCCTTGTGGCGCTCACCCGGCCCGTAGACGTTGAAGAAGCGGAAGCCCGACCATGCGGGCGGCGTGCGGCCCGCGCGCTCCTCGCCCAGCGCCCAGACGTCGAACTGCAGCTTGGACTCGCCGTAGGGGTTCAGCGGCACGAAGCGGGGCGTGAGCTCGTCGGCGTCGTCGTAGCCGAGCGCGCCGTCGCCGTAGACCGCGGCGCTGCTCGCGTAGACGAACGGGATGCGGTGCGCGGTCGCATGGCGCCAGAGCGTCTGCGTGTACTCGAGGTTGACCCGCGTCAAGTACGCCACGTCGAGCTCGGTGGTGTCGGTGCAGGCGCCGAGGTGCACGATGCCGGCGAGCGCCGGCTTGGTGTCGGCGAGCCACCGCGGCAGCTCGTCGCGGTCGACGATGGTGCCGAAGTCGATGCCGGCGTGCTCGGGGCGCGTGCCGACGTGATGCTTCTCATCGACGCTGATCAGCGGCCGTCCGCCGCCGTGCAGGGCGACGAAGCGCGAGCCGATGAAGCCGGCGGCGCCGGTGACGAGGAGGGCGCCCGTCGCGCCGTCGCCGGTCGCGGACGACACCGTGCTCACCAGCCGAGGACGTAGCCGAAGATCAGCGGGGCCACGATCGACGCGTCGGACTCGATCATGAAGCGCGGCGTGTCGACGGCGAGCTTGCCCCAGGTGATCTTCTCGTTCGGCACCGCCCCGCTGTAGCTGCCGTACGACGTGGTCGAGTCGCCGATCTGGCAGAAGTACGACCACAGCGGCACGCCCTCGCGGCGGAGATCCTGGTGCAGCATCGGCACGACGCAGATCGGGAAGTCGCCGGCGATGCCGCCGCCGATCTGGAAGAAGCCGATACCGTTCTTCGCGCGCATGCTCTCTTCCGTGTACCAGCGCGCGAGCTCGATCATGCACTCGATGCCCATCTTGACGGTGTGCACCGACTTGACGTCGCCCTCGATGCAGTGCGCGGCGAAGATGTTGCCGAGGGTCGAGTCCTCCCAGCCAGGCGTGAAGATCGGCAGGTTCTTCTGCGCCGCGGCGAGCAGCCACGAGTTCTTCGGGTCGATCTGGTAGCTCTTCTCGAGCTTTCCGGAGAGCAGGATCCGGTACATGAACTCGTACGGGAAGCGGCGCTCGCCGGCCTCGTCGGCGGCCTGCCACTCCTCGAGCACGGCGTCCTCGATGCGACGGATCGCCTCGGCTTCCGGGATGCAGGTGTCGGTCACCCGGTTCATGTGCCGGTCGTGCAGGTCGCGCTCGGCCTCGGGCGACAGCTCGCGCCAGTTCGGGATGCGCTCGTAGTGATCGTGCGCGACCAGGTTGAAGACGTCTTCTTCCAGGTTCGCACCGGTGCAGGTGATCGCGTGCACCTTGTCCTGGCGGATCATCTCCGCGAGCGACAGCCCGAGCTCGGCGGTACTCATCGCGCCGGCCATGGTGAGGAACATTCTGCCGCCGCCGTCCAGGTGCTGGACGTACGCCCGCGCGGCGTCGCGCACGG
>JAIEPK010000486.1 GCA_019749875.1 Candidatus Binatia bacterium | reverse complement strand
GATCCGGCGGCGCTCGCCGCGAGCCCGCTCGCCGGCCCGGTCGACGTGCTGCTGGCGCGCGCGCAGAGCGCGGACGAGACCGCGGTGCTGCTCGTGCAGGGCCTCGTGCTCGAGTCGCTCGCGCAGGCGATCTACCGCATCGCGCAGGGCACCGAGAGCGCGAGTCGCGCGACCCGCGAGCTCGCGGGTGACGGTCTCGCCGCGAGCCGCGCGGTCACGGCGGCGAGCGCCGCGCGCACGACCGCCACCATCGGCTCGGGCGAGGCGCTGTACCACGTGTTCAGCGATCGCACGCACGACGTACTCGGCGCGCTCGACGCGCTCGCCGATCCGGTCGACGCGGTCTTCGGCGCACGCTTCGGACTGCGCTTCGCCGACGTCATGGGCGAGTTCGTCGCGGAGCTCACCGCCGCCGGCACGGCGCTCGGCATGCAGCGGCGGAAGATCGTCGCGCACCTCGCCGGCGCGTGCATGGGACTGTGAGCGGACGACAGGGGAGAGCGGCATGAGCGGTGCAGCGGACGGCGCGATCCTGATCACCGGCGGCAGCGGCTTCCTCGGCGCGATCACCGCGGCGAAGGCGCTCGCCGCGACCGATGCGGCGATCGTCCTGCCGGTGCGCGCGCCGCACACGCGCGACTCCGTGCTGGCCCCGATCGCCGCCGAGCTCGCGGCCGAAGGCGTCGTGACCGACCTCGCGCGCGTGGTCGTGCTGCCGCTGCCGTCGCCCGAGCGCATCGTCGAGCTGGCGCCGGAGCTGCAGCGGCTCGGCGTGCGCGACGTCCTGCACTGCGCCGGGTGCCTCAGCTACTTCAACCTCGGCAAGCTGCAGGAGGGAAACCTCGACTTGACGGCGGGACTGCTGGCGCTGTCCCGTGCGCTCGAGGTGCGGCGTTTCGTGTTCCTGTCGACCGCATACTCCGCGGGCTTCACCGACCAGGCGATCCCCGAGGAGCTGCACCAGGTGCACGGCGACGATCCGACCGACTACACGCGCACCAAGCGCGATGCCGAGTGGCTGGTCGCGCGCAGCGGCGTGCCCTGGGTGATCGTGCGGCCGTCGATCGTGATCGGCGACAGCCGCGACGGGCGATACGGCGGCAAGCCGTACGGCATCTATCAGCTGTGGACCGCGGGCGAGCGCTATCTGGGGGCGGGCTATCCGCCGGTGCTGCACGTGGTCGCGGGTGACCAGCCGGTGAACTTCATCCACCAGGACGCGTTCGCGAACGGCTTCTGGGCTGCGTACCGGCAGCTCGAGGACGGCGCGGTCATGCATCTCGTGTCGCGCGACGACGCGCTGCCGACGATGCGCGACCTCTGGGAGCTCTGGCTGTCGACGCACGGCGGACCGAGCGAGGTGCACTTCTTCAAGCGCCTCGACGACGTGCCCGACGAGGACGTCGCACCACAGGTCCGCATGTGGCTCGACTTCACCGCGATCAACAACGAGATCGCGTCCGTCCGCTGGAAGTTCGCGCGCGCGCGGCTCGATGCGCTGCGCGCGGGCGAGCTCGCGTTCACCGACGCGAGCCTGGATACCGTCCGCGTCGCGCAGGCGCGCTTCGTCGCCGACTCGCCGAAGCTGCAGGCGTTCGTCGCGCGCTACCGCGAGCAGGGCTCGCGCACGCCGCGCTTCATCGTGCACGACGGCCCGCTGCTCGCGGCGCCGGAGGCGCAGCCGTGAGCGGTGTGGTGCGGCATCGCGCGCTGCGCCGCGCATGCGTGGTGCGGACGGCGCGTCGCGCCGCGGCGACGCTGCTCGGCGCCGTCGCGATCGCCGTCGCGATCTTTCCAGCAGCGGTGCGCGCGGCCGACGACCTGCACCTCGCGCCCGGCCTCAGCTTCACCGACGATTCGAGCGACGCGTTCCCGATCCGCGGACGCCACCTCGACGACGCGACCACCGGCGACGGCAAGGCGACGATCGTGTTCTTCGGTACGTCCAACTGCTGGAACACCAACCGCGAGGCGGAGCGCCTGATCTCGCTCTACCCGAAGTACAAGGACCGCGTGCGCTTCGTCGTGGTCGACGTCGCGCATCCGTCCGATGCGCAGAAGCCACTGATCGAGAAGCACTACAAGGGCGCGATCCCGACCGTCGCGGTGCTGGCGCCCGACGGCAGCGTGCTCTACGACCGCGCCGGCGAGACCGCGGCGACGCGCGGTGACGCGCAGCCGCTCGCCGCGATCATCGAGAGCGCTCTGCCGAAGTAGCCGCGTCGTCCGCGCGCGGTCTGCGCGCCGAGCCGGCGACCATGTCGAAGCGGAACAGCCGACACTCGATCGGTCCGTTCCACAGCGGCACGCGCCGGCTCTCCTTGAGCCGCATGACCGTCGGCAGCTTCGCGTCGGGGCTCAGCACCCACGCCGTCCAGCCGGCGTAGTGCCGCTTCCAGTGCGCCGCGAGCTGCGCGAAGAACGCGGCAGGCGTCCCGGCACCGTCGGCATCGCGTTCCACCACGGGACGATCGCCGCGCGCGCCCTTCGCGCCGATGCGCTCGCCATAGGGCGGATTGACGATCAGCGTCCCGCGCTCGGCGGGCGCGGGACGCTGCAGGGCGTCGACGGTCTTCACCTCGAGCGCGTGCGCGACGCCGGCACGCTGCGCGTTGCGCATCGTGAAGTCGGTCATGCGGAATGCGACGTCGCTCGCGAACACCGGGACTGCGGGCGCGTGCTCTGCCGCTCGTGCCGCTTCGTGCAGCTCGTGCCAGTCGCGCTCGAGATCGCGGAACGGCATCTGGCGCTCGAACGCGAAGCGGCGCTGCATCCCCGGCGCGATGCCGCACGCGATCTGCGCGGCTTCGATCGCGATCGTGCCCGCACCGCAGCACGGGTCGAGCAGCGCACCGTCGCTGTCGCGTCCGCGCCAGTCGGCGGCGGCGAGCAGGGCAGCGGCGAGGGTCTCCTTGAGCGGCGCCTCGCCCTGGTCGTCGCGCCAGCCGCGCTTGAAGAGCGCCTCGCCCGACGTGTCGACGTAGAGCGCCAGCTCCTGCTCGCCCAGGTGCAGGACCAGCGGCAGGTCGGGACGGCGCGTGTCGACGCTCGGCCGCTCGCCGGTCGCGTCGCGCATGGCGTCGCAGAGTCCGTCCTTGACGCGCAGTGCTGCGAAGCGGAGCGAGCGCAGCGGCGAGCGCTGCGCGGTGACGTCGACGCGCAGCGTCTGCCGCGGCGTGATCCAGTCGATCCAGCGCACGGAGCGCGCATAGGCCAGCACGTCGGTCTCGTCGCGGTACGGACCTTCCGCGACCCGCCAGAGCACGCGCTGCGCGAGCCGGCTCCACAGGTTGAGACGCAGCGCGTGCATGCGGGCGCGCCCGGCCGAATCGCGCACGGCGACACCGCCGCGGCTCGGGGTGCAGCGCACGTCGCCGCCGAGGATCTTCCGGACCTCGGCCTCGAGCAGCTGCTCCACGCCGGCGGCGCAGGGCAGGAACAGGATCTCGTCGGCGGCACGTCGCGACATCCGGATGGATTACCATCTGGCGCCGAGACGACGAGCGGTCTTGGGAAGCGTGCGCGGGCGGCCGCTGCAATGCCTCGGGCCGCGGCGGACGGCCGGCTGCGTCCGGAGCTTCAGCGGGCGGTCGGGGTCGGCGCAGGCGCGCGCTCCCGCAGCTCGCGCGCGGCGCGCAGGATCTCCTCGCCGAACCAG
>JAIEPK010000060.1 GCA_019749875.1 Candidatus Binatia bacterium | reverse complement strand
GGGCTTCGCCCGAGGGAGGAGGCCCATCGGAGGAGCGGAGCGCGGCGCAAGCCGCGCGAGCACCGCACGGGGGCGAAATCGAGAATGACACCCAACGGAATCGTCGCGCTGGGGGCAGTGCTCGCAGGCCTCGGGGTCGCGGTCGGCGCGTTCGGCGCGCACGGGCTGCAGGGCCGCGTGCCGCCCGAGATGCTGACCATCTTCGAGGTCGGCGTGCGCTACCAGATGTACCACGCGCTGGCGCTCGTCCTGCTCGGTCTGTTCGCGGGGCGGGGACCGTCGCCGGCGCCGATCGAGGTGCCGCCCGGCGTCGCACCGGCTGCATGGCTCTTCGTCGCGGGCATCGCGCTGTTCAGCGGCAGCCTGTACGCGCTGGTGCTCACCGGAACGCGCTGGCTCGGCGCGATCACGCCGCTCGGCGGCGTGTCGTTCCTGGCCGGCTGGGCGATGTTCGCGCGCGCGGCGCTGCTGCGCTCGTGAAACGGCCCCGGCGACGCGACCCGACGCTGGGCGAATCCGTCAATGACCCGGGGCGACGACGTCCACCGTGCGACGCGACACCGCCGAGCCGCCCGGAAGGTCGGCCAGCCAGCCGGCACCACTCTGCACGAGCCCGATCTCGAGCAGGTAGCGACCCGGCTGACGCGGAGCCAGGACGTTGAGCTGCGCTCGTAGGCTCGCACCGGGTGCCACGTCGGCGACGAGCGGCGCCGACTCGCCCTCGACGAAGATCCGGTCCGTACTCGCATCGCGCCAGCGGGACGAGAGGAGCACCGTCCACGGCGAGGCCGCGGCGAGGCCGGGCCACGTCGTCGTGCCCGTGTTGTGCAGGTCGAGCCACGTCCACGCGTAGCGTCCCGGCGCCATCACGGCGGGCAGCTCGGCCTCGATCGCGGCGCGCGTCTGCGCCGCGTCCAGGGCCTCGAGCGGCGTGCCCGCGACCGTACGTTCGGCCGCCGGATCGACGAAGCGCGCGAAGCGTGCGGCGTCCAGGGGCGGGCACGGGCGTCGCAACCGGTACACCGCATCGCTGCCGAAGCGCGCCACGGGCTCGACCACGGCGAGTGCCTCGGGCGTCGTCCAGCGACGCTCCTCGTCGGGCATCACCGACAGGTGGACGACGATCCACGTAAGCCCGGTCAGATCGCACAGCAGGTCGAGCGCACCGGCGTCGGGCAGACGCTGCGCGAGCGTCATGATCGGCTTCAGGCTGTGCGGTGGATGGCCCGAGTACCCGTTGAGCAGTGGCTTCCAGTGCAGCGTGGAGCCGAGCATCGCGCGTCCCGTCCACTGCAGGGTGCCCCCGTCGAGCACGGAATTCGTCACCGGAAGCTCCAGGACGGCCCCGCCACCCGGCTGCTCGCGCAGCCAGCGATGCACGGCGCGATCCGGTCCGGCGACGTCGACGGGGACCGTCGGCAGCGGCGGATGCGGCGGGCGCGCGAGCGCGAGCACCAGCCCGAGCGTGATCACCACGGCGGACACGATGCCCGCGTTCCGTCCCCGTGGCGCCGCTGCTCGCGCGGCGTCGGCGATCTGCCCGCAGGCGATCCCGGCGAGCACGGAGAACGAGAGGATCGGTAGCACGAGGAAGCGCGTGGACGTGCGCATGCTGGCACGACGTGCATGGCGATCTCGTAGAGGCTAGGCAGGCCGGTTCCCGGTACGAGCGGCAGCCGGGGCCCGGCGCTGAGGACGGCGCCGAGCAGTGCCACCAGCGCGAGCCCCAGCTTGACGGGCCGCGCGACTCGGCCGGGCCAGAGCAAGCCCACGACCGCGAGCGTCGTCACCGGCCAGGTGAGCTCGCGCCCGAGCTCCGCGCCGACGCCGAGCGGCGTCGGCGCGGACAGCAGCACCATCTTCAGCGAGCTCTCGAACGACGGAAGCTGTCCCGCAGCGCGCACGCGCAGGTAGGGCAGCATGCTCGGCGCGGCGGCGAGCGCGCCGACAGCGAGCGCGCTCACCGTCGCGACGAGGCCGAAGCGCCCGCCGTCGCCGGAGCTCCGCGCCGTCGACAGCAGCGCGGGCGAGAAGGCGATCAGCAGCGCGATCAGCTCGAAGCCGACGTACGCGCCGGAGAGGAACTGCAGCGACGTGACGATCGCGAGCGCAACCACGTCGCTGGCGCGTGGCCGGCGTGCCACGCGCCAGGCGAGCAGCAGCAGCAGCGGAAAGAGGTGGACTGCGCTCACGTGCAAGCGGATCCACGAGCCGGTCACGAGCGGCGCGAACGCGAACGCGGCACCGGCGAAGAAGCCGGCGGCGGCGTTCCCGGTCCACGTGCGGACCAGCGCGCACGTCGCCACGGCGGCGATCCACACCACGGCGAACAGCGTCAGGTTGTATGCGAGGACCGCGTTTCCGCTGAGCCAGAAGACCGGTGCGGCGAGTGGTGCGAGGCCGATCAGGTGCTCCGACGAGGCGAGAGCATCGGGTGCGGGATGGAAGATGTTGGCCTGGAAGAGCGCGGCCGGCTGCGTGCGCAGCGCGTGCGCGACCCACGCCAGGATCCAGACCAGCAGATCCAGGTCGGCGCGCGCCCACGGCCCGGACGAGTCGAGCCGAGCAGGATCGGCCAGGACGTGCCCCGGCGCGAGGCACAGTGGCCACGACACGAAGGCGATCGCCGCGGCATAGGCGAGCGCGGCACCGACGAATGATCTCAGAGCGCCCCCGCCAGGTCTCTGGGGCTGCCGGACGCGATGCCGGGCGCGCGCCCGCGGCGCGGACGGCCGCGGCTCGTGCCGCGGCCGAGCGTCATCCTCGCCGTGGCTGCTGGCTCGCTGGGCCTCACTCGACAAGCTGGTCCCTCTGATCGGGGGCGGCTGTCAACCGCCTGCGTGGCGCCTGCCCGTGGCGGCCTCGGCGCGCCGCCTCGAGCCGCGACCGAGGGCCAAGGCGAACCCCAGGGCGTGCGCTCCCGATCGGCTGCGGATCTGGCATCCTCGCGTGCGGGTCTCCGCACGTCTTGCGTGGACACCGTGGTGGTTCCTGCACGAGACGTGTGGGCGTGAGCGATGGGCGGCGCCTGGTATGCCGATTGAATGACGGAATCGGGTTCGGTCCGACAGGTGTACGGCCTCGCGTGGGCGGCGCGATCCACCGCGCCTGCACGGCCACGGAGCGGATCGCATCGCGAGCGCGAGCGAAGGAGGTTCGATTGACGGCGGAGGCGGGGCGACCGCAGGTGGCGGAGGCCACCGGCGGCAGGATGTCCGGCAGCGAGACGCGCTGGTGGGACACCTGGCTTGCGCCCGGCTTCGTCGGCATCGCGGTGCTCGCGAGCCTGCTGCTCTCCGGAATGCTGTTCTTCGTCCATCGCTCGATCGATGCCGCCTCGATCGTGCTCGCGCGCGGCGACGGCGCGCAGCTCGCCGAGTCGGTTCAAGACGCGTTGCGCCGCGGACCGAAGCCGCCGCGCGCGAGCACCCTCGACGAGGTCCTCGCGCGCAAGCGGCACGACGGCCTGCGCTACGTGGCGGTCCTGCGGCCGGACGGTGGCCAGGTGGAGATCTCGGCCGGCGAGCCGCGGCGAGCGCTGACCCCGGACGCGATCGCGGTGCTGCACGCGATGGAGCCGGTCGTGGTCGGCAACCGCATGCGGATGTTCGTCGGACCCGAGGGGCCGCCCGGCCGGCGGTGGATGCGGCCGCCCGG
>JAIEPK010000408.1 GCA_019749875.1 Candidatus Binatia bacterium | reverse complement strand
GTCGAGGTCGCGCAGACCGCGCTGGCGCTCGCGGTCGCGGCGGTGCCCGAGGGGCTTCCCGCCGTCGCCACGGTCACGCTGGCGCTCGCCGTCCACCGCATGGCGCGCCGGCACGCGCTGGTGCGTCGCCTGCCGTCGGTCGAGACGCTCGGCGCGGTGACGACCATCTGCACCGACAAGACCGGCACGCTGACCGCCGGCGAGCCCACGGTGACCGTCCTCGCGGACGATGCGCGCGAGATCGCCGTGAGCGGCGCGGGCTACGCTCCCGACGGGGACTTCCGCGTCGCCGATGCTCTGCTCGATCCTGCGCACGATCTGCGTCTCGCGGCCGCGCTCAGGATCGGGATGCTCGCCAACCGTGCGACGCTGCGCGCCGTCGACGGCGCGTGGCAGGTCGAAGGCGATCCGACCGAGGCGGCGCTGCTGGTCGCGGGACGCAAGGCGGGCCTGTCGCGCGATGCGCTGCTCCGGGAGCTGCCGCTGATCGGCGAGGTGCCGTTCTCGAGCGAGCGCATGTGGATGGCGACCTTCCACCACGGTCGCGCGCTGCTCGGCGACGCGGGCGCACCATGCGCCGCCGACGCCGCGCCGACGCTGCTCGCGTGCGTCAAGGGCGCACCGGGACGGGTGCTCGCCGCGTGTACCCAGGTCCTCGGCGCGACCGGTCCGCGCGCGCTCGACCCTGCCGAGGCGGCGCGGCTGCTGGCACATAACGAGCATCTCGCGTCGCGGGGGCTGCGCGTGCTGGCGCTCGCGACCGCGCGCGTGCCGCGCGCCGACGAGGGGGCGCTCTCCGCGCTGACGTTCGTCGCGCTGGTCGGCATGACCGATCCGATCGCCGACGGCGTGCGCGAAACGATCGCGTCGTTCCGTGCGGCCGGCATCCGTACGCTCATGATCACCGGTGATCAGCAGATGACCGCGCGCGCGATCGGGCGCCAGCTCGGCATCGTCGACGACGCGCACGACGTGCTCGACGGCCGCACCGTGGCGGCGCTCGACGACGCCGGGCTCGCCGAGGCGATCCGCAGCGCCGGCGCGGTGAGCCGCATCAGCCCGGAGGACAAGCTGCGCATCGTCGCGTCGTGCCAGGCGCGCGGCGAGATCGTCGCGATGCTCGGCGACGGCGTGAACGACGCCGCGGCGCTGCGCAAGGCGGACGTCGGCGTGGCGATGGGTGGGCGCGGCACCGACGTCGCGAAGGAGGCCGCCGACGTCGTGCTCGAGGACGACCGCTTCGCGACCATCGCGCCGGCCATCGAGCAGGGCCGGGTCGTGTTCGACGACATCCGCAAGTTCGTGCTGTTCCTGTTCGGCTGCAACCTCGCCGAGGTCGTGGTGCTGGTGCTGGGCAGTGCGGGATCGCTCGAGGTGCCGTTGCTCCCGCTGCAGATCCTCTGGCTGAATCTCGTCACCGATACGTTTCCCGCGCTCGCGCTCGCACTCGAGCCGGCCGAGCCCGGGGTGATGCGCCGTGCGCCGCGCGATCCCGGCGAGGAGCTGCTGTCGCGCGCGTTCCTGCGCGACATGACGCTCGCCGGCATGCTGATCGCGGTCGCGTCGCTCGCTGCCTTCGCGGTCGGACACTTCGGACCGGGCGGCGGGCCCGAGCATGCGGTGACGATGACCTTCTGCACGCTCGCGCTCGCGCAGGCCTTCCACCTCGGCAACCGGCGCAGCCGCTTCCGGGTGCTGTCGCCGCGCGCCGTGCTCGCGAACCCGTGGGCGATCGCGGCGGTGTTGCTGGTGATGGCTCTTCAGGTCGCCGCCACGCACTGGGCACCGTTGGCGGGCGTGCTCCGCACCGTGCCGCTCGACGTCGTGCAATGGACCTGCGTCTTGGCGCTCGCCGCGCTGCCAGCGGTGGTCGGCGAGCTGAGCAAGCCTGCTGCGCCGGCGCCGGCGCGCTCCCTCGACTGACCTCGCACCGCGAAGAGGCCGTCTTCGCGTCTTCGCACGGGTGACAATCGCCGCGGAGAAGTCGCCGTACCTCCGTCGGCGCGAGCTGGAGTCCTTCTTGCGACGGCTCCTCCGTCGAACGACGCGCCGTCGCGACGGCGACGGTGCCCGAGGGGCCCGCCGTGCGGGCCCGGGAGGATTGCATCATGGCCGAGCCGGCAACGAAGATGGCGCAGGAGCACCAGAAGGCCGTCGAGCCGGCGTCAGCGCGGACACGATCGTGGCCTGCGCTGCGCGAGCTCGCGTTCGACCGAGTGCTCGAGGATCTGTTCGAGGACTTCGACCGTGGCTTCCGCTGGCCCGCGCGCTTGCGGCGCCACCTCGAGCCGGCCTTCGCGGATGCCCCGCGACTCGCGAAGGTGGACGTGTTCGAGAGCGGTGACGACGTGGTCGTGAAGGCGGAGATCCCGGGCATCACGAAGGAGCAGGTCGACGTGTCGGTGACCGCGGACGCGGTCACGATCAAGGCCGAGAAGACGCGCGAGGAGAAGCTCGATCGCGGCGACTACCACCGCAGCGAGCGCAGCTTCGGATCGGTCGCGCGCACGCTCGACCTGCCGTGCGAGGTGAAGGCCGATCAGGCGACCGCGAAGCTCGTCGACGGCGTGCTCGAGGTGCGCGCGCCGAAGAGCGATGCCGCGCGAACGAGCACCGTCAAGGTCAAGGTCCAGTAGAGCCGGACGCCGGCGCCCGCGGCTGGCGCCGTCGGTGCCCGCGGCGGCGAGTCGGATCGTCGCCGCCGCGGGCGGATCATTTCTTCAGGCTCTGCACGTACTCCGCGAGGATCTGCGTCTGTCGAAGGGCGTCGCGATGCTGGCGCCCGCTGCCTTCCATTCCCTGCTCGAAGACCCGGCCCCAGACCGGCATGGTGGCGCTGCCGTGCGCGCGCACGGTGCGCCGGCCATCGATGACCCGCATCAGCTCCGGGACGGTGAGCGTCGAGCGCGTCAGGTCCGTCGGCGGCGGGTCGAGCGCGCCGGCAGCCGGTCCATCGCCCGCGCCCTTCACCCCGTGACACGACGCGCACAGCGTCTCGTAAAGGCGCGCACCCTCGTCGTCGCCGCGGGCCGGGCCCGGCAGGGCGGTGAGCGCGGCCGCGGCGATCGTGACCAGCAGGGCGCGGGCCGTCGCCGCGGCGGCGCGCGAACGCCGCGATCGTCGCGCGAGGGTCGAATGGTGAAGCTCGGTCATGCCGTCGTGCTCCTCTCGCGCCGTCGTCGGCGCGCCCCCGTTCATGCATGACCGCTGTGCGCCCGACAAGGTCTGCTCGCGCCCGGCCCTGGACGAGCTTCTCAGACGCTCGCGGCGCGCGCGGTGACGACGGGGCAGGGCGCACCGCCGAGCACTCGCTCCGCGGTGCTGCCGAGCCAGAGGCGCTCGAACGCCGAATGGCCGCATGCGCCCATCGCGATCAGACTCGCGCCGATCCGTGTCGCGTGCTCGATCGCCACCGGCGCGGCCGCCCCCTCGGTAAGCTCCACGTCGACCTGCACCGGGGGCGCGCCCGAGTCGCGCGCGACCTCCGCGGAACGCGCGCGCACCTCGTCTGCGAAGGTGTCCAGAGCCCGTCGCGCAGCGTCGCGCAATCGCGACGGACGGACCGCGTGCAGCAGGACGACGCGGCCGCCGCTGCGCGGTGCGAGCAGGCGCAGCGCGGCCCCGGCCGCGGCCAGGGCGTTGGCC
>JAIEPK010000557.1 GCA_019749875.1 Candidatus Binatia bacterium | reverse complement strand
CGAGCCGCGGCACCGCATCGCGGTGCTGGTGCCGGCCGCGCGGCACGTCGATCGCGCCGGCACGACGCGCGACGCGGGCGACCACGGGAGTCAGCGCCGCGGTCACGATCGCCGCGACGAGCGCCAATCCGCCGGCGACGGCAGCCACGGGCGCGGCCGCAGGCTCGCCGAGCACCATCACGCTCGCCTTGCCAAGGGGCGAGCCCGAGCGCAAGTGAGGCGGCACCGCGTCCTGCGTGCCCGACGGCGAAGCGCACCGCCGCGACGAAGCTCGCCCCCAACGGGCGCAGCTGCGACAGGCGTCAATCCACGGCGCCGGCACGGGCCAGCGCCCGGAAGCGCTCGCTGCGTGCCAGCAGCTCGTCCCACGTGCCGACGTCCGCGATGCGTCCTTCCTCGAGCACGACCAGCCGGTCGCAGTGGCGGACCGAGCTCAGGCGGTGCGCGACCATGACGAGCGTCGTGTCGCCGTGCAGCGCCGCCAGAGCGCGGGTCAGCTCCGCTTCGGTCTGCGTGTCGAGCGCGGCCGTGGCCTCGTCGAGCACCAGCACGTCGGGCTCCCGGTAGAGCGCGCGGGCGATTCCGACGCGCTGGCGCTCGCCGCCCGACAGGCGCGCCCCGCGCTCGCCGATCACCGTGTCGAGACCGGCGGGGAGGCGCGCGACCAGCTCGCCGAGCTGCGCGCGCGCGATCGCCGCGGCCATGCGCTGCTCGTCGACCTCCTGCGGCGCGAGGCCCAGCGCGACGTTCGCGCGCACCGTGTCGTCGAGCAAAAAGACCGCCTGCGGCACGTAGCCGAGGCTCGCCTGCCACGCCGCGCGACGCGTGCGCAGGTCCACCCCGTCGATCCGCACGCGCCCGCTGGTCGGATCGAGAAGGCCGGTGAGCAGATCGACCAGCGTGCTCTTGCCCGCACCGGTCGGGCCGACGATGCCGAGCGACTCGCCACGGCGGACGACGAGCCGGATGCCGCTCAGCGCGGCACGCGCCGCTCCGGGATGGACGAGAACGACCTCGTCGAGCTCGATGCGGTCCATGAACGTGCCGCGCGCCGGCGCCGGCCCCGGCTCCCGCAGCGGCGCGGGCAGCGCGAGATCGCGCGCGACGCGCTCGACGGCGGGCATGCCGAAGCGGAGCTCGCTCAGCTGCCAGACGATGCGATTGACGGACGGGATCACGCGCAGCCCGGCGTAGGCGAACAGCGACAGCACCGGCAGGCTCTCGACGCCGGCGCCTGCGGTGGACGTCGCGACGACGACCACGACGAGTGCGGTGCCGACGAAGGTCGCCTCCACGACCAGTCGCGGCAGCTCGGCCAGCACGTCGTGCCGCGTGCGGATGTCGGCGAGCTCCGCCTGGTCCGCGGCGAAGCCGTCGACGAAGAAGCGCGCCCGGCCGAGGATCGCGATCTCCCGGGTGGCGCCGAGCGCGTGCTGCAGCTGGCGCAGCGAGCGCGCGCGCACGACGTCGAGCCGGGCACCGATGGCGCGCACCTGCCGGCGCGTGCCGCGCACGAAGAGCCAGCCGGCCACCGCCAGCAGACCGCCTGCGACGACCGTCGTGCCGGGCGCCGCGACGACCAGCATGGCGACGATTCCCGTCGCGACCAGCGCCTCGGTCGCGACCGCGAGCGCCGCCGACAGCACCGTGCCGTACACCCTCTGCACCGCCTGGTCGGCGGTGTAGATCAGCTCCGCGGAGTTGCGCTGCACGAGAAGCGGCCATGGCGCCGCCAGGTAGCGGCCGAGCAGCGCGGTCGCCGTGGCGGCCGTGGCGTGCTCGACGCACCAGCTGCGCAGCAGGGCGGTCAGGACCGCGACCGCGTTCTTGACCAGGTAGACCAGCGCGGTCGCGACGGCCACCACCAGGATCACGTCGCGGTCGCTGCCCGACGTCGCCCGCGCGAGGCCCGCCACGACCGGCATCGCCGCTGCCGACGACGGGTTCGCGATGACGCGGGTCAGCGCGAACACCGCGAGCGCCGCCGCCGCCTCGAGGGCAACGGTGACGACGGCGAGCGGCAGCAGCGCGAGCCACCGCCAGCGCATGTCCACGGGGACGAGCCGCCAGCACGCGCGTACTGCCGCCGGCAGGCTCACGCGCGAACGTCCCGCGCCGGCTCGCACACGAACAGCGGCGCCACGAGCGCCTTCCAGGCGTCGCTCCAGCGCTCGACCGGCGCGGCGGCGAGCGCCGCGCGCGCCGCGTCGAGCTCGGTCGCGCCGTCGGGGAATCCTTCGAGCAGGCGCAGCAGGTGCGACGAAAGGCCTTCCGCCGTACCGAAGCGCCACGGCTCCTCGCTCGCGATGAGCATCTCCGAGAGACACGGACCGTAGTCGAGAGCACACACCGGGACCCCGGCCCCGTGCAGGTCCGCGATCTTCATCGGCAGGTCGCAGCCCGAGGTGGAGCGGTGCACGCTCACGCCGAGGTCGGCGGCAGCGAGCAAACGTGGATAGTCGTCGGCGGCGAGCCAGTGCGCGCGCACGTGCACGCGTCGCAGCTCGAGCCGGGCGAGGCGCTCCGTCCACTGCGCGCGCAGCGGCCCCTCGCCCGTCAAGATCAGGATCACGTCGGGATTCGCCGCGCGCCCGGACGCCAGCGCGGCGTCGCAGCGCGCGACGGCGTCGATCAGCAGCGCCAGGTCCTCGTCGGGCGTCCAGCCGGTCGGGCTCACCACCCACGCGGCCTCCCGGTCGAGCGGCGGCAAGCCGAGCTCGGCGGCGAAGCGCGCGCGCAGCGCGGCACGCCCGGCGGCATCGGCCGGTGCGAAGCGCGCCGCCGGGCGATCGTGCAGCACGATCACCCCCTGCACGCCGAGGTCCACGGCCAGCGTGTCCGCCATCGCACGGGAGACGCACAGATGGTGATCGGCGAGCCGTCCGACGGCGCGCTCGTACGCGCGCGCGAGACGAACCGCCGGATGGCTTCGCGGCAGGCGCACGGTGAGCATCGCGTACCCGAAGTTGTGCCAGTCCACGATCAGGCGCGCGCCGCGCGCACGCGCGACCAGCCAGGCGATCAGCAGCGTGGGCACCGCCGGCGGATTCTGCACCAGCAGCGCGTCCGGCGGCGGCAGCCTGCGCAGCAGCGCGAGCAGCTCGATGCTCTGGCGTACGGCGCGCCATGCGGCGCGCGCGACGAAGCGCACGCCGGGCGCCGCGGACGCGGGCGTCCGCAGCACGTGCAGCACGATGCGCGGGTGGCGGGCCGCCGCGGGCTCGAGCGGCGTGTCGGCGTTGCCGACCAGGTCGACCACGATCCCTGCGTCGGCCAGGGCGAGTGCGTGGTACACGGTGCGCGGGCTCCGTCCGACGTCGCCCAGCACCACCACGGCGACGCGCTCGCACGCGCGCGCGATGTGGTAGCGGTCATCGAGGTGCCGAACCCGCTCGACCCGAATGTCGCGTACCACCGCCCCGCTCGTACCACGGCCAGCGCCCGGCGCGAACGTCTCGTGATCGTCTGCGGCGGCAGCGGCGGGCACGTGCACCCGGCGATCGCGGTGGCCGACGCGTGGCGACGTCGCGTGCCCGACGTGGAGCCGCTGCTGGTCGGACCCGACGAGGTCGCGGTCGCCGCTGCCGCGCGCAGCGCGGGCGTCCGCTTTCTGCCGCTCGCGGCG
>JAIEPK010000174.1 GCA_019749875.1 Candidatus Binatia bacterium | reverse complement strand
GCCGACGCCGAAACCGACCGCGAGCCCGACGCCGACCGCGAGCCCGATGCCGACGCCCACGGCGAGCCCGACTCCGACACCGAGCGCGAGCCCGACTCCGACCGTGGGCCCGACGGCGACACCGACACCGACACCGACGGTGAGCGCGAGCCCGACGCCGACGCCCGTGGCGACGCCGACGCCGAGTCCCACCGCGACGCCGGCTGCGACCGGTACCGCGATCGTTCCACCGACGCCGACCCCGACCCCGACCGCGCAGGGCCCGGCCGACGTCTGCCACCACGACTGCCCGGACACCGTCAAGCTGGGCAAGAACGGCAAGCTCGGTCAGCTCATCATCCGCAGCGCGTTCCCGGCCAACGTGACGCTCGATCCTTCGAGCGAGGCCTTCCACGTGGTCCTGAGCAACGCCGACGGAGTGGTCTACCAGGGCTCGCTGCCCGCGGGGGCGTTGGTCCGCAAGGGCAAGAAGTTCCAGCTGGTCGATCGCGCGGCCAAGAAGGGGATGGGCGCGTACGACGGCCTGTTCAAGGTCGAGGTCGCGGCGGCGCAGGCCGACGCGGGCACGCGCGTCACGATCCAGGCGTACGCCGACCTGTCGGCGGCGACCCTCGCCGACATGACGATCACGATCACGCTCGGCGACGACACCGTGCAGCGCGCGGACATCTGGTTGCCGAAGGCCTACGGCTGGATCAACCGCCACCGCTGAGCGGCGGCGATTGCGCCTGAACGACAGCGGGTGCGCCGGCGTCTGCGGGACGCCGGCCTACCCGCCGCTCGGAGCGGGGTGCCGGTCACGACCCGGCACCCGGGCGTGCTAAGCAGCCGCGACGTGCAGGTCCTCCTCCTCGACCTCGACGAGACGCTCTACCCGCGCGGCAACGGCGTGCTGCGCCGCATCGACGGGCGCATCAACTCGTTCATGACCGACCGGCTCGGCATCGATCCGTCGACGGTGGACGCCGAGCGCGCCGCCCTCTGCGCTCGCTGGGGCACGACGATGCGCGGGCTGCTGGAGCGCTTCCCGCTCGACCTCGACGACTACCTCGAGCACTGTCACGGCGTCGATCTTTCGGATCTGCTCGCGCCCGATCCGCGGCTGCGCGCGCTGCTCGAGCGCCTGCCGCTGCGCAAGGCCGTGCTGACCAACGCGCCGCGCCGGCACGCGCGTCAAGTTCTGGATCTGCTCGGCGTCGCCGACGTGATCGAGCGCGTGTTCGCGCTCGAGGACATCGGCTACGTGCCGAAGCCGGCGCCGAGCGCGTTCGCGACCGCGACCGCGCAGCTCGGCGTCGCGCCGGGCGCCTGCCTGTTCGTCGACGACATGCTGGCGTCGGTGCGCGCCGCGGCGGCGCACGGTCTACGAGCGGTCTGGCTCGCCCCGCCGGACGCCGAGCCGGCGGCCGACGCGGAGCACGACGTCGTCCGCGACGTGCACGAGATCGAAGCTCTGCTCGAGCGCCTGCTGGCGGGCTGACGCCCGATCGCGCCGCGATGGCGCTCGTGGTCGCCGTCGTTGCCGGTCGAGCACCGGGTCGCCACCCGGCAGCGGACGCGGGCGTCCGGCGGATGCGATGGCGTCCCGCACCCGGCCGCGGGGCTGCCGTCTGCTGCCGGCGGTCGCATCCGGCCGCGCGGACCGCGATCGCGCCCCGACCGCGAATCAAGATCCTGCCCCGGCGTGCCGAACAGAGCGGGGTGGACGCCTTCCCGGCGCCACGGGGCAGCCCCAACGCCCGAGGAGACCCCATGACCGCGTCCCTCGATCGCAACCGTACGCTGCTGATCCTGTCCTGTGCCGGGGCCGAGCTGCTGGTGGCCGCGGCGATCCTCGCGATGCTCGCCGGCTGAGGCGCGGCCGTGGCAGGTCGGCGCGCAGCGCGCCGACGCCCCGAGCGGTTTCGTGCTTGCCCTGACGGCCCGACATTTGCGACGAAGCCGGGGTGATGACGTCCCGCCCCGTCGGACTCGCAGCGGTCGCGGCGCTGGCCGCGATCATTCTGTCAAGCATCTCCTGCAGCGACGCGCCGTCGCACACCGCGACGCCAAGCACCGGCACCGGCGCACCGTGGCAGCGCACCGAGGAGCGCGCGCGCTGTACCAGCTTCGACCCGCTCCGCCAGCCGCTCTTCGGCGACATCCACATCCACACGCGCTACTCCGCCGACGCGTACATCTTCGGAACCAAGGTCGGACCGCGCGACGCCTACGCCTTCGCGCAGGGGGCGAGCATCGCGCTCACCGACGACGACGAGCAGCAGACGCGCAGCACGCGCCTCGACCGCCCGCTCGACTTCGCCGCGGTGACCGACCACTCCGAGTTCTTCGGCGAGGTGAACCTGTGCATCACGCCGGGCTCGCTGCTGTACGACACCGAGATGTGCCAGAACCTGCGCAAGCCGGACGCGCCCGACGGGCGCTTCAACGTCACCGTGCAGTGGCTCTATCCCGCCGGGATCGACAACCCGCCCAAGTCGCACGCGTTCTGCAACACGCCGGGCGTCGACTGCGACGCGGAGGCCGTGTCGGTCTGGCAGGAGATGCAGGCCGCGGCGGAGGAAGCCTACGACCGCAGCGCGGCCTGCACCTTCACGAGCTTCGTCGGCTACGAGCACACCGCGAGCCCGTTCGGACGCCACAAGCACCGTAACGTCATCTTTCGCAATCACGTCGTGCCGGCGTTCGCGTCGAGCCAGCTCGAGACCGCACCGGAGGGCTGGCCGCAGGGCCTGTGGAACGCCGTCGAGCGCGACTGCCTCGATGCCGGCGCGGGTTGCGACGCGGTCATCATCCCGCACAACACGAACCTCAGCGGCGGCGAGCAGCTCGTCGACCCCGAGGACGCCGCGACCGCACAGCGCCGCCAGGACCGCGAGCCGCTGGTCGAGATCCACCAGATCAAGGGCAACTCCGAGTGCCGCTTCGACCTGCTCGCGGGCGAGGGCGTGGGTACCAACGACGAGCTGTGCTCCTTCGAGCAGCTGCGCTTCGCGCACGAGGGGCCGGACAACGATCCGCCGCCCGACGTCGCGTCGTGGCCGCGCCGAAATCTGGTTC
Source organism: Candidatus Binatia bacterium (assembly GCA_019749875.1). Taxonomy (GTDB): domain Bacteria; phylum Desulfobacterota; class Binatia; order UBA12015; family UBA12015; genus VGTK01. The sequence goes on along the minus strand of JAIEPK010000174.1, from coordinate 557 downwards.
GCAACGCGCTCGAGGACGGCCTGTCGATCGAGCAGCGCGTCGGCGTGAATCCCTTCCGCATGGGCTTCACCGGCAGCACCGACAACCACGACGGCGCCGCCGGCAGCACCGAGGAGAAGGGCTGGCAGGGCGGGCAGGGCAACGGCGACTCGAGCCCCGAGCGCCGCATCGCGAGCGAGCTGCGGACCAATCCCGGCGGCTTGACGGGGGTGTGGGCCGAGGAGAACTCGCGCGACGCGATCTTCGCGGCGCTCGAGCGCCGCGAGACGTTCGCGACCAGCGGCACGCGCGCGCTGGTGCGCCTCTTCGCCGGCGCGCTCGACGGCGTGTCGTGCGAGGCGCCCGATCTGGTCGCGCGTGCGTACGCGACCGGCACGCCGATGGGCGGCGAGCTCGGCGACGTGCGCGGCGGCGCGAGCCCGCGCTTCGCGGTGCTCGCCGTCAAGGATCCCGGCACGCCCGACGCACCGGGCGCCGACCAGCAGCGCATCCAGATCGTCAAGGGCTGGAGCGATGCGAGCGGTGCCGTGCACGAGCGCGTGTTCGACGTCGCCGGA
>JAIEPK010000273.1 GCA_019749875.1 Candidatus Binatia bacterium | reverse complement strand
ATCGCGGAGCCGCGCGAGCGCGCGTACGACGATCCGCTGCGCGCCGCGGCGGATCTCGTCGCCGCCATCGCGGCCGGCGAGTACGAGGACGCCGACGCCGCGGCCGCCTGGCTCGCGACCCACCTCGATGCCGAGTCGCTGGTGCGTGCTCTCGCGGACGACGTCGTACCGCGCCTGGCGGCGGCCGCGCACGGCAGCATCTTCCTCTACCACCTGCCGCGCGTCGCACCGCGCAGCGCAGCGGTCGCGCGCATGCTGCGCGGTCTCGTGCGCGAGCTGACGCGTGAGCGCGACTGGCGGCTCGGCTGGTTCCGCAGCGCGCGGCCCGGTGGCGCGGCAGGCGACGGCGGTCGAGCTCCGGGGACGCCGACGGCGACGCGCGCCGAGGTCGCCGCGTCGGCCGGTGCGCTGGTCGAGGTTCTGCTCGCGCCGCCGTCGCCGGGGGATCCGGGCAGCAACTTCATCTACCCGACGATGCACCTCGTCGAGCGCAGCGGGCTCGCCGCGGAGCTCCTCGACGCGCCCGGGCGCGTCGTCGATGCGACGACGGCGAGCCGTGTCCTCGGGCGCGTCGCCGCGTGGTCGATGCTGCAGGACGCAGCCGAGCACGCGCCGTACGGGTGGAGCCACGCGCTCACCATGCCGCAGGCGACGCTCGGTGTGGCACGCGCGTGCCGCGACGCGCGCGACGCCGTCGCGGTGGCCGCGACGTACGTGCTCGGCTTCCGTGCGACGCTCGGCCGTGTGCGGCTCGATCCGTCGTGGGTGCCCGATCGCCCCGTGCCGCGCGACGTGGTCGCGGCACTCGACGGCACGCGCGAGGACGCGGTCGCGGCGGCGTGGCACGCGCGCCCGGAGGACGAGCCGCCCGTCGTCGAGGCGCTGGCGACGCGGGTGGCCCTGCACCACGACGCGCACCTCGTCAAGTACACGCTCGCGTGCCTCGACGCGCGGCGCGCCGATCCCGAGGCGGGAGCCCTGTATCTCGCCGCTGCGGCGTCCCTGTCGGCGTGGTGGCGCCGGCACGACGACGCCTCAGGCGTCTGACGACGGGATCGACGCGCATCGTTCACGTTGAATCGCGCCGTTCTCCAGATCGCGATGCCGAACCCGCTGTGCCGTCCGGAGCTCCGCACCGGCCTGACGGAGGCGGGCGGCACGTCGCCTGCATGAGCCATGCGTGGCGCGCTCGTTCGAGCGCGAAGACGAGGGCAACGCCATGCAGAAGATCGAAGCGGTGATCGGGTGCGAGACCATGGAGCAGGTGACGGGGGCGCTGGTCGCGAGCGGGGCGGGATCGATGACGGTCGCGGCCGTTGCGGGGCTCCCCGCCGCCGGTCGCGAGCTGTCGTACCGCGGCGTCGCCTACCGGGCACGGGACGTCCGCTTGAAGCTCGAGCTGCTGGTTCCCGACCGCGAGGCGGCCGCGGTGGCCGACCTCATCCGTGGCGCCTGCACGACCGATCCGCGCGCGCGCATCTGGGTCGGCGGTGTCGCAGAGCCGGCCACCATCGCGGCCGTGCGACGCTACGACATCGCCGTCTGAGCCGCAGGGGGCATCGCGCCGGGGCCTCGGCGGGCTCCGGTGCGATGGGCTCAGCGCCGGCGCAGCACGCCCAGCGTCTTGGTGCCCGGCAGCTCGTCGAACAGCCCCGACGCGAGCGCGCGGCGATAGATCTCGATCGGCGCTTGACCGCCGTCGTTCGGGTCGGGGAACAGGTCGTGGATCGCGAGGATCCCGCCGCGGATGATCTTGACCGACCACGCCTCGTAATCCGCGTGCGCGGCCGCGTGGCTGTGTCCGCCGTCGATGAACACCATGCCGAGATCGGACACCACGAAGCGCGCCGCGACCGGCGACGGCGCGACCACCGGGATCGCGGTCTCGTCGAGGCCCGCGAGGTGCAGCGTGCGGCGCAGCTCGGGCAGCGAGTCGAGGCGTCCGACGCGGACGTCGAACAGGTCCGGGTCGTGGTACTCCTCGCCGACCTGGTGCTCCTCGGAGCCGCGGTGGTGGTCGACGCACAGCAGCAGCCCACCGCCGGCCTTGACGCCGGAGCCCAGATAGACGGTCGACTTGCCGCAATAGCTGCCGATCTCCACCACGGGGCCGAGGGGCGCGCACGTGCGGCCGAGGTCGTACAGGCGGCGGCCTTCGTCGTCGTCGAGAAAGCCCTTGCAGGCGAGGGCGACTGCGTGTGCGTTTGCGTCCACCGGCGCTCTCTAGCGAACGTGGGGCGCCACGTCAGGCGGCCTCGGGCTCCATCGTCAGCTCGATCACCGTCGCGAGCTCGTCGACCGCGCTCGCCGGCACCGCGATCGTCAGCTCGCCGGTCGGGTTCGGGTTGAACATGGTGTCGATCACCGTGCAGCGCGCGCGGTGCTCGAGCTTCGTGTCCGTGCCGAGCGCGCGCACGGCCTTCACCTTGCGCACGGGGATGCCGCGCACCTTGACGCTCTCGTACGGCCGCGCGAGCAGGTGCAGGAAGATGCGCTCGCCCTTGCGCGTGGTCGGACCATAGAACTGCCACGGCTCCAGGCCGGGCGAGGTGTCGAGGATCGCGTCCCCGTGGCGGCTCATCCAGCGCGTGATCGCGTCGAGCCGCTCGACCTGCCACGGCGGCAGGCTGCCGTCGCCCATCGGGCCGACGTTGAGCAGCAGGTTGCCGCCGCGCGATGCGACCTCGCAGAGGGTGTGCACCAGCTCGTGCGCCGACTTCTCGTCGGTGTCCGACGGATTCCAGCCCCAGCTCTCGTTCATCGTGAGGCAGGTCTCCCACTGGCGCGCGGGCGGGAGTGCGGGCACGAACTGCTCGGGCGTGTCGTAATCGCCGCAGCCGGGCAGGCGGTCGTTGATGAGGATCCCGGGCTGCAGCTCGCGAATCATCTGCTCGAGCTCGCGACTCTTCCACTTGACGCCGGGCCGCTCCCAGCCGCCGTCGAACCAGATCAGGTCGATCTTGCCGTAACTCGTCAGCAGCTCGCGCACCTGACCGAACATGTAGGTCAAGTAACGCTCCCACTGCTCGTCGGTGGGCTGCGACTCGAGGCCGAAGCGGTAGGGACGGCTCGCGTCGGTGAACGCGGGGTAGTCGGGGTGGTGCCAGTCGGACAGCGAGTAGTAGAAGCCGACCTTGAGGCCGGCGGCGCGCGTCGCATCCACGTACTCGCGCACGACGTCGCCGCCGTAGGGGCCGCGCGCGATCGAGAAGTCCGACAGCTTCGTGTCGAACATCGAGAAGCCGTCGTGGTGACGCGTGGTGAAGACGGCGTAGCGCATGCCGGCGCGGCGCGCGTGCTCGAGCCAGATCCGTGCGGCGCCGGGCTTCGGCGAGAAGGTCCGCGCGGTCGACTGGTAGTCCGCGACGCTCATGTCCTGGCACAGCGGCAGCGCCTTGTTGCCGCCGACCAGCGGCCACGACAGCTCGAGGCCGCGCGTGCTGCAGTGACCCCAGTGGATGAACATTCCGAGACGAGCGCCTGCGAACCAGTCCGACATTCCAGGGCTCATCGCATGAACGGCCCGCACCGTGCCAGCCGCGCGGATCGCGCCGACCGCGCGACGCCGCGCGCGGCGTCGCGCACGCGGCTGCGGCTAC
>JAIEPK010000080.1 GCA_019749875.1 Candidatus Binatia bacterium | reverse complement strand
CGCCCGTGGCGGCGTACAAGCACGCGGCCGCGCAGTACCTGCACCTGACGGGCGCGCTCGACACCGACCACGTCCACCCGCGCGCGCCGCGGCGTCCGGCGAGCGACCGCGTCCTGCTGCTCGACTGCGCGCTGCGCATCGGCGACGTGGCGGCGGACGAGCACGAGCAGGTGTACCGTGCGCGCGTCGAGCCGTACCTGTGCTGAGGCGTCGGGTCGTGCGCCGCGGCGCGACGTCGCTCCGTCGCGGGGCGGGGGTACGAGGGAATCGTGTGCGGACGGGTGCGGGTGGCGCGTCGCAGCCGGAGATCGCGTCAGCCGGGTTCCGGAAACGCCGCCCGCCCGGCCGCGATCTCCTCCCAGAACCAGCCCGCGAAGCCGCGCGCGAGCAGCCACTCGATGCGATCCCCGCGCCACACGACCTTCTCCCCTTCGTACGGCGACGGGCCCTGGCGAAACTTCTCGACCAGGCTGCGCTTGACGTGGCTCAGGTCCTCGCGCACCGCCGGCAGTGCGCGCATCGCCCGATCCCAGCGCTGCACGGTGGGGTAGGGATCGAGCGACACGCCGGCCGGCTTGAGCGACGACACGTGCGGGAACAGCGCCAGATCGGCGATCGAGACCTCGGCGCCGCACACGAACGCTCCGGCGTCGCGCGCGAGCGTCGCGTCGAGCTGGCGCAGCAAGGCCTGCAGGTCGTGCTGCGCCGCCTCGATCAAGGCCGTGGGTGGAGCGTCGTCGCGGTGGTGCGTCGGCCAGAACCACAGCGACATGTCGTGGAGGATCGCGTCGAGCAGCGTGTCGGCGAGGCGCTGCCAGGCGCGTGCGCGGGCACGGAGTGCCGGCGTCGCGGGCAGCAGCGGCGGCGTCGGGAAGCGGTCGTCGAGGTAGGCGAGGATGTCGGCCGAGCCGACCACGACCACGCCGTCGTCGTCGAGCACCGGCACCTCGGCGCGCGGGCTCACCGCGCGCAGCCGCGCGAGCTCGTCGAGCGCCAGCGCGTCGACCGACGCGAACGGCACGTCCTTGACGCGCAGCCCGAGGCGGACCTTGCGCGCGAAGGGGCTGAAGGGATTGTCGTACAGCGTGATCATCGAGCGGCTCCCGGCACGATGCGCCCGTCGCGTTCCCGGCGTGAAGTCTCCGCTCGACGTCATGTCGTGCCGGCGGGAGTGGAGCAAGGCGTCGCGAACGAAGGCTGCTGCGAGCGCGCCGGGCGCGACCACCGCGACCGCGCCCACGCCACGACCGTGGGCGCTCGCACGCGGCGTGCGCTCCGTGGCGGAGGCCCGCCCTGTCACGCACGGCGTGCGCGCCACGACGCGATTCGCCGGATGAATCGCATTCGCGCCTGTCGCGCCGGTCGCGTTTCGCGCTAGGGTCGCCGCCGATGTTGCGTCCGCTGCGCCGCCACCCGCTGCCGGGGCTCGTCCTCGGGATCGTCCTGCTCGTCGCCGGCTGTGCCGACGCGCCGAACGACGGCACCGGACCGAACGCGCCCGGCGCCGTCGACGAGGCCTGGTTCCGCGCCCGGCAGCAGGATGCGCTCGCCTTCGCGACCTTGACGTTCGAGCCGGGCAATCCGCTCAGCGTGATCGCGCACCTCGAGCGCGCCCGGACGGAGGCCGGCTACGCGCTGCCGGCAGCGATTCCCGACGACGCCTGGGATGCGCGCTTCGCGAAGATGGCGCGCCTCGAGGACACGCGCGACTTCGACGCGCTCTACCTCGCGAACGTCCTGCTCGGCTACGGCGACGACCCGGCGCTGTCCCCGGCGCTGCTCGCGAGGCTCGAGCAGGCGCTGCTCGACTTCAAGTACTGGTATACCGAGCCGACCGCGGCGGGCCTGGTCGACGACTCGTACTACTGGACCGAGAACCACGAGGCGATCTACGGCACCCTCGAGTACCTGATCGGCGCGCGCTACCCGCACCGCGTCTTCGGCAACGACGGCCGCAGCGGCGCCGAGCACCGCGATGCCGCCCACGCGCGCCTGCTGCGCTGGCTCGAGCTGCGCGCCCGCTTCGGCTTCAGCGAGTGGCACTCGAACGTCTACTATCAGAAGGACCTGACGCCGCTCTTGACGCTGGTCGAGTACGCGCCGGACGACGAGCTGCGCACCCGCGCCGCGATGGTCCTCGACCTGCTGCTGTTCGACCTGGCGCTGCACACGCAGCGCGGTGCGTTCGGCACGACGCACGGACGCTCGTACAAGAAGGACAAGATGTCGTCGCTCGACGACGACACCTGGGGCGGCGTCAAGCTGCTGTTCGACACCGCCGAGTACCCCTACCAGTCGAGCGCGGCCCCCGACGCGGTGCTGCTGGCACGCGCACGGCACTACCGCATGCCGGAGGCGCTGCGGCGCGTCGCGCGCAGCGACACCCCGTTCACCGACCGCGAGCGCATGGGCATCGCGATCGACGAGGACGGACCGCTCGACGAAGGCGCGACGCCGCCCGCCGGCCTGTCGTTCGACGACCCGGCCGACCTGAGCGTGTGGTGGGGGATCGGTGCGCTCACCACGTGGCCGGTCGTGCCGCTGACGCTCGCGACCATGGAGCAGTACGACCTGTGGAACTCCGGCAGCTTCGCGCAGTTCCGCGACCTGCGCGTGCTGGTGTCGAATCTGACGCTCGCGCAGCAGCTCGCGATCGGCAGCCACCGCTTCCTCGGCTTCGGCCTGCTGCAGCAGGTGAGCACGATCACGCACCGCGCCCCCGACTACATGCTGTCGAGCGCGGTCGACTACCGTCCGGGATCGTTCGCGGCCCAGATCCACACCTGGCAGGCGACGCTCGATCCGCGCGCGCTGGTGTTCACCAACCATCCGTTCCGCCCGATCATGGCGTCGCAGGACTGGGGCTTCGACGACGAGCAGGGCGGCTACTGGACGGGTGAGGCGTCGATCCCGCGCGCGGCACAGCACGAGAACGTCGGCATCTTCATCTACGCGCCGCAGTATCCGATGCGGAACCCCGCCCCGTTCGCGTTCTTCCGCTGGGAGCCCTACACGCACGCCTACTTCCCGCAGGATCGCTTCGACGAGGTGGTGCAGGAGGGCGGCTGGACCTTCGGTCGCCTGCGCGACGGCTACGTCGCGCTGTGGTCGTGGCGCCCGACGCGCTGGCTCGCGTACGACCCGGCGGTGTACGCGACCGACGGCATGCAGAGGCCCTTCGATCTCGTCGCCGACGGTGGCGCCGACGACGTGTGGATCGTCGAGTGCGGGCGTGCCGCCGAGTCGGGCAGCTTCGCGGCGTTCCGCGCCGCCGTTCTCGCGTCGGCGGTGGAGGTCACGCCGCTCGGCGAGACGCGCGCCGACGGGACGTCACCGGGCTTCGACGTGGTCTACGAGTCGCCGAGCCAGGGCCGCATGACCTTCGGCTGGACCGCCCCGCTGACGGTGCGCGGCGTCGAGCAGCCGCTCGGCGGGTTTCCGCGCCACGACAATCCGTTCGCGCACACGGCGTTCGAGGCGCAGGTCGTCGACGTCGCGGCGGAGGGCTACGGCGTGCGTCTCGACTTCGCCGGCGGCACGCGCACGCTGCGCGCGCCGCGCTGACGGTACGGATCGGCTGCGCACGCT
>JAIEPK010000670.1 GCA_019749875.1 Candidatus Binatia bacterium | reverse complement strand
CCTCGCTGCCGCCGCCCACGTCGCTGGTGAGCGACACCGCGCCGCCGAGCTCGGCGACGAAACGCCGCACCGTCGCGAGCCCCAGGTCGCCGGCCGGAAGCGCATCGCCCGCGGCGCGCGGCGCGTCGCTCTCGCGACCGTGCGCGCCCCCGGAGACGCCGCATCCCGGATCGAGCACGAGGATCGACAGCGTGCCGTCGCCGACCATGCACGCGGCCCGCACGGTACCGGCCGGCGTCGCGGCGAGCGCGCTCGCGACGAGGTTCTGCACCACCACCGCGATGCGCCAGCGATCGCTGATCACCGACGCCGCCGGTGCGGGTGACTGCCACTGCAACTCCACGCGCTGCGGACGCGGCAGCCGCGCACAGGAGTCGCCGAGCTCGCGCCACAGCACGGGCAGCCAGACGCTCTCGATCACCAAAGGATGGCGCCGGTCACGACGCCCCTCGCGACCGAGCTCGCCCGACAGGTCGAGGATCTGCCGTGCCGCGCGCTCGATCGCCCGAACGTGCGCGAAGCGGTCGTCGAGCGCCGGCGCACGCAACTCGTCCATGTACCGCACGGCGCCGAGGATCGCGTCGAGCGGAGCCTGGATCTCGTGCATGACGGCGGCGAGGTAGTCGCGCCGTGCGACGTCGCGACGCTCGAGATCCGCCTCGGCCTCACGCGCGTCCGCGATTGCCGCCGCGATGCCGAGAAACGTCACCGCGAGCGCGCTCAGCACGGCCTGGAAGGCCATCGCGCGCTCCGGCGTGAAGCCGTCGGGCAGCAGGACCTTGCCGCTGCCGTACATCGAGTTCGCGATGGTGAGCACCGTCGTCACGGCGACCGCCCAGGCCGTGGCGGGAACGCCGAGTCGCAGCGCCGCCCAGCCGAGCAGCGGTACCATCAGCGGCTCGAAGACGTAGTCCTTGTGTCCGCCGATCAGCAGGTTGCCGACGACCGCGAGCGTGATCGCGCCGAGCGCCACACCGAACGCCGCGCACTCGCGCGACACCCGGCGCGGGCGCGACACGGCGTCCGCCATGGTCACCAGCAGCGGCACGAAGGTCAGGATCGCGACCAGATCGCCCATGGTCCACGACGCCCAGAGTGGGAGCAGCGAAGCGGACGGCCGCGCGATCAGCGTCGCCAGCGCACCGAGGAAGCCGCCCGCGGTCGTGCCGAGCACCGCGACCACGGCGAGCTCGAGCACGCTGCGCGCGCGGCGACGGACGAAGCGCAGGTCGGTATCGAGGCTCTGCAGGACGACGGCGATGCCGAGCGCCTCGAATGCGTTCACCATCCAGTACGCGAGGCTGACCAGCGTCCGCTGGTGCGCGATCTCGTTGAACAGCAGGTTCGCCGGACACGTCGCGAGCAGGACGTACGGCCACAGACGCCGCGGCGCGATCAGCAAGGCTGCGAGCAGCACGCCGTTCGGCGGCCAAAAGTTCGCGAACGTTCCCTCCGACGACAGCGCGTGACCGGCGAACGCCGCCGCGAGGTACGCTCCGCCCACGACCAGCGCGGCACCAGCCGGGCGGCGCAGCCGCCGGGACGAGGTCGAACGTGCGAGCGACCAGAATTCGGACATCGTGCACACCGTCCGCCTGCGGAGCTACGGGCTCGCGCGGCGCGACGCAAGCGGCAGCGACTTCGTGCTCCGCTTGAATTGCCGGAGCCGTTGCCGTCTGCTCGCGTGCGATGGACGTCGGCAGCCTGGCTCTCGACCCGCTGGTCGCGCGCGACTTCGCGATCGCGCTCGCGATCGGTGCGCTGATCGGCACCGAGCGCGAGATGCGCAAGCTGCGGCAGGGCGTGCACGAGGTGGGCGGCATCCGGACGTTCGTGCTGTTCAGCCTGATCGGAGCGGTCGCGGCGTGGCTGTCTCGCGAGAGCGCGAGCGTCTGGCCGCTGGCACTCGCGATCTTCGGCGTGAGCGTGATGATCAGCGTGTCGTACGCGGTGCTGCACTGGCGCGTCTCGCCGGCCGATGCGGACGCGGGGCTCACCACCGAGGCTGCGGCGGTCGCGACCACCCTGCTCGGCGCGCTCGCTCTCTACGGCCATCCCGAGCTCGCCGGGGCGCTCGGCATCCTCACCGCGGCGCTGCTCGCCTTCAAGCGTCCGCTGCACGGGCTCGTAAGCCGCCTGGACGTCCAGGACCTCTACGCCGGGCTGAAGCTGCTCATCGCGACCTTCATCGTGCTGCCGCTGCTGCCCGATCGCGCACTCGATCCGCTCGGCGCGGTCAATCCGCACGAGCTGTGGCTGCTCGTCGTGCTGATCTCGTTCCTGTCGCTGATCGGCTACGTGGCGGTGCGGCTGCTCGGCACCGGGCGCGGCACGGCGCTCACCGGGCTGTTCGGCGGCATGACGTCGTCGACCGCGGTGACGCTGACGTTCGCGCGCCGCAGCACCGAGCGTGGCGGCGAGCGGCAGACCGACGCGCTCGCGACCGGCATCGTGCTCGCCTGGGCGGTGATGTTCGTGCGCGTCGCGATCGAGGTCGCGGTCGTGCACCCTGCCCTGCTGCGCCCGCTCTTGCCGGCGCTCGGCGCGATGCTCGGCGTCGCACTCGTCGCGGCCGCGGCACTCTACCGCCGCAGCCGTCGCGTGCCCGAGCAGCGCTCGGACCTGACGCTGCAGAATCCGTTCAGCTTGACGTCGGCGATCAAGTTCGCGGGCGTGTTCCTGCTCGTCCTGGTCGCGGTCGCGCTGGTGAAGCGATTCGCGCCGGGGCGCGGCGAGCTGCTGGTCGCCGCGATCGCCGGGCTCACCGACGTCGACGCGATCACGCTGTCGATGGCGACCTTCGCGCGCGACGGCGGCGATCCGACCCTCGCCGCACGGGCGATCGCGGTCGCGACGTTCACCAACACCGTGGTGAAGTGCGGCCTCGCGCTCGGCCTCGGCGGGATTGCCCTGCGTGCACGCGTTCTCCCGGTCACCGTCCTGGTGATCGTCGCGGGCGTCGTCGCACTCCTCGCCGCGTGAGCGGCGCGCACCGCGGCACGAACGGTGCGGCAGGCGCTGGCGTCACGCGCGCCGCTCGGTCACCCTGCGCCGCATGGCGCGCCGCCACTCGAGCTTGATCCCCCTGTCACGTGACCATCACGACGCGCTGGCCCTCGCGTTCCGCCTGCGCCACCCGTCGCCGCCCGGGCCGGCGACCGCGATGACGCCGCCCAGCACCGCCGATGAGAGAGCGCGCGACACGATCGACTTCTTCGTCGTCCACCTGGACGGGCACTTCCGCGCCGAGGAGGACGTGTTGTTCCCGGCCGTGCTCGCCTCCCCGGCCGCCGACGACGCGTGCCGCGCACGGGTCGCCGATCTCGTCACCGAGCATCGCGCGATGGCAGCGCAGCGCGACGCGATCGCCGCTGCCCTCGCTGCGGGAGCCGGGCTCGAGACCGCGCTCGACGTCTTCGCGGAGACGCTGGAGCGTCACGTTCGCCGCGAGGAGCGCGAGCTGTTCGTGCATTTCGACGCGCTGGTCGCCGAGCCCGACGCGTCGCTGCTCGCCGCACGCATCGACGCGATCCTCGGCGCGCGCCCGGCCCGCGCGTGCGATCTTTCCGGC
>JAIEPK010000119.1 GCA_019749875.1 Candidatus Binatia bacterium | reverse complement strand
TCGAGGAGCCCCTCGATCTGCGCGTCGGACAGACCCGCGGCACTCGCACGCGCCGCACGCTCCGCCCCGAGCGCCTCCGCCGGATCGCGCTGCAGGATGCCGAGCAGCCCCGCCGACTCGCGCAGCGCTCGCGCGACGGCGCGCGCCTGCGCGGCCTTGCCCGCATCCACCAGGCGGTTCACCGCACGCACGGCATCGTGCAGCGCCGCGACCGCGCGCGGCGTGTTGAGGTCGTCGGCGAGCGCCTGCCGGAGCTCGGTGCGGCAGGTCCGGGCTTCCGCGCAATCGGCGACGTCCGAGCCGCCGCTCACGTCGGCGCGCTGCAGCGTCTCGTACATGCGCACGATGCCGGTCTGCGCCTCGGCGATGCCCTCTTCCGCGAACTCGAGCGGGCTCCGGTAGTGGGTCTGCAGCAGGTAGAGGCGCAGCGCGTCGGCCGGATGCTCCGCCAATGCTTGACGGATGGTCACGAAGTTGCCGAGCGACTTCGACATCTTGTCCGCGCCGCGCCGCAGGAACGACACGTGCGTCCAGTGCGTCGCGAGCGGCACGCCGTGCGCCGCCTCCGACTGCGCGATCTCGTTCTCGTGGTGCGGAAAGATCAGATCCTCGCCGCCGCCGTGCAGGTCGAAGGGTTGACCCAGGTAGCGCGCGCTCATCGCGGAGCACTCGATGTGCCAGCCGGGACGCCCCGGGCCGAACGGGCTCTCCCACACCGGCTCGCCCGGCTTCGCCGCCTTCCACAGCGCGAAGTCGCCGGGGTTGCGCTTCTGCTCGTCGACCTCGATGCGCGCGCCCGCCTGCAGGTCCTCCAGCTTGCGGTTGGAGAGCTTACCGTAGGCGGGGAAGCGCGTGACGTCGAAGTAGACGTCGCCGTGCGCGCGATAGGCGATGCCGGCCCGCTCGAGCTCCTCGATCAGCGCGATCATGTCGGGGACGTGCAGCGTCGCGCGCGGCTCGACCTGCGGCCGCAGGCAGCCGAGCGCCGTCACGTCGGCGGTGAAGGCGTCGCACATCTCGGCGCCGAGGTCGGCGGCGGAGCGGCCGGTCGCGTTGGCGCGGTCGATGATGCGGTCGTCGACGTCGGTGAAGTTGCGCGCGTAGGTCACGCGCACGCCTTCCGCCTCGAGGTAGCGTGCCACGACGTCGAACAGGACGTAGACGCGGGCGTGGCCGACGTGCGCCAGGTCGTAGACCGTCACGCCGCACACGTACATCTTCAGGTGGCCCTGCTCGGCGGTGGCGACGGGCTCCACGCGGCGCGTGAGCGTGTTGTAGAGGCGGATCGGGGACGCGAACGGCATCCGGGGTGGCTACCACGCCGCGCCGGGGGGCTCTAGCGCCGTTCGCTCCTGAGTCGGGCGGGCGAGTACATCAGTTCTCGTTGGTGGAGAGTTCCTCGGTCCGGCCCACCACGACCGGTCCGGCGGCATCGCGCTGGATCTCATGCTCGGCCGCGCGCGACGGACGCCGGCGGTGCGCACCGGGACGGGTCAGAGGATCCAGGGGATCGCGTCACCGCTCAGGCGGACATACGCACAGTACGTTCCGGTACGGATCACGAGGTCGAGGTCGCTCGCGAACGCCGCGTCCTGCGCCTCGATCTTGCGGAGCGCGTAGCGGATCGCCTTGGTGACCGCGACGCGGGCGCGCTCGACCGCGGCGGTGGCGAGGCGGTCCTGCCCGCCGAGGCCGACGCCGCGGGCCAGCTCGCGGCGGACGAACTCGAGCTCGCCGCGCAGGCGCTCCGCGCGGCCGAGGTCCCGGAAGTCGTCGGCCTCGTCGATCTCGACCTCGAGCTCTGCGATGCGGCGACGGTACTGCTCCTTCGCCACCGGATCGAGCAGCGGGCCGCCGTCACCGAGATCCGACGCCACCGCGAGGTCATCGCCGACGCGGCTCGTCGCCGATGGTCGCCCGCTCGCCACCAGGCGGACCAGGTCGCTCACGTGGACCTCCTCGGCCGGGCGCGCCAGCAGGTGGGCCACGTAGACGAGGCCGACCGCGTGCCGCACGAACAGCGGACGGTCGCTCCACCCGACCGCCCAGAGCTCGCCGTCGCGACGGAAGATCCGATGGCGCTCCGCGACCGCGGCCGGAGCGGGACGCGCCCCCGGTGCGCGGGGCGCGAGCGCGATCACCGAGGCGCGTCGCGGCTGCTTCGCGGCCGGCAGCGCTTCTTCGCCGACGGCGTGGCGTCGTTCGGGCGCGACCGCGGGCGCCTGCTCGCCCGACGACGGCGCGAGCCGAGCCTCGATCGCCGGAACCCGGGTGAGCAGCTCGTGCATCGCCAGAGACTCCGCAGCGGCGCGCGCACCATCGAGGATGGCGGTGCCGCGCTCGCGTGCCGACGAGCCGCCGGCGTAGGACAGCATCTCGGCCCAGTGCACGCGTGCCCGCGTCGCCCACGGTCGGGCACCCATCCGCTCGGCGATGATCACGGCACGCTCGAAGTGCTGGCTCGCGTCATCCCACTCGCCGAGCACGCCGGCGAGCCGGCCGAGCATCGTGGACACCGGGCCGAGCCCGACGATCGCCGGTCGCGCGGCCGCGATGAGGTCGCGATACGGTGCCAGCATCGCGTAGAGCAGCCGCGCGCGCGGCCGATCCCGGAGATCCGCGCACACTCCGGCGATGAGCGAGACCGCGACCAGCCAGCTCGTGTCACGCGGGATCTCGGCGAAGCCGCTCGCGGCGAGCGCCTCGAACTCGCGTGCGGAGTCGTCGCGCCGCCCGACGATCCAGTAGAGGTCGGCGAGCGTGCAGTGCCATGCCGGGACCGTGCTCGCCTCCGCGGCCGCCATCTCGATCAGCGGGATGACCTCCGCGATGCGTCCCGCCTCGCCGCGCAGCGACACCAGCTGCTGCCCATAGTGCAGGATCGCGCTGCGCATCTGCGCCTGCTGTCCGATCGTGAGCGCCTCGGCGGCGAGCCCCTCGGCATCCGACCAGCGTCCCTCCATGAGCGCGGCCATGGTGCGGAACGAGGCGACCATCCACCGTCCGAGCGGCATGCGCAGCTCGGAGGCCAGCCGGTCGCACGCGGCGATGCGGCGCTCGAATCCGCGGCGGTCGCCGAGCTCGAGCAGGTCGTGCACGCCGTAGACCAGAGCGGGCAGCGCGCGTGCCCGGTCGCCCGACGCCTCCGCGAGCGCGACCAGCTCCTCGACGGTGGCGAGGCGCTCGTCGAGCGTGTCCGGGCCGAACAGCGCGACCATGCGGTAGGTCGCGACGAGAATGCGCGCCGACGCGTCACCGAGCCGCTCCGCCATCGCGAGCGCGTCGTCGGCCAGCGCACGGCGGCGCGCCTCGGCCCCCGGCTGCAGGTGCAGGCCCGCGGCGAGGCGTCCCGTGACGTGCGCGCGCAACGCCGTGTCGGTCGGCGGCAGGCGGCGCAAGCCTTCCTCGAGCGCCGCATTGGCGACGACGTCCAGCAGGCCGAACTCGCGGCGCAGCTCGGCCTGCCGCAGAGCCGCGCGGGCGAAGACCTCGGCGTCGAGGGCGGCCGCGGAGCGCACGGCGTCGGCCGCGACCTCGACCGCCCGATCGTGGCGGCCGGCGCCCGCGAG
>JAIEPK010000349.1 GCA_019749875.1 Candidatus Binatia bacterium | reverse complement strand
CGGGCCACGGCGCGAAGACGTCGCGCGCGCGCGCCGCGACCGCGGCGTCGCGGGTGGACAGCTCGAACGCGAGCGGCTCCTGCCCCCAGCGCACGATCTCGTCCGCCGCGTCGCGCACGATCTCGTGCGCTCCTTCGCTCACGATCTCGCGCGATACGGCGCTCATGCGACGCACGCCGCGCGCATGGACGTCAGCCCGCGGCGGACAGCATGTCGTGCCGTCCCAGCTCGTCGAGGAACGCCGCCGCGTCGGCGCTCGCCCGCTCGCGGCCGATCCCCGGCCAGCGCTCGATCAGGGCGTCGGCGAGCTGATCGGTCGTGCGACCCGCCGCGAGCTGCTCCCACAGCCACGAGCCGGTCGGGTTCAGCACCAGCGCCTTGCGCGTCCCGCGGTGATAGAGCACCAGCCGGTCGCCGACGCGAGAAGCGTCGACGTCCGGCGACGAGCGTTGCATCGTCACGGGACGCTCGCGCGGTCAGGTCATGCTGACGTTGCCGCCGTAGTGCGCCTCGCGCTCCACCTCGTCCGAGGTCAGGACGGTCTCGACGCACGGCGCCTCGTACTCGGGAACGACGGACGCCGGCGTGCCGGCATCGGAGGGATCGGGCTTCATCGTCTCTCCTCTCTCGTCCGCTGCGGCTCAGGGATTCATCGAGATGCCGCCGCCGAAGACCGCCTCGCGCTCGATCTCGTCGGACGTCAGCACGCTCTCGACGCGCGGCGCCTCGTACTCGGCGACGGGCGTTTCGATCACTTCGGCCTTGCCACTGGTCCTGCGCTCGCTCATGTCCGCTCTCCTCTCAGGGCTGCTGGCTGATCAGGCCGTGCATGACCTCGCGCTCGAGGTCGGTGGTTCCCAGAACGGTCTCGACACGCGGCGCCTCGTACGGCGACGTCGCGTCGGCGTCGGAAGTGGGGATCGCGAACTTCGGCTCCTGCTCCATGGGATACCCCTCTCGAACGGGCCAGCGGCCCGGAATCCGCGGCATGCAGTACAACTTCGGACGCGATGCGACAAGGCATCGCGAGGTCGTTCCCGGAGGTCGTCGCGGGTGGCATCACGGCGTCGGGCACGGCATATCCATTCCTCTCCTCCGGAGGACGCGACCATGGCCGACCCGCTACTCGATCAGACCGATCCGCTCGACGACTTCGAGCACCGCCAGATCACGTTGCAGGACAAGACCAAGCTGGTCTTCGTCGCGGGGAAGGGTCCCGCGGTGATCGTCATGACCGAGATGCCGGGCATCTCGCCGCACGTCGCACGCTTCGCGCGCTGGATCCGCGACGCCGGCTTCACCGTCTGGATGCCGAGCCTGTTCGGAACGCCGGGGCGTCCGGTCTCGATCGGCTACTCGGTGAGCTCGATCGCGAAGGCCTGCATCAGCTCCGAGTTCCGCGCGTTCGCCGCCAACGCGTCGAGCCCGGTGACGCAGTGGCTGCGCGCGCTCGCCGCACACGCCCATCCACTCTCCGGCGGCAAGGGCGTGGGAGCGATCGGCATGTGCTTCACCGGCAACTTCGCGCTCTCGATGATGCTCGAGCCGGCGATGCTGGCGCCGGTCCTGTCGCAGCCGTCGCTGCCGCTCGGGCGCGCGGGCGGCATGCACATCGCGCCCGACGAGCTGGCGCAGGTGAAGGCGCGGCTCGAGCGCGAGGACCTGACGGTGCTCGGCTACCGCTTCGCGGGCGACAGCTTCTGCCGCAAGGAGCGCTTCGCCGCCTACGAGCAAGCGCTCGGCGATCGCTTCAAGGGCACCGTCCTCGCCGACGACTGCGCCAATCCCGCAGCGCCGATGAAGAACCCGCACAGCGTCGTGACGCTGCACCTGATCGACGAGCAGAACCAGCCCACGCGGCGCGCGGTGGACGAGATCATCGCCTTCTTCCGCATGCGCCTCGCGTAGGCTCTCCGCCGCCGCGCGCGGGGCGTCCCGTCCGCCGTCGTGACGATCGCCCGTAGAACTACGCGCTTGGCGCGGCCTCGGAGCGCGGACAGACGAGTCGGGTGCGTCCGCTGCGGATCTTCGGCGCCTACCTGCTCCTGTTCGCACTGCTCGCCGCTCCCTGGCTCGCGGCGGCCGGGTCCGCGCTGCCGCTGAGCAGTGCGTACGCGCACGACGACACGCAGCTGCTGACGTGGATCCCGTGGTGGGTGTCGCACGCGTTGCTGCACCATCCGCAGGCGCTGTTCGATGCGCCGATCAACTATCCGGCTCCGGCTCAGCTCACCGGATCGGAGCACTTCGCCGGCATCCAGCCGCTCTTCCTGCCGGTGTGGCTGCTGACCGACAATCCCGTGCTGGCGCTGAACGCCGTGCTCTTCCTCCTGTCCTACCCGCTGGCGGCGCTGGCGATGAACCGGCTGCTGGCGGCGTACGGCGTATCCGCCGGGGTCGCCCGGGTGAGCGGCCTCGTCTATGCGCTCGGTGCACTGCAGGTGCCGGCGAACGTCCATCTGCTGCACACCCTGGCGCTCTATCCGCCGCTCGCGGCGCTGGCGCTGCGCGCGTTGCGCGAGCGGCCCGATCGCAAGCACGCGATCGGGCTCGGCACGGTTCTCGTGCTCGGCTTCTTCACCGCCTACTACACCACGGCACTGCTGCTGGTGATGCTGCTGGTGTGCGGTGTCGCCGAGCTGCGCCGCCCGCTGCCGGAGCGCCGCCGCTTCGCGACGACGGCCGCGCTCACCGTCGCGGTGGCGCTCGCTCTGCTGGCGATCGCCTCGCGGCCGTATCTCGCGCGCGGCGCGCTGCTCGCGGCCGACGGCGACATCGCCCAGGCGCGCAGCATCAGCGGGCTCTACCTGGTCTACGTCGTGCTGTCCGCGGGCACGCTGTTCGGCGTTGCGCCGCTGCTGCTCGGCGCAGCCGGCATCGCTGCGCTCTGCGAACGCCGCGTGCGCGGGCTTGCGGGTGTCGGACTCGTGCTCGTCGGCACGAGCCTCGCGCTGATCGTCGGCGGCGCGTTCGCGCTGCACAAGCTGCCGCCCACGCCGCTCGGAGCGCTGCTGCAGGCCCCGTTCGCGTTCTTCCGCGTGTCGGTCCGCTGGACGGCCATCACCGGCGTCGGCATCGCGCTGCTCGCGGCGGCGCTGCTGGAGTGGGCACGCCTGCGGCTGCCGGCGCGCGCGACCGATGCGCTGCTGGTCGCGGTCGCCGGCGCCGTGCTGCTCGAGCGCGGCAGCCTGCTGTACCGTCAAGCAGTCGACGTCCCGCGCGCGCTGACCAGCGACGCTCCGGTCTATCGCGCGCTC
This sequence comes from Candidatus Binatia bacterium, assembly GCA_019749875.1. Taxonomy (GTDB): domain Bacteria; phylum Desulfobacterota; class Binatia; order UBA12015; family UBA12015; genus VGTK01. The sequence goes on along the minus strand of JAIEPK010000349.1, from coordinate 275 downwards.
GCGGAGGTCGTGCGCCGCGACGGCGCCGGCCCGCTGCTCGAGATGCCGATCTCGTCGTTCGGACATTCGACCCAGCCCGACGCGATGCTCGGTGCGATCACGCACCAGCAGCCCCTGATCGTCGGTCATACGGGCTACCAGCCGCCGCACCGCGCGCGGCTCGACGAGACCATCGCCCGCCTGCCGGCGGAGGACGCACTGCAGGACCTGGTCGACATGACGCACCTGCGCTGGATCGTCGCGGGGGGGGCCGCGCGAAAGGAAGAGAAAAACAC
>JAIEPK010000207.1 GCA_019749875.1 Candidatus Binatia bacterium | reverse complement strand
CGCTGCGCGCGCGGGTGGTCGCGGCCCGGCTCGGCTGCCGCTGGGTGCCGGCCCGGTGCGAACCCGTGTCGCGGGGTCACGCGGTGGTTCAGGACTGCGGCTGCTCGGCGTCGGGAGCAGGTGCGGGGGCGGCGGCGGTCTTCTTGCCGTAGCGGCGGTTGAAGCGGTCGACGCGGCCGGCGACGTCCATCAGCTTCTGCTTGCCGGTGTAGAATGGATGGCAGGCAGAGCAGATCTCGACATGGATCTCGCTCTTGGTGGAACGCGTCTCGACGATGTTGCCGCAGCTGCAGACGATCCGGCTGGCGTCGTACTTCGGGTGGATGCCCTCTTTCATGGTCTGCCGTCGCTAGCACCGGCCCCCGGCTGGTTCAAACCAGGGCCCGTCCCTCCCTGCGACGTCGGCCGCCGCGACAGGGTCGCGCACGGACGGCGTCCATTGCCCGCGTCATCGACCCGTGGGAGCGGCCGAGCGGCCGAGGGAGGGCGACCATGGAGACGACGCAGCAGACGGCGCCAGGCGACGCCCGGCCGGTGAGCGGGCCGGATCTGGCACCGTTCGGGCTCGTCCTGACCTTCTACCAGCGCGATCCGGCGTATGCGCTGGGCCTCGCGTCGCTGTCCGCCTACGCCAAGCGGGAGCTGCCCGACCTCCGCGTGCACCTGGTGCCGATCTTCCGTGACGACCCGGTCGCGAAGATCGCCGGTCTGATCGAGGCGCTCCGGCCCGGCCTGGTCGCGATGTCGGCGATGTCCCCGACCTGGCTCGCGAGCGATCCGTACCTGCACGCGATCCGCCGGACGGTGCCGGACGTGCCGGTCGTCGTCGGCGGCTACCAGGGCATCGTCGCGCCCGAGGAGACCATCGCGCACCCGGCGGTCGACTACGTCTGCGTCGGCGACGGCGAGGAGCCGCTGGTCACGCTGATCCGTCGGCTGCGCGGCGACGACACCGGCGACGGCCCGATTCCCGGCCTGTGGGACAAGGATCGCGCCGGACGCGTCCGGCGGACGACCCCCGTCCTGGTGCGCGAGCTCGAGGGCATGCCGTTCCCGGACTACTCGATCTTCGAGCGTCCGGGCGGCCTCGCCTACCTGAGCCCGCGCGCCATCCAGTCACCGCGCCTGACGACGGTCCCGGTGCTGAGCGGCCGCGGCTGCCCGTATCGGTGCAGCTACTGCGCCAACACCACGCTGCTCGACCTGCACGGCATCAAGAGCGGATTTCTCCGCAAGTTCGAGCCCGCCGCGCTGACCCGTGAGCTCGCCGCACTGCGCGACCGCTACGCGGTCGACTACTTCCAGTTCTGGGACGAGGAGTTCCTCTACGACCTGCGCTACGCGCGCACGCTGCTGCCGCGCTACCGCGACGAGGTGGGACTGCCGTTCTCGATGTTCGTGCGCGTCGAGAACATGAGCGACGAGCTGTGCTCCATGGCGGCGGAGGCCGGTTGCCACTCGATGTGGTTCGGCATCGAGAGCGGCTCGGCGAGCTACCGGCGGCAGTACCTGGATCGACGCATGAGCGACGACGTGATCGTCGCGGCGGCCGAGAAGGCCGCGCGCCACGGCATCAAGCGCTTCTGCTTCAACATGGTCGGGCTGCCGTTCGAGACGCGCGCGCAGGTCGACGAGACGCTCGCGCTGAGCCGCCGCATCGCGCCCGAGCTCACCGTGTTCAGCCAGTACGTCCCGCTGCCGGGCACGCCGCTGTTCGAGCTGTGCCGGCGCAACGGCCTGCTGCTGCCGCCGTCCGTCGAGCATCAGATGTGGCCGCTCGGGCAGCTCAACATCCGCACGCATCCGGGCGGCATGAGCGCCGCGGAGATGTCCGACGCGGCGCGCGCGATCATGGAGTATCTCGCCGCGTACAACCGACTCGAGGCTTGAACCGCGATGGCGAGCCAGAGCGGAGCACAGGTCGCGCTCGATCGTCCACGGGACGCGCTGCTCGTCGGCCGCGCCGAGCCGCTCACGGGCTGGCTCGCACCGGCACGCGAGGACGTCGTCCTGACGGGATCCTGCGGTGGTCGCCCGCTGCTGCTGCGCCGCTGCTTTCATCCGGTGATGCTGGAGCGCGCCGACGCGAGCGGATTCTGGGGCTACGTGTTCGTGCAGGAGCACCTCGACGCGATCCGCGCCGGACGCCTCGTGGTCGAGCTGCACGGCGACGGCCGACCGCTCGCGACGCTCTCGTTGCTGGTCACGCCGTCCGCACGGCTGCTGGCGTGCGAGTATCCGCTCGACCTCGGCGCCTACGAGGTGCCACGCGCGAGCGACGCGACCGAGCCGTCCCCGGTGGTCTTTCCCGGGCTCGGTGGCGTCGGCGGCGCGACCGTCAACGAGGTGATCCGCGTCCAGATGCTGCGCGAAGGAGCGGCGGTGCCGGTCCACTTCGAGGCCGACCACCGGCCGCTGTGGCAGCGCATCGGCGAAGCCGTCCGCAGCCGCCATCGCTGGATCGACGGCCACGCGTGTCATCACGCCGGCGACGATCCCGCACGGGCACGCTTCACGCTGCTGCGCGAGCCCGCGCGGCGCATGCTGTCGGTCTTCGACTACGGCCGTCTCGTCCACCCCGAAGCATTTCCGTTCGCGAGCTTCGACGAGTTCGTCGTGTCGCGCGCCGCGTGGCGCGCGACCCAGGCGGTGAGCCTGCTGCGCTGCGCCGGGATCGAGAACGCCGACGAGCTGTCGCCCGGCGAGATCCACGACCGCGCCGCGCGCGAGCTCGAGCGCGCTTACGCGCTGGTCGGGGTCACCGAGCTGTTCGAGGAGTCGTTGCTGCTGCTCTGCCGGCTGCTCGGGCTCGTGTCGATCGGCATGTGGTGGCGCGTGCTGGCGGCGCCGCGCAGCACCGTCCTCGACGAGCTGTCCGCGCGGACGCGCGATCGGCTCGACACCCTCGTCGCCGTCGACCGAGCGCTGCACGCACAGGCGACGGCCCGCCTGCGCGCCCTCGTCGACGACGCCGGCCTCGGCGATGCGCTGGTGCGCTACCGCGCGGCGGCGGCGCAGGAGCGCGCCTTGCCCGATCTGCTGAAGCAGCTCGAATGCCTGCGCTGGCGGCAGACGCTGGTCGACGCCGCCGTGCGCCACGGAGCCTCTGGCGATGCTTGACGGTGCCGCGCCGCACACAGCCTCCTCGGCGCCCGACGGCCCGACGCGCCCCGCCGCGCCCGGCATCCTGCGCGCGACCAAGGCCGAGACGCTCGCCGCCCTGCACGCGACGCCGCTGCCCGACGGCGTGCGTGTCCCGGCACTGGTGCACTTCTCGGTCGACGCATGGCACCGCCGCCGCGCCGCGGTGCTCGCCGGCGTCCTGCAGCGGCTGCGCGGCGCTCGGCTCGCCGTGCGCAGCTCGGCGGGCGACGAGGACCAGCCGTGCGGCTCGCGCGCCGGCCACTACCGCAGCCACCTCGACGTGCCGCGCGACGCCCGACGGCTCGCCGCGGCGATCGACGACGTGGTCGCGTCGTACGACACGAGCGGCGCGCATCGCGTTCTCGTTCAGGAGATGGCC
>JAIEPK010000306.1 GCA_019749875.1 Candidatus Binatia bacterium | reverse complement strand
GGCCGCGATCGTCGCACCGGCGACCCCGCCGAGCGGGCGCGGGCCGCGGTGACCAAGGCGGTCCGCGCCGCGATCGAGCGCATCGGGCGCGCCGACCCGGAGCTCGGCGATCTGCTGACGCGCACCGTGCGCACGGGGACGTTCTGCGTCTACGCGCCGCTGGAGGCGCTCGCCATCGAGTGGAGCATCCGGCGCGACGGCGAGACCGGGCGCCCGGCGACGGAACTGTAGGCTCGCCGTCCCCCCCCGCGACGGAGGCGTTGCCGGGGGCGGGGCGCATCCGTCGCGGTCGACGGGCGGGGTGTCGAAACGCGCCCGAAGCGCCGAAGAGGACGATGTGACCGTCCAGTCTCTCGCCGAGCCCGTGGGTGCAGCCGCGGAAGCGCGGCCGGCACCCGCCGTCCTGCGGCGCCGCCTCGGCTTCGCGCAGCTCCTGTTCGTCTCCGTCGGTGCGATCATCGGCTCGGCGTGGCTGTTCGCGCCGCTCTTCGCGGCGCAGGCGGCCGGCCCCGCGGCGATCGTCGCGTGGCTGATCAGCGGCGGTGCGGCACTGCTGCTGGCGCTCGTGTACGCGGAGCTCGGTGCCGCGTTCCCCGTCGCGGGCGGGCTCGCGCGCTTCTCGTACTTCTCGCACGGCAACCTCGCCGGCTTCGTCGCCGGGATCGCGTGCTGGCTCGGCTACGTCGCGATCGCGCCGATCGAGGTGCAGGCGATGGTGCGCTACCTGTCGGACGCGGCCCCGTGGCTCGTGACCGATACCGCCGCGCATACGCTTTCGGGCTGGGGGATCGCGACCAGCGTCGTGCTGCTCGCCGCGATGTCGGCGGTGAACCTGCTCGGCGTGCAGTGGCTCGGCGAAGCGAACCGCTACTTGACGCTGTGGAAGATCGTCGTGCCGGTGCTGGTCGCGGTGTCGCTCCTCTGGGTGTCGTTCCGCGGCGAGAACTTCGTCGCGTACGGCGGGACCATGCCCTCCGGCTGGAACGGCGTGTTCGCCGCGGTGTCGACCGGCGGTACGCTGTTCGCGATGCTCGGCTTTCGCACCGCGATCGAGATGGCCGGCGAGGCGACCGATCCGCAGCGCGACATCCCGCGCGCGCTGATCGGGTCGGTCCTGATCACGTGCGCGATCTACGTGCTGATCCAGGTCGCGTTCATCGGCGCCCTGTCGCCGGAAGCACTCGCCGGCGGCTGGGGCGCGCTGTCCGGCGACGTGCTCGCGGGTCCGCTGGTCGGCCTCGCCGCCGCGGCCGGGCTCGGCTGGCTCGTCAAGCTGCTGTACGTCGACTCCAGCGTGTCGCCCGGCGGCTGCGGGCTCGTGTTCACCGGAGCGGCGGCGCGGCTCTCGTACGCGATGGCGCAGAACGGCCAGCTGCCGGCGGCGTTCCTGCGCCTCGACCGGCGCGGCGTGCCGCTGCTCGCGCTCGGAGTGAACTTTGCGGTCGGGCTGGTGTTCTTCGCGCCGTCGCAGACCTGGCAGTCGATCGTCAGCTTCATCTCGTCGATCCAGATCCTGTCGCTCGCGTTCGGTCCGCCCGCGCTGCTCGCGCTGCGGCGCAGCGCGGCCGACGTGGCGCGGCCGTTCCGGCTGCCGATGCCGCGCGTCCTGTGCGGGGTCGCGTTCTTCACGGCGAACACCATCGTCTACTGGTGCGGCTGGGAGACCAACCGTGTGTGCCTCGCGATCCTGGTCGGGCTCAGCGTGCTGTTCGTCGCGGTGAAGAAGGTCACGGCGCCGCGCGAGCGCCTCGACCTGGTCGGGCTCGCGTGGCTCGCGCCGTACGCGAGCGGGCTTGCCGCGATCTCGGCGCTCGGGCAGTTCGGTGCCGGGGCGAAGGTCGTTCCGGCGGGCGTGGATCTCGTGCTGCTGGCCGTGCTGAGCGGCGTCGTGCTCACGGTGTCGACGGTCGGGCCGCGGCCACGCGGGCGCGAGCTGCCAATCCCCTCGACGACCGCGCCCTGAGTCACGGCGGCGCTCGTCGACCCCGCGTCTCGTCGCATCGGCCGGCGTGACCCCTTCCCGTAGCCCGCAGGCTCGGGACGACGGGCCCGTCCAGCCGCGGCCGCCCGCCGCGGCCGAGCAGGCTCTCGACAGCACCGCCGGGGTGCGAGCGGGGCAGCGCACGCCAAAACGCAGAACGTTCAGATTACAAACAGAAGTTGTTTGCATTGAGGACCGGAGGTGATATCAGCGGGCCATTCGCACCCGCAACGGAAGGAATCCGCGATGAACACCGGCTGTATCCGCGTCGTGCTGGCCACCATCTCCGTGGCCATCCTTGCCCACTCGTCGTCATGGGCGCTCGAGGGGGCGGTGATCTCGGTCCCGGGCACTCGGGTGAAGGCGCACGTGCGCGCCAATCCCGTGGCCGGGGTGTTCGGCGCCGCGAGCGGCGCGCCGCTCGAGTTCTTCGGTCGCAGCATCGCGTCGGCACCGGCGCCGGCGTGCACCGCGGCGCAGCCGGCACGAATCTCGGAGGTCGTCGCTGCCGCCGACGGTGAGGTCACCGCGAGCGTCTCGATCGCACAGGGCCGAGGCGGCAGCCGATCCGCGATCGTGCACCAGGCAATGGTCGTGCAGGCGCGGCTCCGCCCTGACGGCTGCGGCTTGCCGGAGTCGCTGCTGCCGGAGATCGCGCTCGAGGGGCCGGCGCATGGGCTGCCCGACGTGTCGCTGGTCGACGGCAAGGCCAGATTCGAGGTCAGCCTCGCGCAGCTCCTGGCGGCGAATCCCGAGCTCTTCCCCGCGCCGCGTGCGCTCTGCCCGGGCGACACCATCACCGTTCGTCACCGCTTCGACATCGACGGCTGCTCGTACGAGTCGCTCTTCACCGTGCGCAACGGCGCGTCGCTGTCGTCGAGTGAGGAGGGCGCGACCATCGACGGCTCGTTCGCCGGTGACGTGCTGCAGCCGCGCTCGGTGCGCTGGGGGGTGTCGCCGGAGTACACCTTCGTCTTCACGCACCTCGAATCGGTGCACACCGACGTCGCGATCTCGGATTTCGCCGGCTACTGCGGACCCGATCCACTGGTCGGGATGACCTTGTACTTGTCGCTGTTCCAGAACGCGCTGCTGCCCAACTCCGAGGTGACGCGACCCGGCTCGTTCGACGTCTGGCTGCCGGTCGTCAACGGCTCCTCGTCGCCGGGCACGGGCAACCGTGTGGTCGCGCTGCTCATGCGCGGCAACCCCGACGGAACCGGCTCGGGCGAGCTCGCGCGCTCGGGCCACGTCTGGATCGACGCGGTGCCGCCAGCCGACGTGCGCGGTCGGTTCGACCTGATGATCGGCGGCGACCACGTCACGGGCTCGTTCACCGCGCCGAATTGCTCGCCTTGGCTGCGCTCCGGCGACATTCCCTGAGCGGCTGCCCCGGCGGCGCGCGGATGGCCGCCGCGGGCTCCTCGACGAAACAGCGGCTGGATCGCCTCCGCGCTCTCGCACATCAGGGGAGTCCCCCCGGCTCTGCCGGGGAGGCAGCAGCAGTTTGACAATTCCGGGAGTCCAAAAGCGGAAC
>JAIEPK010000068.1 GCA_019749875.1 Candidatus Binatia bacterium | reverse complement strand
TGAGCGTGCCATCGGCGGGGCTGCCGCCCCAGGCCGATTCCGTGCCGTCGGCGGCCACGCGACGCAGGTGTGCGGCGTCGCGGCGATGCGCGTGACGACGCCGTACACGCTGTTCATGGTGCAGCGCGTGCAGGACGTGCACGACGCGCTCGACGCGAGCGCACGTGCCACCGCCGCGGCGCTGCTCGAGGGCACCGGCTGGGACGAGGTGATCGCAGAGCGCGTGCCGGCGCGCGTGGCGCTCGAGAAGTACCGCCTCGTCCGGGCTGCGTGACGCGCAAGCTCGAGCGCCTTCACCCCGGACCATCGACTACGTGCAGGACACGCTCGCGGCGCGCGTGTGCGCCGCGCCGACCGCTGGACGCACCTGCGCAGCCTTCCGCTTCGCGCGGTGCGCAAGGCCGGCCGGATCGCGCGCGGGCTACCCGCGGGATCGTCGGCGGCCGAGCCGTAGCGTCCCTGAGCACCGCCCTGCGTTTGTCATCCGTGCACTTGTCGCAAGCTCGCCCCGGGGTCTATCCTGCCTGTCATGACGACGAGCGACCTGACGGTCGAGATCCTGCGCGAGATCCGTGACGAGGCGCGGCAGACGAACCGGCGCCTGGCGGCGGTCGAGTCGCGCCTCGGCTCCATGGACCAGCGCCTCGGCTCCATGGACGAGCGCCTCGAGTCCATGGACCAGCGCCTCGGACGAACCGAGCAGGGCCTCTCCGACCTCGGCCAGTTCATGCGTCAGATCGCGCTCGATCAGGCTCGCCACGAGCGCTTCCACACTCACCACGTCGACGTCCTCGAACGCGACGTCGAGGACCTGAAGGGGCGCGTGCGAAAGATCGAGGACAAGGTCGGCCACTGAAGGCGTTCGCGGGTTGCGGCGCGTGCGACACTGCGAAGGGCCTCCCCCGATCGTAACCGATCCGAAGTCGAGCCCGGGGCGGATCGAAGCCGGCGACCCCGTCGCGCTGCTCGGGGTGCACGTTCTCCCCGGTGGCGCGCACTGCTTCTCGAGGCGCTGCACCGGAAGCGGCGCGGAGTGAACGCGCTCTGCCGGGCCTGATGCCCCCGACGAAGCCCGAGGGCGGGCGCGCGATCGTATCCGCGAGCTCGTTCTCTCCGCTGCGGGTCGCCGCCTCCGCGAAGCAAGTCGTTTCCGGCGAGATGTGACGTGAGGTTGCATCCGGCTCGGGCCACCGAGAGCCGCGCCGAGCAGCCGCGTGACACACCGGGATCTGGTCACTCGGCACGCCACCCGCAGTCGGCGGGAGCGTGGAGTCGGGTTGCACCTTCCCGGCGGGCGCAGGTACCGCGGGCTACCGGCCGGAGGGTCGGGCGGTGGTCGTCCGGCTCGTCGCGGGTTCTGCGGGCGTCGGAGCCGTGTCTGACGCCGGGCGGGCGGCGTCCTGGCCAGATTCCGTTGACAGCGGCTTTGTACGTTGCGGTGCTTTGCGGGCTCCTTGGCGGAGCGGAGCCAGCCTCGCGACGTCGATAAGGCTGCCGTTACGACCAATCGCGGTTTTGTGCTTCCTGGCCGCTTCCCGGCCAACAAGCTCGATCCGAGCTCGATCTCCAACCCGAGCCTCGCGCCGGAGTTCATCGCGGACGCGATCGTGCACGCGATCGACCAGCCGTGGGGCGTGTCGATCGGCGACGTCACCGTGCGCGCCGCGGGCGACCGCTTCATCCTCTGACGGCGGAATGCGAGCCCCGGCAGCGGCGCGGCGGCCGCCGTCCGACCCGAGCCGGTGGTGGATTCCGGAACGGGTCGTCGTGGGGGGCCGTTCACGCCATGGTGACGCGTGACCGGTTGCCCCGTCACCTCTGCCGCTGCAGCACCGCGACGGCCTTGCTGGCCTGCGCCGCCACGTAGACGTGCCGGCCGTCCTTCGCGATCGCGACCGAGCGCGGCGTGCGCAGCGCGCGCCCGTCGGTGCACTGGCCCTCGCTGCCGTCCTCGCTGATGCAGCCGTCGAGCGCGGGCAGCTGGGTCAGCGTGCCGCTCTTCCGGTCGCTCGCCAGCGCGACCACGGCGCGGTCCCCCTGGGCCGCGACGTACACTTGCCTACCGTCCGGGCTGACGGCGACGGAGTACGACCCGCTGAAGGCCGCGACCGCGTCGCAGGCGATGCTGCCGCCGTCCTCGAGGCACTGTACGTGTGCGAGCGCGCCCGTCTTGCGGTTGCGTGCGAGCACCGCGAGCTGGTCGGTGGCGAGCGAGACGACGTAGACGTTCCTGCCGCTGGGGCTCTCGACCAGCGCGCGCGGGCCACCGAGGCCGACGCCGTCCGTGCAGCCCTCGGCGGTGCCGTTCTCGGCGATGCAGCCGCCCTCGCCCGTCGGCTGGGTGAGGGCACCGGTGCTGCGGTCGCGTGCGAACACGGCCACGGCGCGGCTCAGCTCGGAGGCCACATACACGAAGCGGCCGTCCTTGCCGACGATCACCGCGGCCGCCCCGTCGAGTGCCCGGCCCTGCGTGCAGTGGCCGCCGCTGCCGCTCTGGCTGATGCAGCCGTACGGCTCCGGGAGCTGGGTCAGGGCGCCAGTGTCCGCGTTGCGCGCGAACACCGCGACGCTGTCGCTCGGCGAGGCGACGTAGACGCTCTTCCCGTCGCGGCTCACGGTGATCGAGCTGGCGGCGCGGATGCCGACGCCGGGCGCGCACTCGCCGCCCGGGATGTCCTCGCTGATGCAGCCCTGCTGCCCGGGCAGCTGCGCGAGCGCCCCGCTGTTGGGATCACGCGCGAACGCGGCGATCGACGAGAGCGTGACCGGATCCTTCTGGAACGACGCCACGTAGACGTGCCGTCCATCGGGGCTGGTCGCGATCGAGACCGGCGCATAGATGCCGCGGCCGATCGTGCACAGACCGGCATTGCCGGTCTGCGTGATGCAGCCCAGCGGCGACGGCAGCTGCGTCAGCCCGCCGCTGACCTTGCCGCGAGCGAGCGCCGCGACGCCGTGCCCGTCGGCCAGCGCGACGTAGGCGTTGCGCCCGTCCTTCGCGACCGTGACCGAGATCGCGCCGGCGAGCAGGTCCGACTTGGTGCACGGCTCGCTGCCGCTGTCGCTGAGGCAGCCCGCGGGGCCCGGCTGCTGCGTCAGCGCGCCGCGCCCTGCCTGCGCGAGGCCGGGCAGCGCGAGCAGGGCGGCGATCGCGATGCCGAGGAGCCGCACCGTGGTGCGGGTTGCGTTCGTGAGTGCGTGCATGGATGCGGTCCTCCCACGGCCGGCCGCGGCGCATCGTGCACCGAGCGAGCGCGGTTCCTCACTCGCCGGGCGCTACCTTTCGGGTAGCGCGCGCTACCATTGCTGCGAGGGGCCACGACGTCCCTCGTCCCACGCGGCAAAGCCGCGCGGGGCCCCACTCCCCGCGCTCCCTCCGGTCGGCCGCGCGCTTCGCGCGCGGTTGTCCGGCTCTCTCGTTGCCCTGCCAGCGCCCCGCGGGCGGTGCCTGTGCCGACGCCCGAAGCGCCGTCGCGACCGTGCCCGCGACCTCGGCCACCGCGCGGTCGAGCGC
>JAIEPK010000314.1 GCA_019749875.1 Candidatus Binatia bacterium | reverse complement strand
GCGGTGGATCGTCCGGCACGCGCGCGCTGGCGCCGCCCTTCAGGCGCAGCGTCAAGGACGAGCGCTCGCGCGCGTCCGCGATCGGGTGATCGATCGGGATGCGCGTCTTGGTCACGAGATCGATCGGCGCCGCGCTCGAGATGCCCGACAGCGCGTCGTCGCGCGAGCGTGCACGCTCGAGCACGAAGCCGAGCGTGCCCTGCTCGCGGATCACCGTGCCGTCCATCGCGAGCCACGCGCTGGTCGCGATGCCCTGATGCTTCTCGCTGATGCGCACGGTGTCGACCTTGCCGTCGGGCCCGTCGATGGTCTCACGTCCCTCGAGGACCAGCGTGATCGGCTCGTTCTTCATCGACAGCGGGCTGAAGACCGATGCCGTGTACTGCGTGCCCGGCGGTGCGTCGGCGCGGACGAGACGCGGGCGCAGGGTGCTCGGCAGGCTGATGGGCTCGTGCAGGGGGATCTCGAGCCGGTTCTCCTGTCCGGCCGCCCCGTACTGGACGACGAGCTTGTCGCGCTCGGCGCGGCCGCTCGCGGAGAAGCTGGCGGCGGGGGAGATCAGGCCGAAGCGGAACGACTCGAGGCCGTAGCCCTCGTCGGTCTCGGCCGACATCGTGGTCTGCAGGTTCTGGGTGGTGCCCAGCATCGCGAGCGTGAACGCCGAGTCTTCTTGAAAGGCCCAGCCGGTCTTGGTGCGCGCGACGATGCGGTGCGCGTAGCCGATCTTGCGATCGCTCTGGAAGACGCCGAACCACTCGTCCTGCTCGGTCTTGGCGCCGGCCGGCAGCTCGCCGAGCGAGGCGAGCGGTGTGGTCTGCTGCGGCGTCTGCTTGTGGGCCAGCGCGGCGACCATCCCGAGCCACACGACGACCGCCAGAACGGTCAGCAGATGCTTCAAGCCCATCACCCTCCGCGCTGCGGCTGAGACGATGAAGGGATCGGCGGATTCAAGCAATTCCGAGAGGCTGCCGTCGCCCGGCGCGGACGGCCCGTCGCCGCGCCGTGCGGGGCATCGGGGTGCGGCGGGGCGTTGCTCGGATCGTCACGCCGCGCAGACGAAATCGCGCAGCTCCTCGCGTCCGCGTTCGCGCAAGAAGCGGCGGATCAGCGTCCGCGCCTCGACGCCGGCCACCGACGCCACGAGCCGGTGCGGGGGCAGTGCGGCGAGGGCGTCGGGCGCGATCACCGGCGCGCCGTGGATCGTCTGGCCGAGGCGTCCCGGGTGCAGCTCGACGACGTGCGACGGCGTCTTGCCGTGCGCCGCGAGCGCGCGGCGCAGCGCGCGCCCGGTGAGGCCGTAGCCCCACAGCACGTAGCGCTCGACGCCCGCGAGGAAGCCGCGCGCGAGGAAGTGCGCCTTCGCCGCGGTGAAGCGCTCGATGCGGTAGGCGGCGTCGTTGTGCGTCAAGCGCTGCGGATGGTCGCGCCAGCAGACCAGACGCCGCGGCACGACGCCGATCTCGTGTCCCGCCTCGAGCAGGCGCAGCACCAGGTCGTAGTCCTCCGCCCAGCCCATCGCGCGATACGCGCCGATCGCGCGCAGCACGTCCCTGCGCAGCATCAGCGTCGGGTGTGCGACGGGGCTCTCGACGAACGCGTCCTCGCGTACGCGCCGCGGCGCGTCGACCGACACGAGCCAGCGCTCGTAGGCGCGCAGGCCGTCGCCGAGACGATCGCGCGGGAAGAGGCGTACGTGGCAAGCGACGGCGGCGAGGCCGGGCGCGTCGTCGAGGAGCGCCGCCTGCGCGGCGAGACGGTCGCGGTGCATGAGGTCGTCGGCGTCCATGCGCGCGACCAGCGCCGCACGGCAGTGCGGCAGCGCGTCGTTCAGCGTCGCGACGATGCCGCGATGCGCGAAGGCGAGAACGCGGATGCGTGGATCCGCTGCGGCGGCCGCGCGCGCGATGTCGAGCGTCGCGTCGGCGGAGCCGTCGTCGGCGAGCACGCACTCCCAGCGACGCTCGCTCTGCCGGGCGAGGCTCGCGAGGCAGGCGGGCAGGGTCGCGGCCGCGTTCCAGGCGGGCAGCAGGACCGAGATCCGGGGCTCTTGCGCCGATGCCATGACGTCGCCGGCAAGGAACGTGCTGACGGGGCTCCCGTCAACCGCGGCGAACGGTACGCGCTGTCGCTTCCGGGCAACCCTCTCGGGATCGGGTTTGGTATGCTGCTCCAATGCGTTGGATCACGTCCCGGGTGCTGCTCGCGGCCTGTCTCGTGCTCCTCGATGGGCGAGCGCGCGCAGCGGCCGACACGCGGCCGAACCTGCTGGTGATCGTGATCGACGCGCAGCGCGCGGACCACCTGTCGTCTTACGGCTACGGCCGTGCGACGTCGCCGCGCCTCGATGCCTTCTTCGCGCGCGGCGTGCGCTTCACCAACGCGATCGCCGCCTCGAACCGGACCAGCACCAGCATGGCGTCTTTCTGGACGGGTCAGATGCCCCTGCGGCACGGGGTGTTCCGTCGCGGCGACGTCCTGCCGGAGCGCTTCACGACGCTCGCCGAGATCCTCGGCGCGCGCGGCTACCGCACCGCGGCGTGGTGTCCGAACCCGAGCCTCGACCGCAAGCTCGGCCACGCGCAGGGCTGGCAGGACTACGACGACGACATCATGGAGGACGACGGGGGACCGGCGTGGCAGCGCTGGGAGACCGCACGGGCGATCAATGCGGCGGCGCTGCCGTGCATCGCGGCGAAGCCGCAGCAGCCCTTTCTCGCCTGGCTGCACTACCGCGACGTGCACGGACCGTACGTTCCGCCGCCGCCGTACGACACGATGTTTCCCGCGACCGCGACGCGGCCGATGACGCCGGCCGAGATCGCGGCGCGCCCGGGATACTTGACGCTCGCCGGCGACGGCGACGATCTGCAGTACTACGTGTCGCGCTACGACGGCGACGTCCGCTACGCGGACGAGAAGATCGCGCAGCTCCTCGCGGAGCTCGAGCGGGGCGGTGTGCTCGAGCACACGGTGGTGGTGATCACCGCGGACCACGGCGAGGCATTCCTCGACCACGGGCAGTGGAACCACGACGAGACGCTCTACGAGGAGGAGCTGCACGTCCCGCTGGTGATCGTCCGTCCGGGGACGCGGCCGCATGTCGTCGAGCGCGTCGTGTCGTCGCTCGATCTGTTCCCGACCCTGCTCGAGCTCGGCGGTGCCCCGGCCGTGCCGTCGGACGGTCAGAGCCTCGTGCCGCTGCTCGACGGCGACGACGCGCGGTATCGTCGCACCCGCGCGTACAGCCAGAGCCGCGGGCGCTGGGGGTCGATCCAGCAGGCGACGCGCGACGCGCGCTGGAAGGTCCTGTTCAACGACTCGTACGCCGCATGGTTCCTCGGCCGCCCGCTCGAGCTGTACGACCTGCAGGCGGACCCGGGCGAGAAGAGCAACCTCGCATGGTCCAACCGTGCGCAGGCGAAGCAGCTCGCCGAGGAGCATCGGGCCGCGGTCCTCGCGCCGCTCGCGCCGGGGGCGCCCGAGGCGTCGCGTCCGGCGGATGCC
>JAIEPK010000504.1 GCA_019749875.1 Candidatus Binatia bacterium | reverse complement strand
GCCCGCCGCGGGGGCGCCGGACGCGCCCGAGCCAGGTCCCGCGTGGCCATGTGCGGCGCGCTCGGGGGGCGGCCGTGACAAGATCGCCTCGGGATCGGCGGCGAAGCGATCCCGGCAGCGGTCGCTGCAGAAGTAGTAGGTGCGCCCGGCGTGCTCGACCGCACGCTCCGGTCGCGGCGTCTTGACCGTCATCCCGCAGACCGGGTCTTTCTCCACCGCTTCCCCGACGTCCATCGTGCTGTCCTACCGGAAATGCCGCACACCCCGCAGCGCGCACCGCCCATGGTGCGACCCGACGCAGATTCTATGTTGTCCGGCTCGCGACGGTCGTGCTAGCTCCCGCCCAGCGGTCCTGAGAATCTGGACGAGCCCGCGAGTCCCATCCGTTCGAGCCCAGCGAAGGCCGCACGCGATGACCACCAGCCAGGCAGCACCCCGACCCCCGACCAACCTTCGGTACCGCAATCGACGATCGATCCACTCTCGCAACGCCTTCGGAGGTCCCGTGTTTGCCCTGAACCGCTCGCTTCCGGCCGTCCTCGCCTGTGTCGCCGCCTTGGCCGCTGCCGCTCCGGCACGCGCGACCGTCCCGGCCGATCTGTGCACGGGCAACCCGTGCAACGTGTCCGGCCCCAAGACGATCACGCCACCGGCGGTGCTCGACTTCGGGAGCGCGGAGGTCGTGTTCCTGCCGAGCGCGGTGGTGACCGTCGGTGCGGGCGCCGTCCGCTCGGTGGAGATCCGCGCCGCCGCGATCACCCTGCAGGCGGGTGCGCGCATTCTCGGCGGCGGCGATCTCGCGATGGTGACGCTCACCGCGACCACCGGCTCGCTCCGCCTGCTGGCGAGCGGATCCACCAAGGCGCGCATCGATCTGAGCGGCAATCAAGGCGGGACGATCGTGCTGTCGGCCAACGGCAACATCGAGATCGCCGGACCGCTCAGCACGGCCGGCTCGGGCACCGACTCCCAGGGCGGCGACATCCTCATCGACTCGACGACCGGCGCGGTGACCTTCACCGACGCGATCAGCGCCGGCGGCAGCGGCTCCGGATCGGGCGGCGGCGAGGTCGACATCAACGGCTTCGGCGACCTCCTCGCCGGCGGCAAGATCGACACCTCCGCCGCGGACTTCGGCGGCGGCGGCGTCAGCCTGAGCTCGGAGAACGGCAACGTCACGCTCGCACAGTCGATCGACGCGAGCGGCGGCGGGCCAGACGGCTCCGGCGGATCGGTCGACATCAATGCGACCAACGGCAACGTCACCCTGAACGCATCGATCACCGGCAAGGCCGGCAGCGGCACCGACTTCGCGTGCGGCGACGGCTCGGAGGTGTCGCTGTTCTCGGGCGGCTCCACGACCATCGCGGCGCCGATCGACGTGAGCGGCGGCACGCAGTGCTTCGGCGGTGAGGTCACGGTCGACGCGCGCGTGGACTTCACGCAGCTCGCGACCGGCACCATCGCCGCGCGCGGCCCCGGCGCCTTCGGCGGTGGCGGCTCGTTCCTGCTCGGCGCCGGACGCAACGCGATCCTGCGCAGCATCGACCTGACGTCTCCCGGCTTCGGCGGCACCGCCGACGTCATCGCGACAGGCAGCCTCGACGTGCTCGGCGTGATCGATGCGGAGGCATCGGGAAGCGAGGGCATCGGCGGCCTGATCACGATGCAGGCGTGCGCCATCACCGTTGCGCCGACCGGCTTCCTCGACGCGCGCGGCTCGTTCGCCTTCCCCGGCACCGGCGCCAACAAGCTGCGCGCGGGCGGGCTGATCACGATCCAGGGTCAGGTGCGCGCGATCGGCAGCAACGAGCTCCAGCACCGCGGCCTGCCGCCCGTGATCACCGGCACCGTGTCCCCGGCGCCGACCATCACCGTGAACCCGGACCTCCCCGACTGCGTGCAGCTCGCGCAGTGCAACAACACGGTCATCGACGACGGCGAGGCCTGCGACGACGGCAACAACGTGAGCTGTGACGGCTGCAGCTCCGACTGCAAGCGCGTCGACGCGGTCTGCGGCGACGGCACGCGCGAATGCGGCGAGCAGTGCGACGACCACAACAACACCGACGGCGACGGCTGCCAGGCGGACTGCACCCTGCCGCCGCAGGACGCCGTGCTGCTGCCCGGCGTCACGCTGCCCACCGCGGGCTGCCTCGCCGAGTGGAAGCTCGCGATCTCGAACCCGGTCATCAACAGCAACACGCTGCTGCCGAGCAGCACCCAGACCTGCATCGACGGCGATCCGCGCTGCGACAGCGACAAGACCCGCGACGGCGTGTGCACGTTCGACACGCAGCTCTGCCTGCGCGTGCCGGACAGCCGCCTCCCGAACTGTGCGCCGGCGCCGATCGCGTACGTCAACATCAAGCAGCCGCAGCTGCCCGGCGGCACCAACGCGCTCGATCAGCACAACGCGCAGGAGCTCGCGAACGCGTTGAAGGCCCTCGGCGGCGAGGTTCGCGCGGGCAACACCGTCCTGCAGAGCGGATCCCCGATCAGTGGATCGAACGTCTGCACGGGCGACATGACCTTCAAGGTCGCGCACGCGCCCGCCGGCATCGGCAAGCGCGCCTTCAACATCCTCGCTCAGGACTCCGCCGGGCTCACCATGAGCAGCAACCTCGCGCGCCTGTGGTGTGCGCCGAATACCAGCGTGTGCGGCAACGGCACGCAGGAGGTCACCGAGGCATGCGACGACGGCAACACGAGCTCGTGCGACGGCTGCAGCGCCACCTGCCAGGTCGAGTCGTGCGGCAACGGCGTCGTGGAGTGCAACGAGTTCTGCGACGACGGACCGCTCAACGGCACGCCGGGCAACCACTGCAGTGCGAGCTGCACCGAGATCCCGCCCGATCTGCGCATCCCCGGCGGCGGCTCGAAGACGCTCGACTGCGGCTTCGAGTGGTCGATGTCGCTCGGCACGCCTGCCACCGACGGCAAGGGCCTGCCGAAGAGCGCGCAGACCTGCACCGACGGCGATCCGTCGTGCGACTTCGATTCCACCCCTGGCACCTGCCGCTTCCGCGTGTGGGGCTGCGTCGGCGGCGCCGACGCACGCCTGTCGTGCAGCGCAGCACAGGTGACGCGCCTGGACGTCAAGTCGCCCTCGGCGACCGCGAAGCGCCCCGAGGATCTCGCGGCGCGTGCCGCGCTGACCGGCGGACTCGCGAGCTTCACCCTGCCCGCCGGACCAGGCGAGGTGTGCGGCGCCGGCTTCGCGGTCGACGTTCCCGCGGGTACGCGGCGTCTCACGATCCGCGCGCAGGCGACGCTCGCCAGCGGCAAGAAGGACCTCGACACGTTGCAGCTCAAGTGCGTGCCGTCCGTGCCCTGACGAGCGGCCACAGACCGTGAGCACGAAGGGGGCGATGCCGATCGGCATCGCCCCCTTCTCGTTTTCCCGCCCGGCCGGCGGCGCCCGACGCCCCGTCACGAGCGGGTGCGCGCGACCGAGCGGCGGGGGCGTCTGCCGCCGCCCGGCACCGCCCCCTCTGCGAAGGC
>JAIEPK010000332.1 GCA_019749875.1 Candidatus Binatia bacterium | reverse complement strand
GATCGGCTCGGCGAGCGCGTCGAGCTCGACGGTGAGCGGGCGGTCGAGCAGCACCGCACGCACCGCCGCGAGCAGCGCGGCGAAGGCGTACACCGTGGCCACCACGAGCCACGGTGAGACCGGGGACGCAGTCGCCGTCGCGGGCAACGACGCCGCGAGCGCGAAGAGCCCGAGCACCAGCGCCGACGTCGCAAGGGCGCGCTGCGCCTTCGCCGCGACGGCCGTCCCGCGCGCGGTCGCTTCCTCGTAGACCTGGTCGATCACCGGGCCGAGCGACGGCGAGGCCTCCAGCGCGGTCTGCCAGTGCGCGATCTCGTTGTCGCGGAACAGGGGCTGGCCGAAGGCCATCTCGGGACGACGCACGTGCAGCGAGCGGTTGGCGCGCAAGGCGTCCGCGAGCGGGAACAGGATTCCCAACGTGCGCCGGGTTCGATCCGGCCTGCTGGCTGCCTTCACCGCTCGTCCACCTTCCCGCGAAGGTCCGCGCGGGGCGTGGAGTCTATCGGCAGCTCCCATGCGAGCGATAGCCCCGGTGTCCGGCGACGGCGCGAATGCCCTCTTGTTCATGCAGTGCCAGTGCAGTATTCCTGCCCCGACCGTCCGTTCGGTCGTCACCCGGCGTCCCGCCAAGCAGGAGTTCCAGGATGATCTCATTCGAACCAACCGAGGAGCAGGAGCTCGTCCGTGCGACGGCCCGCGACCTCGCGGCCGAGTCGCTGCGCCCGCTGGCGCGCGACGCCGACGAGGAGAGCGCGATCCCCGCCGACTTCCTCCGCTCGACCTGGCAGCTCGGCCTCGTGTCGAGCCAGATCCCCGAGGCGTACGGCGGCGGCGGTGCGACGCGCTCGCCGACCACCGGTGTGCTGCTGCTCGAGGAGCTCGCGGTCGGTGACGCCGCCCTCGCGCTGGCGGCGCTCGCGCCGGCGCTGTTCGCGATGACGCTCGTCGACCAGGGCACGGCGAAGCAGCAGGAGCGCTATCTGCCGCAGCTCTGCGGAGCCGACTTCCAGGCCGCTTCGGTCGCGATCGTCGAGCCGCGGCCCGCGTTCGACGCGCACGTCCTGCACACGACCGCCGAAGCGCGCGGCGGTGCGTGGGTGCTGAACGGCGTCAAGTCGTTCGTGCCGTACGGCGGCGAGGCGAGCCACTTCGTGGTCGTGGCGCGCGATCCCGACGGCAAGCCGGCGGCGTTCGTCGTGCCGCGCGAGGCGCACGGCGTGTCCGTCGCGGGCCCCGAGCCGACGCTGGGCCTGCGCGCGCTGCCGTTCGCGCAGCTGGAGCTGAAGAATGTCGAGGTCCCGCAGGACGATCGTCTCGGCGGCAGCGGCGGCTTCGACTACGCGCGGCTCCTGAACTGCTCGCGCGTCGGCATCGCGGCGGCGCTGGTCGGCCTGTCGCGGGCGGTGATGGAGTACACGATCCCGTACGCGAAGGAGCGTGTCGCGTTCGGCGAGGCGATCGCGCAGAAGCAGGCGATCGCCTTCATGCTGTCGGACATGGCGATCGAGACCGACGCGATGCGCTGGCTCGTGTGGAAGGCGGCGGCCGAGCTCGAGGCGGGTCGCGACGCGACCCGCGCGACGCACCTCATGCGCGGCTACGTCGCGGGTCAGGCGATGAAGATCGCCGACAACGGCATCCAGGTGCTCGGCGGACATGGCTTCATCCGCGAGCATCCCGTCGAGCTGTGGTACCGCCACGCGCGCACGCTCGGCGTCCTCGAAGGCACCGCGGCAGTCTGAGGAGACGGCACATGATCTCGTTCGACCTGACGGAAAACGACAAGAAGGTCCTCGACGCGATCCGCGAGGAGTCGCTGATCGCGCGCAACTACGCGCGCTACTACGACGAGCACGAGGAGGAGTTCCCGCCCGACCAGCTGCCCGAGGCGAAGGATCGTCCGGGCTTCTACGCGCTGCTCGGCGGCCGCGACGTCGAGGACACCGGCATGAACGTGCTGGGCATGCTGATCACGGCGGCCCAGACGTGGGGCGACTACTCGGTGCGGCTCCGTCGCACGACGACCGGCCTCGGCAACTCCGCGCTGCGCGCCGCCGGCACGCCGGAGCAGCAGCAGAAGTGGGGCAACCTGACGCTCGCGATGGCGATCACCGAGCCGGGCTGCGGCTCCGATCCGTCGCGCGTCAAGACCACCGCGAGCAAGGACGGCGACCACTACGTGCTCAACGGCGAGAAGATCTTCGTCACCACCGGCTGCCGTGCCGACGGCGTGGTCGCGTGGGCGACGGTCGATCCGAAGGCGGGTCGCGCCGGCATCAAGTCGTTCCTGGTGCTGAAGGGCACGCCGGGCTTCACCGTCGTGCGAAAAGAGAAGAAGCTCGGCATCCGCGCCGACGACACCGCGGCCTACGTCTTCGAGAACTGCCGCGTGCCGCGCGAGAACCTGCTCGGCGGCGACGAGACCGTCGCCAAGGAAGGCTCGGGCGGATTTCGCGGCGTCATGAAGACGTTCAACATGACGCGCCCGATGGTCGCGGCGATCGGCCTCGGCATCTCGCAAGCGGCGCTCGACTTCACGCGCGAGCAGCTCGAGCAGGCGGGCATCGCGGTCAAGTACGGCGCGTCGACCGCGTCGCAGTCGGCGCTCGCGCAGAGGTTCCTCGAGCTGGAAGCCATGCAGGAGGCGGCGATGCTGACGGTGATGCGCGCCGCGTGGCTCGCCGACCGTCAAGAGTCGAACAACCTCGAGTCCTCGATCGCGAAGGCCAAGGGCGGCTCGACGGTGCGCCTGGTCACGCAGGGCTGCATCGAGATCCTCGGCCCGCTCGGCGTGTCGCGTGAGCACCTGCTCGAGAAGTGGTTCCGCGACGTGCGCATCACCGACATCTACGAAGGCACGGGCCAGATCCAGAACCTGATCATCGCCCGCACGATCCTCGGCTACTCGCGCAACGAGCTGCGCTGAACCACGGCTGTGGGAGCAGGCGGCATCGACGGCCGCCTGCTCCGTGGTCGCGGCCCGGACGGCCGCGCGGTCGACACCCGCGCGGCCGGAACGTATCCCTGACGGGTGCTCGAACGCGTCCGCCGCGACCGCAGTACCGGTGGCTCTCGCGCGCGCCGTCCGGGACCGCCTGATGTCGGGCGGCTGACGGCGCTCCTCGCCGTGCTGCTCTTGACCTGTGTGTCGGCTGCGAGCGCGGACGAATCCGCTGCGCCGCCCCCGGCATCGGCCGCGCGGCCCGGCGGCGTCGCACGCGCCGCTTCGCGCGATCTGCTGTGCCCGCTCGCGGCGAAGACGCCGGGCACGGCTCCCGCGTCGTTCTCGGCCGAGCCGCTGGCGTGCAGCTGCGCCGTCCCACGCGATCGTTGCCGTCTCGTCGGCATCGGCAACGACCGCCGGCGCGGCCTCGTCCTGGCTGCCGGGACGAGCGTGGCGCGCGTCCTCGCCCGGGACGGGTCCGACGAGCTGCGCTTCGCGGTCGCGGCGCGCGGCGTCGCCGGATCGGCGATCGAGCTGCACGTCGTCGC
>JAIEPK010000030.1 GCA_019749875.1 Candidatus Binatia bacterium | reverse complement strand
GGCGCCGTCGCCGGCGATACCGTGCTGGTCGCCGCGGGGACGTATGCGGAGGCCGTCAAGAGCAGCCGCCCCGGCGTCACGCTGCGGGCGCGCGGTGCGGTCGTGGTCACGCCGCCCGCGGGCGCGTCGGGCATCGCGATCGAGCACGCGCTGTCGCGCGTCGAGGGCTTCACCGTGCAGGGCGGGCTGCACGGCATCCGCGCCGAGGGCGCGCCGGGCACGCTGATTCGCGGCTGCACGACGCGCGGGCAGAGCGGCAACGGCATCTTCGTCGTGCAGAGCGACGGCGTGACCATCGACGACAACCGCGTCGCCGACGCGGGCGGACAGGGCATCGTCGTCAAGCGCGCGGGCCAGGCCTACGTGCGCAACAATCTCGTCACGCGGGCCGGCGACTGGGGCATCCAGGTCGACAACGGCGACACGCCGCTGCCGCCCGTGACCGGCGGGCACGTGCTCGCGTTCAACACCGTCTACGGCTGCGGCCGCACGGCGCCCGCGTCGGGCGGCGTCCGGCTGCAGAACGCGACCGGCGAGATCCGCGACAACGTCGTCGCGGCGAACGTCGGCAGCGGCGTCAAGACGGACAGCGTGCCGACGGTCGTGCACCACAACGCGGTGTCGGGCAGCGTCGCGCGCTTCGACACCAAGAGCGGCGCGGAGCCGTACCTGTGGGCGAACGTCGTGGTCGATCCGCAGCTCGGCGATCCCTCGCGCGACGACTTCACGCTGCGCCAGACGGCGGCGGGCGAGGCCACGACGAGCCCGGCGGTCGACGCGGGCTCGGGCAGCGTCGGCGAGCGCGACATCGCGGGCTCGACGCGCAGCGACCGCGTCGCCGACAGCGGCGTCGCCGACATCGGCTGGCACGCGGCCGCGGGCGCGAGCGGGCCACGTCCCTCGCCGGTACCGACGCCGTCGGCGACGCCGGTGCCGGCGGCCGGGTCGGGGGTGACCTTCCACGTCGATGGCGCGAGCGGTGACGACGCACGCAACGCGCTCGACGCGCAGTCGCCGGGCTCGCCGTGGAAGACCGTCGCGCGCGCCATCGCGAGCGCCGATCCGGGGGACGTGATCGTGCTCGCGCCGGGCACATACGCGGAGGCCGTGCAGATCACGCGCGACGCGCTCACGCTGCGCGGCGCGGGGGCCCCGGGCGACGTCGTGCTCGCACCGCCCGGCGATGCGCCCGGAATCTACGTGAACGGAAAGCGTGGCGTGGTGCTCGAGAGCCTCGTCGTGCAGGGTGGCGCGCAGGGTGTCGTCGGCAACGGGGCCAACGGCATCGTGCTGCGCCGGCTCGTGGTCACCGGTCCCGCGACCAACGGCGTGCAGCTCACGGCATCGAGCGGTGCCACGATCGACTCCTGCACCGTCACCGGCGCCGGCACGCAGGGCATCCTGCTGCGCCAGAGCGGTGGCGCCTACGTGCGCAACAACCTGGTGTACGCCAACGCCGAGTGGGGCCTCTCGTTCGACAACCTGGGCAGCCCGCTGCCGGCGCCGGTCACGGGAAATGTCGTCGCGTTCAACACCGTGCACGCGAATCGCAGCGGCATCCGCATGCTGAACGCGAGCGGGGAAGTCCGCGACAACCAGATCACCGAGCAGGGCGACCTCGGTCTGTACCTCGCCGGACCGGACCTGCTCGCGCACCACAACAACTTCTCGGCCAACGTGCGCGATCGCGACCAGGAGAGTGCGTATCAGGCGACCATCCGCATCTGGGCGACGCTGGGCGCGAACCCGCGCTACGTGCGTCCGGCCGGCGCGGACGGCGTGCTCGGTGGGGCCGGGTGGCGCGACGACGACTTCCGCCTGCGGCAGCTCGACGGGCAGACGCCGGCGAGCACCATGGTCGACGCCGGCTCCGGGCTCGCGAGCGCGCTCGACATCTCGGGCTCGACGCGCACCGACGGCGTCGCCGACACGGGCGTCGCCGACGTCGGCGTGCACCGCGATGCGCTGCCGTCGACCACGCCGCCCGCGTTCGCGACGCCGCCCAGCGGCACGCAGTGGACCTACTACGTCTCGGCGAGCGACGGCAGCAATGCGCGCTCGCGCGCCACGGCCCGCTCGCGCACGACGCCGTGGCAGACGATCGCCTACGCGCTCGGCCAGGTCTCGTCCGGCGACAC
Source organism: Candidatus Binatia bacterium (assembly GCA_019749875.1). GTDB lineage: Bacteria > Desulfobacterota > Binatia > UBA12015 > UBA12015 > VGTK01. The sequence continues at coordinate 1,320 of JAIEPK010000030.1, read as the reverse complement.
GGTGGTCGTGCTGCCGGGAACGTACGCGGAGAGCGTGCAGGTGCAGAAGGCGAACGTCACGCTGATCGCCGAGACGCCCGGCAGCGTGACCATCGTCGCGCCGTCCGCGGCGACCGCGAACGGCATCGCGGTCGAGCGCAGCGGCGTGACGATCGACGGCTTCGTCGTGCAGGGGGCGACCAACAACGGCATCTCGGTGCTGGCCGGGTCGAGCCGGGTCGCGATCCGCGGCTGCGCGGTGATCGGCTCGGTCGCCGAGGGCATCCGGGTCGCATCGACCGACGACGTGCTGGTGCAGGACTCGGTCGTCGCGAGCTCGGGCGGCAGCGGCATCCTGCTGCGCCAGGTGACCAACGCGATCGTACGCAACAACCTGGTCTACGACAGCTTCGAGTGGGGCATCTCGATCGACAACTCGACCGGCTCGGGCGTCGCGACGGGACACCTCGTCGAGCGCAACACCAGCGCCTTCAACGGCCTCGGTGCTCTCCGCCTCGCCAGCGCGCGGGGAACCGTCCGCGACAACGTGCTGAGCGACACCGGCGGCGTCGGTCTGCGCATCGACACCACGGGCTCGACGCTGCTCGGCAACGCCTTCGACGCGACCGCACGCGACGTCGATCCGGACCGCTATCTCGCCGAGTCCTGCACCGGGTGCACCGGCAACCTGCGCCGCGCCGTGCGCTACCGCCTGCCCGCTGGTGTCGACGGCGTGCGCGGCGGCGCCGGCTGGCGCGACGACGACTTCCGCCTCGCGCAGACCGCTGCCGGCGACGCGCTGCAGAGCGAGGCGGTCGACGCCGGATCGGACGACGCGGCGGTGCTCGGTGCGACCGGCACCACCGCGGCCGACGGCCGCGCGGATACGGGTCGCGTCGACATCGGCTTCCACTACGCCTCGTCGAGCCGCGCCATCGCGCCCCTGGTGCCGCCGTCCGGCGCCACCAGCTCGGTGCGGGGCGAGGCCGGCGTCACCGCGGCGGTCGCCGCGGTGTCGTACGTCGGCGACGAGCGCGCTTCCACGGGCGGCGGTGCGCTCGTCGCCGACACTTCGCTGGAGAGCGCGGCGGCACGCACGCCGGGCGCCGCCGACGGCACGCCCTTCGTCCTCGCGCCCGCCGCGACGCAGACGCCGACGCCGCGCCCGACGTCGACGGCGGGCGTGCAGCCGACGCCGCGTCCGAGCTCGACGCCGCATGCGCAGCCGACGCCGTCCCCGTCGATGACACCAGCGGAGCAGGGCACGGAGCCCGATCTCGAGGACGCTCGCGACCGCACGACGTGGTTCGTCGACGCGACGTCCGGAGACGATGCACGCAC
>JAIEPK010000505.1 GCA_019749875.1 Candidatus Binatia bacterium | reverse complement strand
GCTCGCGTCGCGTCGTGCGCCGCCGGCGGCCATCGCCGGTCCCGCGTCGGCGAGCGCCTCACGCAGCGCGACCAGGGCTGCTTGCGCCGCCGCGGGGCCGCCGAGCTCGGTCGACGAGTCCTTCCCGACGTGATCCGCCAGCACGCGTCGTGCGCTCGCGACCGCGCCGGCGAAGTCGGGCGATGCGAGCTCGTCGAGCAGCAGCTGGACGAGCGCGTCACGGATCGCGCGTGGCAGCTCGAGCGCGGACGGTGCGGCGGGCACGGACACGAGTTTACTCTCCTCGTGGCCATCGGTACCTCGTAACGCGATGAGCCGCAGCAGCAGCGAGGTCCACACGCACGGCGATGCAACCGTCGTGGCGTCGGTGGCACCGCCGCCGGTCTCGTCTTCGTCGCTGGTCCCCGCTGCCGACGTCGGGTCGTGGCTCGCCGGGCGACCGCTCGCCGCACTGCTCGCGATGGCGAGTGGTGCCGCATGCACGGCGCTGCCGTTCCTCGACACGCGCCTCTGGCCGCTCGCCTGGCTCGGGCTGGTGCCGCTCTTCGGCGTGGCGGCACGGGCGGCGACACCGCGGCGAGCGGCTCAGCTCGGTCTCGTCATGGGCTTCGTCGTGCAGATCATCGGCTTCCACTGGATCGTCACGACGATCACGCGCTTCGGCGGCTTCCCGCTGCCGATCGCGCTGTTCTTCTTTTCCGCGCTCGCGCTCTACAGCGCGCTGCCGTTCGCGATCGCCGCGGCCACGCTGCGATGGATCGGACCGACCGCACCGCTGATCCTCGGGCCGACGCTGTGGGCGGCCATCGAGTTCCTGTTCCCGGCGCTCTTCCCCTGGCGCATCGCGCACTCGCAGCGCGAGGTGACGGTGCTGCTGCAGACCGGCGACGTCGCAGGACCGTTCTTGCTGTCGTTCGCGATGGCGTACGTCGCGGCCGCGCTGACGCGGCTGCCGCGGCTGCGTCCGCTGATCGGTCCGCTGCTCACCGTGCTCGCTCTGCTGCTCTACGGCGCGTGGCGGATCCCGCAGATCGAACATGCCATCGCGGACGCGCCGTCGTTCCGCGTCGGCGTCGTGCAGGGCAACCTGCTGCTCGACGAGAAACGACAGCGCGACCTGTTCGAGTCGAACGTCGCACGCTATCGCCGGCTGTCGGCCGGCATCACGCCCCGACCCGACGTCTTCGTCTGGCCCGAGACCGTCGTCGAGTGGGGCATTCCCCTCGAGACGCCGTCCCTGCGCGGCCTCGACCCGTATCCCGAGGCACCTGCACCGCTGCTCTTCGGTGCCGTCGCCTACCGCGACTACGGCCGCAAGATGGAGTGGTTCAACAGCTCGTTCCTGCGTCGCGGCGACGGCTCGATCGGCGGCCGCTACGACAAGATCGTCCTGATGCCGTTCGGCGAGTTCATCCCGTTCGCGTCGCTCTTTCCGTCGCTCAAGGATCTCAGCCCGAACACCGGCGACTTCCAGGCGGGCAGCGGACCGGGCGTCCTGGACGTCGACGGCCGTGCACGGATCGGTGCGCTGATCTGCTACGAGGATCTGCTCGCGGGCCACGTGCGGCGGACCGTCGAGATGGGCGCCAACCTGCTCGCCGCGATGACCAACGACGCCTGGTTCGGCGACAGCGCGGCTTTGCACGAGCACGATTCGCTCGCCCTGTGGAGAGCGGTCGAGAACCGCCGATACTTGGTGCGTGCCACCAATACCGGATTGTCCTCGGTCACCGATCCCCTCGGACGCACCATCGCGACCTTGCCCAAACACCAGGCGACGGCCGCCGCGGTCGACTTGCACCTGCTGGAAATCACCAGCCCCTACCAGCGGTTCGGCGATCTCTTCGGCTGGCTGTGTGTGGCACTCGGAGGAGCGATTTTGATATGGTGTCGTCGCTCCTGATCGTGCACGAGCGCACGATGTTGCATCGCGGTGGTCGGTAACTTCCGGGTCCTTCTGAACATTTTCTGGCGCTCAAATTGCTGCCCGGAGCGGGCGGTCTTGCTCGCGGCGATCTCGCTCTCGACGACGGACAGCTTCCTGAAGCCACGGGTTCCCGGCCGGAGACGGCCACCTGCCGCGGTGCGGAGACACGCACGGCGGCTTCTCGAGAGGCGTCACGAGGCGGCGAGAGACGAATGTATCTGAGCTTCTACGGGCTGAGCGAGAAGCCCTTCGGACAAACGCCGGACCCGAAGTTCCTCTACTGGAACGACGCCTACCGCGAGACCATCGCGAGCCTGCGCTACGGCATCCAGGAGCGCAAAGGCTTCGTCACGATGATCGGCGAGGCCGGCACGGGCAAGACGACCCTGCTGCGCAAGCTGCTCGACGATCTCGGCCCCGACGTCGTTTCGGTCTTCCTGTTCAACCCGAACGCGACCTTCGAGGAGATCCTCGAGTATACGCTCGGCGAGCTCGGCATCCCGGCGCCGGCGGGTCGGAAGCTCGCGATGCTGCAGCGGCTCAACGAGTTCCTGCTGGCGGCGTTCCAGGAAGGCAAGAACACGATCCTGTTGATCGACGAGGCGCAGGACCTCGAGACCGACGTGCTCGAATCGCTGCGTCTGCTGTCCAACCTCGAGACCTCGAAGGAGAAGATCCTCCAGATCGTGCTGTCCGGACAGCCCGAGCTCGCGGAGCGTCTCGCACAGCCCAATCTGCGGCAGCTGAAGCAGCGCATCGCGGTACGCTGCCGCCTCGAGCCGCTGGTGCGCAGCGAGCTGCCGGACTACATCGCCGCGCGACTCGCGGTCGCCGGCGGACGGCCCGACCTGTTCGCCGCTGCGACGCTCGACCCGATCTGGGAGTTCGCGCGCGGCATTCCGCGCCTGGTCAATGCCGTCTGCGACAACGCTCTCCTGGTCGGCTACGCACTCGGACGGCAAACCATCGATGCCGGTGTGATCGGCGAGGTCGTATCCGACCTGACCAGGATCGACGCGCCGCTCGAGCTGCCGCCGGCGTCCCCGCTGGCGCCCGCGGCGGCCATCGCGCAGGCGGCCACGCCGCTCAGCGTGCCACCCGTCGCAGCGGCGGCCGACGTCACGGGCGACGCCCCTGCAGCGCCATCGCCGCGCGCCGCTGGTGCCGCTGCCGAACCGGAGACATCCGCGCGCGCCGCGTCGGACCCGGCACACGCGGCGTCCCCGCGTCCCTCGTACACCTCGGGGCCCGCTGCCGTACCTGCAGGTGCAGGCACGAAGTCCCGACGGGCCGCGGGATTCGTCGTGGCCGCAGGCACGCTGCTCGCCCTGGCCGCCGTCGGAGCGTTCGCGGCCTCGCGTTGGGACGAGATCAGGCCTCGCGTCCGCGCCTTGTTGACGACGCCTGCCGACGATGATCGCGGTGCTCCGCCGAGTCGGGCGGATCAGGTGTCCGCGGCGCCGGCCGTGGTGCCCGCCGCGCCTCCGAGCGCCGGCCGAG
>JAIEPK010000269.1 GCA_019749875.1 Candidatus Binatia bacterium | reverse complement strand
CGCATCGGGCAGCGAGTCCCGCGCGGCTCCGGGCCGCACGGCGCGAAGCACGGCGTTTCGAGCGGGGTGTAGCGTCAAGTTGCACTTCGCGCGCACCGGCCACGCGCCGATCACGGAAGTTCGCGCGGCAGCAGGGTCGCGACGGCCGGCACGGTGCGCGCAAGCGCCACGGGCGTGGAGTCGGGTTGTGTCGGTTCGCGGAGTCGTCGCCGCAGACCCCGCGGGGCTCGCGCTTCCGGGTTACCGCCCGCGCACGCCCGAGCACGGCGCGCTGCACCGGCTCGTCCACGAGCACCTGGAGACCTTTCTCGCCGAGGCGCGTGCTCGCAGTGACGGTGACGGCCTGCCGCACTTCGTCGAGCGCGAGCTGCGGGAGTTCCTGACCTGCGGCCAGCTCGCGCGCGGCTTCGCCCGCTTCCGCTGCGACGCGTGTCGCGCCGACCTTCTGGTCGCGTTCTCCTGCAAGGGCCGCGGCTTCTGCCCGTCGTGCACGGCGCGTCGCATGGCAAGCCTCGCCGCCCACCTCGTGGACGACGTGCTTGGCGGCCTTCCCGTACGGCAGTGGGTGCTCACCACGCCGCACCGGCTGCGCTACGCGCTCGCGTACGACCAGCGGCTCTGCCGGCGCGTGCTCGCTGTGTTCATCCGTGCGGTGCTGTCCTTCGAGCGACGTCGCGCGCGGTGTCGCGGTGCCCCCGACGGCTGCGGTGGGGCCGTCACCGCGATCCAGCGCTTCGGGTCGGCGGCGAACTTGAACGTCCACTTCCACTCGCTCGTCGTTCAGGGCGTCTTCGCCGGCGACGGCGCGCGCTCGTCCCGCTGCCTGCGCCATCGGACCAGAATGCTTCCCGCACCACGAGAACGAGATCGCGCAGTCCGAGGCGGCGTGCGGCTTACCCTTCGCGACGCACTGGGCGCACGTCTCGTTCCTGCGCCGCGGCGCCGACAAGATGTCGAAGTCGCTCGGCAACTTCGTCACCATCCGCGACGCCCTCGAGAGCCACACCGCCGACGCGCTCCGGCTCTACCTGCTGCAGACGCACTACCGGAGCCCGCTCGAGTTCGGCGAGGACGGCATCGTCGAGGCGCAGGGCGGCATCGCGCGCATGTACGAGACGTTGCAGCGCGCGGGTGTCGGCGAGGGCAAGATCACCGACTCCGAGACGGCGCGCGCGTGCCGCGAGGAGTCGCGACCGCGCTGCGCGACGTCGGCGGCGTGCTCGGCATCCTGCAGCGCGAGCCCGGCAAGGCGCTCGCCGCCGACCGCGAGGCGCGTGCCGCCGCGGCCGGGCTCTCCGACGCCCAGATCGACGCGCTGCTCGACGAGCGCATCGCTGCGCGCAAGGCGCGCGACTTCAAGCGCGCCGACGAGATCCGCGGACGGCTCGCCGACGCCGGCATCGATCTGAAGGACAACCCGGACCGCACGACCACCTGGGCGGCGCGGCGCTGAGGAAGCGTCCGGAGCGGGGACGGCGGAGGACGATTCTCGTCCCGCTCTGGACGCTGCCCTGATCTGCGCGCGGCACGAGCCGAGCAAGCAGTGGACGCGGGCCACGCAGCGGGACGCCCGCGACCACCGACCAGGCAGCATTTTCTTCTCCGCTCGCGCTTCGCTATGGCTGAGCGCTCGGCGGCCGAACGATCGGCCGGATCCCGATCCCACTCGCGAACGGAGACGCCATGGACGTGGACGCCGGGGACGATCTTGGTCCACCCCGCAGAAGATCCCCTGCGGTGGCTCTGATTTTGATGAGCGCGGCCCCTTTCGAGCGCCGCGTGGGCGGCGCGAGGCTGCCGGCGACGACGCACGCACGACGCGACCCGCCACCGGGCGAGCGCACCGTCACGCTGCGCCGCGGCGGCTTCGGGCAGCTCGGAGACCACGTCTCGCTCGACGACGTCGTCTGAACCGACGGAGCGATGCGCCGTATCCCGGTTCCGGCCCGCCCGGCATGGCGTCGCCTCGCGGAGGACGTGGGCTTCGTCACGCACAGCTTGCTGGGCGGACCGTACTGGTGGGAAGAGCACTGCTACGTGTTCGACGGGACGTCGCTCGAGCGGCATGTCGACACGGCCACCGTGGCGATCACGGCGATGTGCCGAACGCTCGTCGAGCGCGCCGTCGCGGACGACGAGATCCTCACCTCCCTGCGCATCCCGGAGGCCTGGTGGGAGCGCATCGCGACGAGCTGGCGCCGCGCCGACCCGGACCTGCTGGCGCGTCTCGACCTGGTCTACGACGGCTGCGGCGACGCGCGCATGCTGGAGATCAACGCCGACACGCCGGGGATGACCTTCGAGGCCGGCGTCTTCCAGTGGATGTGGCTCGAGGACCTGCTGGCCGCGGGCCACCTGCCGCCCGGCAGCGATCAGCACAACCGCATCCACACCGCTCTGGTCGAGGGCTTCCGTCGCCTGCGTGCGGGCGAGGGACCGCTGCACTTCGTGGCCTCGAGCCGCAACGTCGAGGACCGCGTCGCGGCCGACTACCTGCGCGACTGCGCGCAGCAGGCAGGCTGCACGACGGAGTTCGTCGCGATCGAGAGCCTCGGCGTCGACGCCGACGATCGGCTGACGGACCTGCAGGACCGCGTGATCACGACGCTGGTGAAGGTCTACCGCTGGGCGCTGCTGATCCGCGAGCCATTCGCGTCGGCGCTCGGCGCACCGGGCGCGCCGCGCGTGATCGAGCCGTGCTGGAAGCTGATCTTGTCGTCGAAGGGCGTGATGGCGTGGCTGTGGCGGATGTTCCCCGGGCACCCGAACCTGCTGCCGACCTGGTTCGCGGACGACCCGGCGGCCGATCCGGGTGCCGACTACGTGACCAAGCCGTTGCGCTCGGTGAAGGGTGCGAACGTCCAGGTGGTGGCGCGCCATCTGCCGCACGGCGGAGCCGCCAGCGATGGTCCCTACGGCGACGAGCCACGCATCGTCCAGGCCTACTCCCCGCTGCCGACCTTTCGCGACGAGCACGGTGGCGTGCACCACGCGCAGCTCGGAGCGTGGACGGTCGCCGGTCGTCCCGCCGGGATCGGCGTCGTCGAGAGCGACGAGCCGATCATCACCCAGGACACGAGCCGCTTCGTGCCGCACGCGATCGTTCCCTGAGTCGTCCATGCCCGCTTCCGCCCCGGCTCGCGCACGACTCCTCCGGCCGCCGCTGCGCGGCGAGCGCGACTACGTGCACGTCGCGGACATCGTCGCGGGGATCTACGCCGCCGTTCCGGCCGCACGCAGCGCGCTGCTCCTGCGCTTGACGGCGCCGGCGGCGTGCGCGATCGAGATCGTCCCGGCGTCGTCGGGCGCGCCGCCCGCGCTGCGGTGCGGCACTGGGTACATGCCCGAATCCCGCCCGGAAACCCTGCAAATCCGGTCCGCGGAG
>JAIEPK010000633.1 GCA_019749875.1 Candidatus Binatia bacterium | reverse complement strand
CCAGCGCGGCGAGCGCCACCCGTGTGTCCGCGACGGCGGCGACGCGAGCCGCACAGATCGTGCGCCGCAGGATCTCGATGCCCGCGTAGCGCGCCACGTCGGCGAGCTCGGGAGCATCGCCGGCGGTCGCGGACGACGCGTACGCGTTCCACGTCGTGCACGCGACCTCGGCGGCGGGTCCCAGCGCGTCGCGCGCGAGACCCGCGAGCAGCACGTGTGCGAGCAGCATCCCGACGTCGAACGCGGGATCGCCGACGTGCGCGATCTCGGCGTCGAGCAGCTTGACGCCTCCGGCCGTGGGCAGGAGGACGTTGCCCGCCTGCACGTCGCCGTGCACCAGCGCGCCGCGCGGCTCGCGATAGCGCGTATAGGCGCGCATCGCGATCGCGCCCAGCTCGCCGTCCTGCCAGACGCGCTCCGCGCGCGCGCGGAGCGCCGGCTCGAGCGGGAAGTCGTTCGGCGCGAACGGCAGGCGGAACACGTGCTCGCCGTGCAGCGTCTGCATGTCGTCGTTGCGGAAGCGCTCGACCAGCAGCGGGTCGCGCGTCGCCGCGTGCACCCGGGCGAGCAGCCGCGCGACCGCGCACAGGGCCGCGACGACGTCCCGCCCGCGCAGCAGCGCCCGATCGAGCCGCTCGGCGTCGGCGAGATCCTCGAGCACAAGGACGCGTGCCGCCTCGTCGAAGTGCAGGACGGCCGGACAGATCCCCTCGTCGTCGACGACGCGGGCGATCGCGAGCCAGCGTTCCTCGAAGACGATGCGCTCGGTGCTGGCGCGATACTGCGGGAAGCGCTCCAGGGCCGGCCGCGCCTGCTTGACGACCCAGCTGACGCCGCGGCCGGGCACGCGCGCGCGGCGCACCCAGTTGATGTTGCCGTCGCCGGCCGCCTCGACCACCACCTCGTCGCCCGCGCAGGCGAGGCCGGCCGCGCGCAGCCAGCCGGACAGCGAGCGTTCGTCGAGCGGTCTCGGAGCGAGGTCGGACATCGGCAATCCCGTCGACTTTCCGGACCGGCTCCGCCGAAGCAAGGGTGCTGCCGCATTTGACGCCCGCCGGGTGCTGTCCATAATGCGGAGAAGTGCCGGGCAACAATCAGGGGCCGTCGCCGCACCGCGACGACGACGTCCTCGCCGAGGTTCGCGACCTCGTCGAGGCGATGCGCGACAAGATGTTCGGCGGCTCCGGTGACCGTGGCGGCGCGAACGGCGGCAGCGCGCCGCGGCGCTCGATCAGCCCGTGGCCGTTCGTCGTGATCGGCCTCGCGCTCTACCTCGGCAGCGGCTTCTTCATCGTCGCCCCGGACCAGCGTGGCGTGGTGCTGCGCTTCGGACAGGTGGTGCGCGAGGTCGGCCCCGGTCCCGGCTACCACCTGCCGTGGCCGTTCGAGGAAGTGCTGAAGCCGTCGGTCACCGCGATCAGGAAAGAAGAGTTCGGCTTCCGCACGATCGACGTCGGTCCACCCGCCCGCTACCGCGACGTCGACCCGGAAGCGCTGATGCTCACCGGCGACGAGAACATCGTCAAGCTGCTGTTCATCGTGCAGTACAAGGTGAAGGCGGAGCCGGAAGAGACGGCGCGCTTCCTGTTCAACGTGCGCGATCCGGTCGAGACCGTGCGTGCCGCCGCCGAAGCCGCCATGCGGCAGGTGATCGGCAGCAACAAGATCGACGACGTCCTGACGGAAGATCGCGAGCGCATCCAGGTCGAAGCGCAGAAGCTGCTGCAGGAGATCCTCGACTCCTACGACTCCGGGCTCAAGGTCGAGACCGTCAAGCTGCAGGACGTCGACCCGCCCGATCAGGTGTCGGACGCCTTCAAGGACGTGATCAACGCGCAGCAGGACCGCGAGCGCCTGATCAACGAGGCGCGCGGCTACGCCAACGACGTCGTGCCCAAGGCGCGCGGCCAGGCGGCGCAGATGCTGAACGACGCCGACGGCTACCGGCTGGCGAAGATCCAGGAGGCGCAGGGCTCGGCGCAGCGCTTCGTCGCCCTGCACGACGAGTACGCGAAGGCGAAGGACGTCACGCGCGAGCGCCTCTACATCGAGGCGATGGAGGACATCCTGCCGCGCATCCAGAAGATCGTGATCGACGACAAGGCCGGCGAGCACACGGTGCCCTACCTGCCGCTCGACCAGATGATCCGGCCGCGCGCGGCGCAATCCGCGGCCGAGCCCGAGCCGGGGCGCTGATCATGGACCGCCGCTGGGTCGCCGTCGTCGCCGTTCTGGTGCTGCTGGTCGCGGTGTGGAACACGGTCTTCTTCACCGTGCCGACGTGGATGCAGGCGGTCGTGCTGCAGCTCGGCGAGCCGGTGCGGACCGTCCGCGAGCCCGGGCTGTACGCCAAGATCCCGTTCATTCAGACCGTGATGTACTTCGACCGCCGCCTGCTCGAGTACGACGCGTCGCCGAAGGAGCTCTTGACGCGCGACAAGCAGCAGCTGGTGGTCGACAACTACACGCGCTGGAAGATCATCGACCCGCTCAAGTACTACCAGGCGGTGCGCGACGAGGCCGGCGCGCAGTCGCGCCTCGACGACATCATCTACTCGAACCTGCGCGAGAACTTCGGCCGCCAGACGCTGCTCGAGATCCTCAGCACCAAGCGCGAAGAGCTCATGACCGACATCACGAAGAAGAGCGACAAGGCGACGCGCGACTACGGCATCGAGGTCGTCGACGTGCGCGTCAAGCGTGCGGACCTGCCCGAGAAGAACGAGCAGAACGTCTTCGGCCGCATGCGGACGGAGCGCGAGCGGCTCGCGAAGAAGTACCGCGCGGAGGGCGACGAGGAGGCGCGCAAGATCACCTCCGGCGCCGAGAAGGACGTGCGCGTGCTGCTCGCCGAGGCGCAGCGCGACGCCGAGATCGCCCGTGGCCAGGGCGACGCGGAAGCCGTCCGCATCTACGCCGATGCGTACGGTCGCGATCCGGACTTCTTCTCGCTGACGCGCACGCTCGAGGCGTACCGCCGCGCGCTGCCCGACTCGACCTCGCTGGTGATCTCGCCGGACACCGAGTTCCTGCGCTTCCTGAAGGGCCCTGCGTCCGCGGCGAAGCCGGCGCGTGCGGGGCAGGGCGCGGCGCCGGCGTCGCCGCCCTGACGCGCGGCTCGGGTGACTTCGCGCGTGCGGGCAGGCAGGATGCGGACGTGCCACCGACCGACGATCGTGTGCCGCAGGCGGGGCAGCCGGCGCTGAACCGTCTGCTCGTGATCGTGCTCGCGATCCTGCTGGTCGCGATCTACGTGCGCTCGCCGATCGACCTGATCCCCGACTTCGCGGGGCCGCTCGGGATGATCGACGATCTGCTGCTCGGACTCGGCGTCCTGTGGTGGCTGCGTAAGGGCGGC
>JAIEPK010000622.1 GCA_019749875.1 Candidatus Binatia bacterium | reverse complement strand
CCGCTTTTGGACTCCCGGAATTGTCAAACTGCTGCTGCCTCCCCGGCAGAGCCGGGGGGACTCCCCTGATGTGCTAGTGTTCGGTCTCGCAAAGATCCGCGACAGCCAGGCGTCGAGGCGCCCCGCCGGCAAGGCGCGCGACCGAGGCGTAGCCACGTCCTACGCCGCAGGGAGTGCAACGCAGCCGGCGGGGATGCATCGGCGGCTGGATGTTGCGGAGATTTGGGAGACGGGACACTAGAGAGGTCGTCGTGAGCGAACGAGTATCCTTCATCGCCGAGCCCGCGCGTGCCGCGCGCGCGGCCCTCCGTCCGCTGCGCCTCGCGAGCACCGACGCGAAGAACGCGGCGCTGCGCGCGTTCGCGCGCCTGCTGCGCGAGGACGCGCCGGCACTGCTCGCGGCCAACCGACGCGACCTCGACGCACTGAAGGACGCGACCACGGCGTTCCGGGACCGCCTGACGCTCGACGCGAAGCGCATCGATGCGATGGCGCGCGGCCTCGAGGAGATCGCCGACCTGCCCGACCCGGTCGGCGACACGATCACGACGTGGCGGCGCCCGAACGGGATCGAGATCGCGCAGGTGCGGGTCCCGCTCGGCGTGATCGGTGTCATCTACGAATCGCGTCCGAACGTCACCGCCGACGCCGCGGGCCTGTGCCTCAAGTCCGGCAACGCCGTGATTCTGCGCGGCGGCTCGGAGGCGATCGCGACCAACACCGCGATCGCCGACGTCGCGGAGAAGGCGCTCGCCGAGGCGGGCCTGCCCGCGGGCGCCGTGCAGCTCGTGCGGACGACGGATCGGGCCGCGGTCGACGAGATGCTGACCGCGCTCGGCGTGATCGACGTCATCATCCCGCGCGGCGGACCGAGCCTGCTGCACGCGATCCACGAGAAGGCGCGGGTACCGGTCATCCAGCACTTCGAGGGCATCTGCCACACGTTCGTCGATCGCGCGGCGAACGTCGCGCAGGCGATCGCGATCTGCGTCAATGCAAAAGCGTCACGGCCGGGCGTGTGCAACGCGATGGAGACGCTGCTGGTCGACGAGTCGATCGCGAAGACGTTCCTGCCCGAGGTTGCGGCGGCGCTGGAGGCCCGCGGCGTCGAGCTGCGCGGCTGCGAGCGCACGCGCGCCATCCTCGCGCAGGCGAAGCCCGCCACGGCCGCGGACTGGGACACGGAGTACCTCGACCTGATCCTCTCGATCCGCGTCGTGCGCGACCTCGGCGAGGCGATCGAGCACATCGCCGAGCATTCGACCGGGCTCGCCGAGGCGATCGTCACCGAGGACCGTGCCGCCGCACGCCGCTTCGCGCGCGAGGTCGACGCGGCGGCGGTGTACGTCAACGCCTCGACGCGCTTCACCGACGGCGGCGAGTTCGGCTTCGGCGCCGAGATCGGCATCTCGACCAACCGCCTGCACGCGCGCGGTCCGCTCGGCCTGCGCGAGCTCACGACGTACAAGTACGTCGTGCAGGGCGACGGCCAGGTGCGCTGAAACGCAGCGACGACGGAGACGGCCCTGACGCGCGCCCGCACCGGCCTCTACGGCGGCAGCTTCAACCCGGTCCACTACGGCCACCTGCGTGCGGCGGAGGAGATCCGCGAGCACGCCGGGCTCGATGAGATCTGGCTCGTGCCGGCGCACCAGCCGCCGCACAAGGAGCTTCACGACGTGGCACCGGCGGCCGACCGCCTGCGCATGCTCGAGCTCGCGCTCGATGCGACGCCGGGAATGCGCATCGAGCCCATCGAGCTCGAGCGCAGCGGTCCGTCGTACACGATCGACACGCTGCACCTGCTCGCCGCGCGACACCCCGAGCGTCGCTTCGCGCTGGTGCTGGGCCTCGATGCGTTCCGCGAGCTGCATACGTGGCACCGCTTCACGGAGCTGCCGGCCGCCTGCGACCTCGTGGTCACGTCGCGCCCACCCGAGGCGGTGGAGGCCGGTCCCGACGCCCTCGCCCACGCCACGGACTCGATTGCCGTCCGCGAGGCGTTCAGGTATGTGCCGGACATCCGTAGTTTCCGTCATTCCAGCGGGAACCGCCTCGAATTCGTTCCGGTCACCGCGATCGACATCTCCGCCTCGGCGATTCGCGCCGCAGTGGCGGCAGGACGTTCGATCCGCTTTCTCACCCCCGAGCCCGTGGTCGCCTACATCCGCGCCCGCGGCCTCTACGGCCCCGCCGAGACCGCCTGAAGGGAGCACTTCCGCCGTCGTGAGCAGATCCCCGTCGCGCAAGGGAACCGCGGACTCCATCTGGGAGCGCACCGTGCTGTGCGCCGAAGCGGCGCTCGACAAGAAGGGCACCGACCTGGTCGTGCTCGACGTGCGCGAGCACACCTCGATCGCGGACTACTTCGTGATCGTGTCGGGCCGCTCCGACACGCAGGTGCGCTCGATCGCCGAGCACGTCGAGGAGGTCTGCAAGAAGGCCGGCTACCGTCCGCTGGCGGTCGAGGGCCTGCGCCACGGCCAATGGGTGCTGATCGACTTCGGCGACGTGCTCGTGCACGTCTTCTACGGGCCGGTGCGCGAGTTCTACGACCTCGAGCGGCTGTGGTCGGAGGCGCCGCGTCGCGCGCTGCCCGCATCGCTCACGACGCTCGCCGCAGCGGCCGCATCGGACGACGCCGCCGACGGCGCGAGGTAATCCCCTGATCCGCCGGCTGGCCGCAGCCCTCCTCGTCGCCCTCGTCGGTGCCGGGGTCGGTTACCTCTTCTACCACAACGCGCACAACGTCGAGCTGCGCCTCGGGGCGCAATCTGCGGTCGAGCTGCCGATGGCGGCGCTGGTGCTCGGTGCGCTCGGGCTCGGTGCGGCGCTGATCCTCCTGGGCGGCGCGCTGCGCTCGAGCGTGAGCAACGTGTCGGGCTGGAAGCAGCGCCGGCGCGAGCGCAAGCGTCAAGCACTGCTGCGCGTGCGCGAGCAGGGACATCGCTGGCTCTGGTCGGGCGACCTCGACGCCGCGACGCGCACGCTCGCACGCTACGTCGAGCAGCACCCGCAGGACGTCGACGCCGTGCTCGCCCTGGCCAACACCTACGAGGAGCGCGGCGAGCTCGAGACCGCCCGTCGCCTGCTCGAGTCGGCGCGCGGCGCGGTGGGCAGCGAGGCGCGGATCCTGCACCAGCTCGGCCGGCTCGCGCTGAAGCGCGGCAACGCCGGCGCCGCCATCGACTGGCTGCGCGAGGCGGTGCAGCAGCACCCCGAGAGCCCGCGGCTGCTGGGAGAGCTCGCGGCGGCCCTCGCCGCGGAAGGACGCTTCGCCGAGGCGGTCCCGATCGCGCAACGCCAGGTCGCGGCCGAGCGTCAACCCGACCGTCGCGACGACGCGATCCGCAACTT
>JAIEPK010000241.1 GCA_019749875.1 Candidatus Binatia bacterium | reverse complement strand
ACCGCGGGGCCGCGCGCGTGCGCTTGCGCCACCGGCACGCCCCGGTGGCCTGTGTCGTCGAGCCCTCGGCCGGCGCGGCCCAGGTGCGCTTCCCCGAGCCGACCGGCGGCGTGACGCCGGGGCAGGCCGCGGTCTGGTACGACGGCGACCGCGTGCTCGGCGGCGGCTGGATCGAGGAGCGGCTGTCGGTGGGCGGGGAGCAGTCGTGACCGACGACGAGCTGCAGGCGCTCGAGGAGCGGCTCGGGCACGTCTTCGCGGACCGCTCGCGCGTGCGCCTCGCGCTGACGCACCGCTCGAGCGTCGCGCGGCAGAGCGAGCACAACGAGACGCTCGAATTCTTGGGCGACTCCGTGCTCGGCCTCGCGATCAGCGAGCTGCTGCTGCGCGCCTGGCCGGACGCGAACGAGGGCCAGCTCTCCAAGCGTCGCGCGGCGCTGGTCAACGAGGCGTCGCTCGCCGCGAAGGCCGAGCAGCTCGACCTCGGTCCGCTGATCCAGCTCGGGCGCGGCGAGGAGAAGACCGGCGGTCGCCACAAGCGCTCGATCCTCGCCGACGCGTACGAGGCGGTGCTCGGCGCGGTCTTCCTCGATGCGGGCTTTCCCGCCGCGCAAGCGGTGGTGGCGCGCGACTTCGCACTCGACGTGGCGCTGCCGCCGGTCGACGACGGCGAGGCGAAGACGCGCCTCCAGGAGCTGACCCAGCGCCTGTTCCGCGCGGCACCCGAGTACACGTTGCTGCGTGCGACCGGGCCCGATCACGCGAAGGACTTCGAGACCAACGTCGCGATCGCGGGGCGCGTGCTCGGCCAGGGACGCGGCGGCAGCAAGAAGCTCGCGGAGCAGGCGGCCGCAAAAGAGGCGCTCGAAGCGCTGCAGGGGCTGGTGCCGGGCGACGCGCTGCCGGAAGCCGGCGCGCCGGCGGGAGACGACGTGTGAGCGACGACGAGCTGCAGCAGGCCGAACCCGGCGACGCGCCCGCGCACCGCGCCGGCTTCGTCGCGCTCGTCGGCCGCCCGAACGTCGGCAAGTCGACGCTGCTGAACCAGATCATGGGCCGCAAGCTCGCGATCGTGACGCCGAAGCCGCAGACGACGCGGCACCGGATCCTGGGCATCGAGACCCGTCCGAGCGCGCAGTTCCTGTTCGTCGACACGCCGGGTCTGCACCAGCCGCACAACCTGATGGGCGAGCGCATGGTCAAGACGGCGCGCCAGAGCCTCGCCGACGCGGACGTGGCGCTGTGGGTGGTCGACGCGATCGCCGGTCTCCTCGACGACGATCGGACGCTCGCCGGCGAGCTCGCGAGCGTCCGCCAGCCGGTGGTGGTCGCGCTCAACAAGCTCGACCGCGTGCCGCGTGCGCGGCTCCTCGAGCTCGCGCACCAGCTCGGCGAGCTGCTGCCCGGCAAGCACGTGGTGCCGGTGAGCGCGCTCGACGGTGCGAACGTGGACGAGCTGCTGCACACGGTCGAGCAGCACCTGCCGGAGTCGCCGCCGCTCTTCCCCGCCGACGTGCAGACGGATCTGCCCGAGCGCTTCTTTGCGGCCGAGATCGTGCGCGAGCAGCTGCTGCTCGCGACGCACGAGGAGGTGCCGTACCAGAGCGCCGTGCGCATCGAGAGCTTCGAGGAGCGGCCCGGCAAGGACCTGGTCGTGATCGCGGCGACGATCCTCGTCGCGCGGACCTCGCAGCGCGCGATCGTGCTCGGCGAGAAGGGCGCGCGCATCAAGCACATCGGGCAGCAGGCGCGCCTCGAGCTCGAGCGGTTCCTCGGCGTGCGCGTGTTCCTCGAGCTGCACGTCAAGGTCGACGACAAATGGTTCACCAAGGCGCACACGCTCGGGGAGCTCGGCCTGTGAGCGAGGGCACCGCGAAGCCGCGCGCCGCGGGCGAGCCGATCGTGATCGCGATCGCCGGGCGTCCGAACGCCGGCAAGTCGACGCTCTTCAACCGGCTGCTGCGGCGGCAGAAGGCGATCGTCTACGACACGCCCGGGGTCACGCGCGACGAGAACCGCGGCACGCTCCGGCGCGACGGTCGCGTCTACGAGATCGTCGACACCGGCGGCATCGAGGAGCAGGCCGAGCCCGGCCAGCTCGCCGGTCGCGTGCACGCGCGCAGCCTTGCGACCATCGCGCGCGCCGACCAGATCATCTACGTCCTCGACGGACGCGCCGGCCTGTCGCCCGCCGACGTCGCGGTCGCACGGCGCATCCGCCAGCTCGGCATCCCGGCGATCTATGCGGTGAACAAGATCGACCGCGGCAATCAAGAGAGCCGCACGATCGACTTCCTCGAGCTCGGCGAGGCGGACCTCGTGCCGGTCTCGGCCGCGCACGGCCTCGGCGTCGACGAGCTGTGGCAGCGCATCGACGACAACTTTCCGCCGCTGCCGGAAGACGAGGAGAGCACGACCGCGCACGAGGCGGGGTCCGAGGCGGAGGAGGATGACGACGGCACGTCGCCCGAGGCCGAGTCGTCGGTCGAGAGCACCGCGCCCGCGAAGATCGCGCTCATCGGCCGGCCGAACGTCGGCAAGTCGTCGCTGCTGAACCGGCTGGTCGGCTTCGAGCGCGCGCTGGTCGATGCCACGCCCGGCACGACGCGCGACTCGGTCGACGTGCGCATCGAGCACGCGGGCCGGCCGTACGTGGTGGTCGACACCGCGGGACTCCGGCGCCCGAGCCGCATCGACGAGCCGATCGAGTCGTACGCCGCCGGCGCGTCGCTGCGCGCGCTGATGCGCAGCGAGGTCGCGATCCTGGTGCTGGACGCGAAGGTCGGCGTCACCGATCAGGACATGCGCCTCGCCGACCTCGCGTGGCGCAAGGGCCGCGGCCTGATCGTCGCGGTGAACAAGGCGGACCTCGCACCGGAGCTCGCGGTCGAGCAGTGCCACGACACGATCGCGAAGCGGCTGCCGCAGTGGCCGCCGCTGCCGGTGCTGCGGGTGAGCGCGCAGGAGGGTACCGGCATCCGCAAGCTGTTCGCTGCGATCGACACCGTGGTCGCCTCGTTCCGGCGTCGCGTGCCGACCGCGCGGCTCAACGATGTCGTGCGTGCGGCGATCGCGGCACAGTCGCCGCCGACCGAGCAGGGCCGGGTGGTGAAGATCTTCTACGCGACCCAGGCGAGCGCGTCGCCGCCGCACGTGGTGCTGTTCGGCAGCCAGCGCGTGCCGCTGCCGCAGGCGTGGATCCGCTTCTTGACGCACCGCCTGCGCGAGGAGTTCGCGCTGGTCGGCGTGCCGCTCAAGGTGAGCGCGCGCCAGCGCGCCGGACGGCGCGCGGAGCCGGCGCCCGTGGCGGCTCCGGCACCGCGCTCGGGTGCCAAGG
>JAIEPK010000466.1 GCA_019749875.1 Candidatus Binatia bacterium | reverse complement strand
GCGCCGCGCGGCGGTGCCGTCGCGGCCGGAGCGCTGCTCGCGCTGCTCGTGCTCGGCAACGCGGTCGCGATCGACCGGCGCGCGCTCGACGACTACCTCGCGAGCCAGAGCGACATCTTGGCGACCAATCGCATCATCGGCCGGATCGAGTCCCTGCTCGCCGACCTGCCGGACGTTCCGCGCGGCGAGATCCCGATCGCGGTGGTCTACGACCGCCCGACGGTCGCCGGACCGCGCGGCGACGTCGGCACGGCACGCAGTGCACCATGGTCGCGGGAATGGATCTTCCACCTCGTCGACCGGCGCTTCACATGGGTCGTGGGCGAGCCCTACCAGCGCTGCTGGCAGGCAGCGCAGTCGCACGGTGAGTGGCCCGCCCGCGACGCGGTGTTTCTGCACGACGGCATCGTGGTGGTGGTCGCGGCGAAGGCTCGCACCAGGTCGCCGCTCTGAGGTAGCTCAGCCTCGCGTGGAAGGAGGGATCTCGACGACGACGCGAAGCGACGGGCCGGGTGCCTCGAGCCGCAGCCGGGCCCCGATCGGTGTCGTCGTGTGCACCGCGGCCGCGGCGGCGTACCGCGTGCTGCTGCTCGCCACGATGCACGACGTGCCGGGCGACGGCCCGAGCCGGGCCGCGATCGCCATGGCATGGGCGAGAGCGCCCGAGCTGCCGACCTGCGGCGGATGGCCGCCGGGGCACGTGCTGCTCGCGGGCCTGTTCCAGATGCTGCTGCCGGGCCCGGCGTCGACGCGGCTGCTGAACGTCGTGCTCGGCACGCTGTCGGTGCCGTTGCTGTACGCCGCGGTGGCGCGCACGTGGGACCGCGGCGTCGCGTTGCTTGCCGCAGCGATGCTCGCTGTCCTGCCGCTGCATGCGGAGCTCGCGGCGACGTCGCTGACCGAGGCGACCTTCACCTGCGCGCTGCTCCTCGCGTGGTGGCTGCTGGTGCGCGCGGCGCAGGCGGACGCGCCGGGCGCACGCGGTGCCCGAGTCCCTGCGCTGCTCGCGGCCGGTCTCGCGCTCTCGCTCGCACAGATGCTGCGCTACGAGGGCTGGGCGTTCGCACCGGTCGTCGTCGTGTGGTGGCTCTGGTGCACGCGCTCGGCGCGCCACGCCGCGCTGCTGGCTGCACTGGTGCTGTGGTTCCCGATCGCCTGGACCGCCGGCAACGCGCGCTGCGGCGATGCCTTCCTCGGCTTCCATGCGGCGCTCGGCGAGCTCGCCGTGCCGACCGACGGCGATCCGATCGCGAAGGTGACCTTCGCGGCGCGCGTCGTGCGCGGCGAGCTCGGTGTGCTCGCGACGCTCGCCGTCCTCGCCGGCGCGGCATGGGAGATCGTGCTGCTGCGGCGCGGTCGCTCGTCGCGCGAGCGCGTGCTGGCGATCGCGTTCACCGGCACGGCCTGGGCCGTGCTCGGCGCAGCGGTCGCGGCGCGCGGCGCGAGCGTGTGGACGCGCTACTTCGTACCGGCTCTCGTGCTCGCGCTGCCGTTCGCCGCGGCGTCGCTGCAGCTCGCGCGCGGTGACGGACGGCTCCGGCGGCGTGCGGTGACGCTGGTCGCCGGTGTGCTGCTGCTCGCGCTCGTCGTGCCGGACCTCGCCGGGCGCCGGTCGCGCCATTGGCTGCGCGCCGAGCCACCGCGCGCCGCGGCGGGGGTGGCCGCCTGGCTCGCGGCCGATCCCGCCCGCATGCGGATGCCGATCCTCGCGACCCCGGCCGGCTGGGAGCTGACGTACCTGCCGCTGCTCGCACCCGACGCGTACTGGCGCTTCCGCACGTGCAGCCCGTGGAGCGCGGATCAGGACGTCGTCCGCTGGATCGACGCGCTGCGCGGCGCCGGGCCGTTCCTGGTGATCACGCGCGACGGTGACGAGGCCGAGCTGGCGCGGCTCGAGCGTGCCGCGGGACGCCCGCTCGCGGTCGGCGCGCCGGTGCTGAGCGCGGACGGGGTGCGCGCCTACGTGGTGCAGCTGCCGGCGGCTGCCTCTTGACGCGGCCGTCGATCCGCCGCGTGCACGGGGTGGCGACCGCGAGCACGACTCGTCACGGACCTCGCGCGCTTCGTCAAGCACATGGGCGCAGTCCGCCGCTCGCCGTGTCGCGCAGGCTCCGCGAGGCGGCGCTTCGACGACGGCCCCGAAGGCGGGCCCGAGGGGGCGGTCCGGCGCCCGGGCCGACCGGCGGCGGGATCGGTCCCGGGCCCGTACGACGATGCGGCGCGGCCTCTCCTCGCGGGGTCGCGCTCGTGGACGCCGTTCGGCCACGCGGCCGGAACCGGCTTACGGGAAGCACCGGCCCCTGGTAGGGTGGCTGGGTGCCGACGACACAGAACGACGTGACGGGCGCGCGGACCCCCCGCGAGCAGAGCAGCAACGGAACCCGGGCCACGGCCCCGCCCGAGCAGGCGATGTCCGCGCTCATGGGCCTCGCGATCTTCGGCGAGAAGGTCGCCGCACGAACGTACGTCGCGATGGCAGACGTCCGCGACGAGCATGCCGAGCTGCTGCGGAAGTTCGCGGCCATGGAGGCGCGACACGGCGCGTCGTTCCTCGCCGCGAGCCGGGCGAACGGCGTCGAGCCGGATCGCGCGTTCGCCGACGGCGAGCTCGGCTACCTGATCGAGCAGGTGGAGCGCTACGCCGCCGAGCGCGACTTCGACGCGCTCGCGATCCTGCAGGGATTCATCGTCGAGAGCCTCGCGATCGCGACCTACGAGCCGTTCCTGTCGATCGCGGACCGCTACCCCGGCGCGACCGAGGCGTTCGCGACGGCGCTCGCCGACGAGCGCTACCACGTCGACTGGATCACGCGGTACCTGCGGCTGCGCTACTTCGACCGCACCCCGGAGTTCCTCGCGCTCGCGGAGCGCGTCAACGTCCAGGGCATCGACTGCGTCGGCGGCACGCTGATGAACATCGCGGGCTTCCTCGATCAGGTCGGGATGTCGGGCGCGGACTGCGCGGCCGGCATGCTCGACGGCTATGCGGGCCTGCTCGAGGACGTCGGGCTCGAGCAGCGCGCGGCGCTGAAGAACGTCACCAGCCTGTTCGCGCCGCTGCTCGTCAAGTACCAGCGGGCGCGCGCGAGCTGAGATGGCGCTGGAGGGATTGCCGAACGTACCGCCGGCGGGCGGGGCAGACTTCGTGCCCGTGCCCGACGACGCCGGCGAGCTGCTGCTGTGGGCGCTGATGGAGCGCTTCGAGCGCCTCGCGCTCGACCGCTACGCGGCCCTCGCGCCGGCGCTCGCCGCGGCCGGCTCCGGCGCGAAGCGCGCGTTCGTCGCACGCCTCGACGCGCTGCCCACCGATCCGGCGGCGCT
>JAIEPK010000126.1 GCA_019749875.1 Candidatus Binatia bacterium | reverse complement strand
CGGCCGCGGCGAGCAGGCGCGGCAGTCGCGGGGACACGCGTCGAGGCTCGTCGGCGGGCGTGCTGCGGTCAAGCTGGATCGTGCGCGGCGCTCACGGGACGCAGCGCAGCTCGAGCTTGTCCTGATCCGTCTTGCCGCTCGCGAGCGTCGCCTTGACCTGCAGCTTGAGTGGTCGGCCTCCCGCCGCGACGGCGACGTCGAAGCGCGCGGTGCACACCTCGCCCGGCCCGACGGCGCCGCCCAGCGTCGACAGGGCCGTGTCGAGTGCTTGACGCGCGTCGACCTCGAACGGGAAGCGCGAGCTGGCTTTGGGGGCCGTCGCGACGCTCGACGTCACCGTCGTCGCGGCGCAGCCGAGGCGCGGGTCGGCCGCCGCGGCGCAGCCCCAGAGGCGCAGCCCGCAGCGGCCCACCGCGGGATCGAAGTCGCACGCCGGATCGTTGTCGATGCAGCTCTGCTTGACGCTCGGCAGCCCTCCGCCGTCGGTCGCGAGCGCGCCGAGCTCGGCCGACCACTCGAAGGGGCAGTCGTAGGGCTTCGCGCCACCGCCGGGAATGCGCATCGCCGGTGCGAGCGCGACGCAGCCCGTCGTGCAACGGCTGCCGACCGTTCCGTTCGCGGCACCGTCGTCGCACTGCTCGTCGCACTGCACCGTGCCGTCGCCACAGGTTCCGCCCGGTGTGCAGGCGGGACCGGGGCGACAGTCGGGCAGGGCGGGGTTCGTGGTCACGGTCGGGGCGGGCAGCACGCTGCCGGTCACGAGCGGCGTCCCCTCGCGCAGGGTCAGTACGTTGCTCGAGGCGCCGAGGACCTTGCCGGCGACGGTGAGCGTTTCGCTCGCGGTGAGCGCGGCGCCGCCGCTGCCGAAGCTCGAGCCGGCGCGCATGTCGACGCTCGCCGGTGCCGCGACGAACACGTCGCAGCCCTGCAGTCCTGCGTCGGAGCCGCGCAGCTTGCCGAGCACGCGCACCGCTCCGCCCGTGCTGAAGGCGTTGAGCGTGCCGCTCGCACCGACGGTGACGTCGCGCAGCGTGACGTCGCCCGCGGCGGTGACGTCGAATCGTCCGCCCTGTCCGTACGCGCCCAGACCTTGCGCGATGAAGTCGCCGTCCTCGGTCTGAATGAAGGTCGTGCCGGCGCGCACGAAGAAGTTTCCCCCGCTGCAGTCGGTTCCACCGGTCGAGGTCAGATTCATCGGGCCCGCGAGCGTGACGTTCTGCCCCGCGTCGATCGACAGGAAGGATCCGTTGCCGCATCCGGTGTACGTCGATGAGGCCTTGCTGAGCCCGACGAATTCCGCACCGAGCAGCACGCTGCCGCCAGGCGCCTCGATGCGCGTGAAGCCGCCACCGTCGGCGCCGCCGGTCACGTCGATCTTGGCAGCGATGGTCACGTCGCCGTCGAGCGTGACCAGGTCGAGGCTCATGCCCTCGACACCGGCCACACCGTAGATCGGCGCCTCGACGGCGATGCCGGTGCCGGCGTCGACGCCGATCTGGCCGCCGCCGGACATCGTCCCGTCGGAGCCGAAGCGGATCGGGCCGCGCAGGCGCGCGAAGCCGCCGGCCTCGACGCGCAGCGCGCCGCCGAAGCCGTACTGGCCGTAGTGACCATGCATCTCGAGTCGCCCGACGTTCACGTCGCCGGTCGCGCGCAACAGGACGTTCGGTGGGCACGGGCCCTGCGTCCCCTGCAGCGTCGCCGCGAGCGATCCGGCGACCTGCATGTCGATCGCGCCGCCGCTCGCCGTGAACTCGAGCTGCTGACAGGTCTCGTTCGGTGCTTCGACGCGCGCGCCCGGCGCGAAGACGATCGAGCGCGCGACGAAGCGCGCTCTGCTGCCGCTGGTCGTCACGACGGCGTTCGCGGCGAACTGCAGGTCGGTACCGGCGCCGAAGTCGAGCAGCGCGCCGGCGTCGACCGCTTTGGCCCCGCTCACGATGCAGGGGTTTCCGGTGCACAGGTCGGCCGGCACCGTCGCGAGCGCATCGGGCGTGGCGAGCGCTTCGACGGCGAGCACCAGCGCGAGCGGGGCAAGGATCACGTGTGCGCGCATGTCTCCCTCCAGTGGGGTTGCCGCAGCGTGCGCGAGGCCTTCGCGAGCGCCGGCTCCGCGCGACGCGTACACGGAGAGCAACGGGGCGAGCAAGACGATTCGACCGTCGCCGGCGAGATTTTCGCTTGATGGTGGAGATCGACCGGCTGGTGCGCTCGCGACCGGTCCAGGCGAACCAGCGCGCGCGGCTCGGCGACGGGTTCGGGGCCACGGTTGACAGTCGATCCGGCACCCGGTTACGTCGCGCGCACCCTGCGCGATGCGTGTCGCCGGCGGTGCACAGGACGCTCCGTGGCTCAGGATCCATCGACCATCGGCCGGTACAAGGTGCTCCGCAAGCTGGGCGGCGGCGGCATGGGTGTGGTGTACCTGGCGGTCGACGCCGTGCTGAAGCGTCAGGTGGCGATCAAGCTCGTGCGCGGCAGCTTCGCCGAGCACGAGCACGCGATGCTGCGCTTCCAGCGCGAGGCGGAGGTGTCGGCGCGCCTCAACCATCCGAACGTGATCGTGGTGTACGACGTCGGCGAGGAGCCGGGCTTCGGTCCGTTCATCGCGATGGAGTTCGTCGCCGGATCGGACCTCGCAGAGATGATCCGCGACCGCCGGCTCGATCTCGAGGGTGGGCTGCAGGTCCTCGTCCAGGCGGCGCGCGCGCTCGATGCCGCGCACGACGCCGGCATCGTCCACCGCGACGTCAAGCCCGCGAACCTGCTGGTGAGCGCGGAGGGGCGCGTCAAGCTCCTCGACTTCGGCATCGCGCGCGGCGACGACTCGACGCTCACCGCGACCGGCATGTTCCTCGGCACGCCGGGGTTCATGGCGCCGGAGCAGATCAAGGGGGACGACGCGTCGGCGGCCACCGACCGCTACGCGTTCTCGGTCCTGGCGCTCGAGCTGCTGAGCGGCCGCCGGCCGTACAGCGCCGACAGCACGCCGGCGCTGCTCTACAAGATCGTGCACGAGCCGCCCGACATCTCGTCCGAGCTCACGCCCGCACTGCGCGCGGTGTTCGAGCGCGCGCTGGCGAAGGATCCGTCGGCGCGCTTCCCCGACCTGCGCTCGTTCTTGCTCGCGCTGGTCGAGGCCGCATCGCTGTCCGAGCAGCGCCGCGCGACGCTGCGTGCGCTGATCGGCAGCAGCGATACCGTCGACCTCGATCGCACGCACGCCGCCACCGCGGCGACGGCCGCAACGGCGGCGGCGCCGCCGCCGTCGCGGCCGCTGCAAAGGGCGGTGCTGCGCGAGGGGGTGTCGGGCGC
>JAIEPK010000604.1 GCA_019749875.1 Candidatus Binatia bacterium | reverse complement strand
GCGCGCGTGGTGACGCTCGACGAGGCGTCGTCGCGGGCGCTCGCGACGCACGAGCGCATCCGCGCCGCGCAGGCGGTGCAGGAGCGTGCCGAGGTCGCGCCGTGGCGCGCGATCAGCGCGCTCGCGCCGAGCGTCAAGAACCGCGTCGGCTACACGCGCGAGAAGGAAGAGATCTCGTTTCCGACCGACATCGCCGCCGCGATCCCGGGCTTCAACCCGGTGGTGATCGCGCAGGACGAGGTGCGCAACGTGCTCGCGATCGGGCAGCCGCTCTACGTGCACCAGTTCTGGGCGCTGCGCGAGATCGGCAAGGCCGAGGTCAAGCAGAGCGACGAGGTGTATCGCGCCGCGCGCCAGGACGTGCTGCTGAGCGTCGCCGCGGCCTACTACGAGCTGCTGCGCGCGCAGGCGCTGGAAGACGTCGCGCGGCAGACGCTGGCGCTGTCCGACGTCGAGATCGAGCACGCGAGCGAGCGCGTGCGCGCCGGCGAGGCCGTGCAGAGCGACGTGCTGCGCGCGCAGACCGAGAAGGCCCGCGCGCAGCAACGGCTCGCGGAAACCGAGGGCCAGGTCGAGATCGCGCGCGACCAGCTGCGTCGCCAGGCGTCGCTCGACGGCGACTTCGCGGTCACCGAGCCCGCGCCGCGCCAGCTGCGGCTCGATCACGTCGAGGGCTTCCTGCAGTCGGCGCACGAGCGCAACCCGGACCTCAAGATCCGCGAGGCGACGGTCGAGGTCGCGCGCGGCGAGGAGCGGCGCCGCGAGGCCGAGCTCTACCCGTCGCTCGGGCTCGACTTCGCCTACCAGAACATCAACCACGACACGTTCGCCGACCGGAACGACTTCTGGAGCCTGGTGGTGCGCGCGCAGATCCCGATCTTCGAGTCGGGCGGCTCGCACTGGCTCGACGTCTCCGAGCAGAAGGCCGTCGTGTCGCAGAAGGAAGCCGAGACCAGCGGCTTCGAACGCGACCTCGACGTCGACGTGCGCCGCGCGTGGGTGACGGTGCGCACGCTGGAGGCGAAGCGCGTCGCGGCCGACGAAGCGCTGCGCCTCGCCGGCGAGTCGTACCGCATGCTGTCCGAGCAGTACACGGCCGGCGTCGCCACCAACCTCGACGTGTTGACGGCCTTGACCTCGCTCTCGCTGGCGCGCGCCGACGACGCCTCGATCCGCTACGCGAGCGGCTTCGCACGCATCCAGCTCGAGCGCGTCGCCGGCACCCTCGACGAGGTGACGCCGTGAACGGGAAGAAACGCATCGCGACCGTCGTGGTCGCCGTGATCGCGCTCGGTGCGGTCGGCATCGGCGTGCGCGCCTGGCTGTTCTCGCGCACCCACGTCGAGACCGACGACGCCTACCTGCGCGCCGACGTCGCCCAGGTCACGCCGCGCGTCGCCGGCACGATCGAGGAGATCCTGGTCGACGCGAACTGGCAGGTCGAGAAGGATCAGGTGCTCGTGCAGCTCGATCGCGCGGAGCAGCAGCTGAAGCTCGAGAAGGCCGAGGCGACGCTCGCGCGCGTGCACGAGGACGTCCATCAGGCGCGCGCCGCGCTGCATGCCGCGGAGAGCGGGCTCGAGCTCGCGAAGGCGGATCTCGAGCAGGCGAAGATCGATCTCGGGCGCTCGACGCAGCTCGCCGAGCGCGGCGTCGTGCCGGCCGACCGCCTCGATCGTGCGCGCACCGGGATGCGCATCGCGCAGGCGCGCGTCGTCACCGCGACGCAGGAGGCGGAGCGTGCGCGCGCGGCGCTCGGTCCGGCATTGAACGCGGCCGACGAGGAAGCGCCCGCCGTGCGCGAGGCGAAAGCCGCGCGCGACGAGGCGGCGCTGCTGCTGTCGTACACGACGATCCGGGCGCCGATCGCCGGTGTGGTCGGACGACGCGGCGTCGAGGTCGGCGAGCGCGTGCAGCCGGGCGAGCCGCTGATGGCGATCGTTCCGCTGTCCGACATCTACGTCGAGGCGAACTTCAAGGAGACCCAGCTCACCGACGTGCGCGTCGGCCAGCCGGCGACGATCGTCTCGGACCTCTATCCCGACGTCGTCCTGCGCGGACGCGTCGAGGGGCTGTCGCCCGCGACCGGTGCGGCGTTCGCGCTGCTGCCGCCGGAGAACGCGACCGGCAACTGGGTGAAGGTCGTGCAGCGCGTTCCGGTACGCATCCGGCTCGACGCAGCCGCCGATGCGCAGCATCCGTTGCGCGTCGGGCTGTCGGCGATCGCGACCATCGACACCGCGGACAAGAGCGGTCCGCTGCTCACGCCGCTGTCGCAGACCAGCCAGGTCGCGCAGCGCCGCGCCGCCGACGCGGCCCCTTAGCCGTCGGTCGAGCGACGCCGGTCCGGACGCGAGCGCCGACGGTCAGCCGCCGCCCGCGCGCACGAGCTGGATCACGACGAAGGCGAGCATCGCCGCGAAGCAGGCGACGTGCGCCCAGGCGATCTCGCGCGCGAGGCGGTCCTCCTGCACACGCGGCTCGGTGCGCGTGCCGAGGCGCGCCGCGTTCGGAAAGACGCGCCGTTTCGCGAGCGCGATCGGAACGACGCACAGCAGGACCGCGACGATGCGCCAGCCGAGCGCGCCGTCGCCGCGCATGAGCTGCTGCAGCGATCCCAGCACGGTGATCGCCATCACGATCGCGACCAGCTGATTCATCGGCCGCGCATCGGTCGTCACGCGGCGGTAGTACGCCGCGATCGAGGCGACCGCGCTCTCCGGCAGCGGCGCGCCGTTCTCCGCGCCCAGCGCCTGCACGTCGAACATCAGATCCATCCAGATGACCGCGAGCAGAAACGCCCCGCCGGCTGCGAGCAGCGCGGTCATCACGGCAATGCCTCGAACGTCATGCGATCCATCGGCGGCGCACGCTATCACGCCGGGCCGCGCGTGCATCCCGAGATGCGGCGAGCGCCGCCCGCGGGATCGCGGTGTGGAGCATGGCCGCGCGCCGTTCCCGTGCTCAGCGGCGGTCGTAGCGGATCTTCAGGACGAGGATCGTGACGCTCAGCGCGAGCGTGACCGCGTTCGACGCGATCACCGGCAGATCGTCGCGCAGCAGGCCGTAGACCAGCCACAGCAGCACGCCCACGCTGAACGCGCCGAACATGCCGTAGGACAGATCCTCGGCGGACCTCGTGCGAATCACCCGCGTGAGCTGCGGCACGAACGAGCACGTGGTGAGCGTCGCGGCGACCAGACCGAGCACCGTCAAGCCGTCCATGTCGGCTCCCGGTGCGCAATCGCGCCCGCCGGTCGATGCGGCGTCATGTCCCTCCCGCGTCGCCCGCGCCGGA
>JAIEPK010000170.1 GCA_019749875.1 Candidatus Binatia bacterium | reverse complement strand
CGGACGGCGGCGCGAGCGCCGCCCGTCCGTCCGCGGCGGGCCGTGGGCTCAGCGGCCGAGCATGGGCACCAGGCCACGCGCGTCGACGCGCTTCAACGGAGCGACCGGCGCCGTTCGACGCAGGGCGAGCTTGGGCTCGGTGCGGTTCTGCGTCGCCTGCTCGTAGTCGTAGGCCAGGGACAGCAGCTTCGCCTCGGAGAACGCCTCGCCGAGGAACTGCACGCTGAACGGCGATCCGTCGGCGTAGAACCCACCGGACAGGTTCACACCCGGCGTCCCGAGGATGTTGATCTCGGACACCGTGGTGTTCGCGTACGCGTCCTCGGAGAACAGATCCGGGACCGGCGCGTACATCTGCGGGAAGAAGAACGCGTCGAGGTCGTTCTCGGCCATGACCGTCGCCATGACGGCCTGCAGCTCCGCACGCCCGGCGAAGAAGGTCGACAGGTCGGGCAGCTCGTCGGCGTGATCGACCGCATCGGCGGGCAGGCCGAGGAACGGCAGGAACGGCCCGAAGAACCCGTCCGGAGCGAACAGCCCGCTCTGCTTGACGGAGGTGATCGCCGCACCCGGACCGAGGCGGTTCAGGTACTGCTGGAAGTCGTACACGATCGACTCGAAGCCCTGCGGCTGGGTGATGGCGGTGAAGCCGGAGCCGGCGAACGGGTCGTTGACCACCACCGCGCCCTCGTCGACCAGCGCCGCGACAGCGACCGCGTACAAGGCCGCGGTCTCGGGTGTCAGCTCGACGTCCTTGAAGCCCGGGCCGAAGAGCCCGATGCGAGCGCCCTCGAGCGCGTGGTCGCTCAGCGCCGCCGCGTAGCCCCCGGGCGGGATCTTGCCGACCGCGGCCTCGGTCTTCGGATCCTCGGGCGTCGGTCCGGCGAGGACGTCCAGCAGCAGCGCCGCGTCGAGCACGGTCTTCGCGACCGGACCGATCACGTCGCGCGTCGACCCGGCGAGCGGTACGACGCCCACGTTCGGCACCAGTCCGAAGGTCGGCTTGATGCCCACCAGCGCCTGCGCGCCGGCCGGGTTCTCGATCGAGCCGCCGGTCTCCTCGGCGATCCCGGCCGCGGCGAAGCTCGCCGCGGTGGCGGTCGCCGAGCCGCTGCTGCTCGCTCCCGGTGCGAGCGTCAAGTCATAGGCGTTGTACGTCGGTCCGGCGAAGCTGGTGTTGGCGCGCGTGCCGTCGGCCGCGAAGGCCGGCAGGTTGCTCTTGCCGATGATGATCGCGCCGGCGGCCTCGAGACGCGCGACGACGGGGGCGTCGAGCGCCGGGACGAGGTCGACGCCGCCCGCCGTCGCGCTCCAGCCTGCGTAGCCCGCAGTCGTCGGCAGACCCGCCATGTCGATCGCGTCCTTCAGCGCGATCGGCACGCCGTGCAACGGCGAGCGCGGGCCGCTGTTCGCGTACTCCGTGTCGAGCGCGCGGGCGCGTTCATAGATGCCGGGCAGCAGCCGCGTGAAGGCGTTGTAGGTGGACTCGTAGCGTGCGATGCGCTCGAGGTAGGCGTCGACGAGCTCCTCCGACGTGAAGTCGCCGCTCGCGAGACCGGCCTCGATGTCCGCGATGCCGAGACCGACGACGTCGACCTCCGCCGCTGCGCGCCCCGCGGCGAGCGGTGCTGCCAGCGCGAGCGCGACGGCAAGAAAGAGACGAAGCGCGGCCGTTCGCCGCGCCGAGCCGGGATGATTCATGATTCCCCTCGAGGTTGGTCGGCCGCGTGGCGCGCCGATGGTCTGGACGAGCGTCAAGCACGCGCAGCAAGAAGCGCGCCCCGACCATGGGTCCGCGGATGCTGGCGCTTCCGCGCGTCGCGTCCACATGTGCTGCCTGCGAGAGCAGCGCGCGACGCACGCGTGAGCACTCACGAGCACCCCGCGCCGCGCGCCGCGTGCAGGGGCGGCACTGCGATCTTGCGCACGGCCGCGAGCAGCAGCCGGACGGATCGCGCCCAGCAAGGATCCGGATCGCGCGGACGCAAAGACTTGACGGCGCGCCCCGGCCATCCGAATCTCGTGCTGGACGCCCGGCGGCGTGGCCCCAGCGCGCGCTGCGAGCGCGCGATCCGGACGGGCGGGAGGAGCGAGATGTCGATGTCGATGGAGATCGTGGCCGCGCTGGTGTTCGTCGGGCTGTCCGTGGTGGGCCTGCTGGTGGTGCGCCGCCGGGTGCCGCTGCCCCTGCTCGAGGAGCATCACGAGGTAGCAGGCGTGTGCTTCGCGGTGATCGGCGGACTCTACGGCATCATCCTCGCCTTCGTGATGGTGTCGTCGTGGGAGCGCTACGAGACCGCACGACAGGACACCGAGACCGAAGCCAGCGCTGCCGCGGATCTCTATCGCCACTCCGGCGGCTTCGGCGAGCCGCTGCGCTCGCAGCTCGGCTCGGCCGTCATCGCGTACGTGGAGAGCGTGATCGACGACGAGTTTCCCGCGATGGAGACCGGCGCGTCGTCGCCGGTCACGCAGGAGCGCTTCTACGCGGTCGGCAACGCACTGTTCTCCTCGCACCCGGAAGACTCGTGGGACGTGGCACTCTGGCAGAGCACCCTCGACCGGCTCGACGACTTCTCCGATGCCCGCCGCGACCGGCTCTTCTACCTCGAGTCGGGTCTGCCGGGCATCATCTGGGTGTTTCTCGTCGTGTTCGGCTTCGCCACCGTCGGGTTCACCTTCATGTTCGGCATGCCGCGCGCGCTGCCGCAGGTGGTGATCACCGTGGTGCTCGCCGGCACGATCGCCTGGACGATGATCCTCGTGCACGAGACGCAGGAGCCGTTCTCCGGCGACCTGCGCGTCGACGCGCGGGCGTTTCGCATCGCGCTCGCGTTCATGAAGCAGCAGGAGACCGTCCGCGCGCCGCTGCCGCCGCAGGCGACGCCGGGGTGAGCGCGCGTCTCGCGTGGCGCCTCGGCCTGCTCCTCGTGGTTGCGATCGCCGTGGTCGTCACCGTACGGCGCCACGCACGCATCGAGGAGGCGATCCTCGCGACCCTTTCGCTGCGCCAGCGCCTCGCGCAGCTGCTGGTGGTGCGCTTCGACGGTCCGCTGGCGTCGCCGGCGGCCATCACCATGGTGCACGACCAGCAGGTCGGCGGCGTCGTTCTGTATGCCAAGTGGGGCAACGTGGTCGACGAGGCGCAGCTGGTCGCGCTCACGACCGCGTTGCGTGCCGCGAACGACGTGCCGCCCGTGGTCGCGGTCGATCAGGAAGGCGGCCGCGTCGACCGACTGGCGGCGGTGCGCGGCGCGCGACCGCCGGCGAGCGCGCTCGCTCG
>JAIEPK010000602.1 GCA_019749875.1 Candidatus Binatia bacterium | reverse complement strand
GTCAGCGGTGTCCGAGCGGCGCGAGCCGGGGCGGACGCTTGCCGCGCACGACGGCGCCCGCGACCACCTCGTAGTCGAGCTCCACGCCGGCACGCGCAGCGCGCAGCAGCAGCCCGCCCCGGCTCATGTCGCCGCGGCCGACGAACTCGCGCGGGAACATCAGGCGCTCGCCGAAGCAATCGAGCAGCACGTCGCGGTACTTCCCGGTCGCGATGCTGCCGAGCAGGATCGCCGCCCCGTCCGCCGCGAGCCGGCGCGCGAGCGCCTGCGCGTCGCGGCGCAGCGGCTCGTGGTAGCGCGCGTCGGTCGGATCGATGGGCACGCCGCCGAAGGCGCGCAGGTCCTCCGGCGTCAAGCGTCGCGCCGGATCGACCAGCCCGGCGTTGCTGGTGATCACGCGCACGACGTCGCCCGCGTCGCCCCGCGCGAACGCCTGCGCGTAGGTGATCTTGCCGCGGAAGTAGAGGCCGCTCGTGAACGTGAACACGTCCGCGAGCGGCAGCCCTTCGTTCCAGAAGCGCTGCGCGAGCGCGAAGCGCGCCTCGGGGTTCAGCATGTACCCCGCGCGCACGCCGTCGACCCGCGCCGGCGACAGCAAGAACACCCGTCGCAGCGCGCGCGCCTGCGCTCGTACCGTCCCACCCGCCGGCATCGCGCTGCGCCTTAGCACCCGATGCCGGCGGACAAAACGCACGCAGCGCGGCTGCGAGGCATCGGTGGCGGCGACGCCGGATCGATCGCGCGCGTCCCTTTACGTCGTGCCGTCGGTCGCCGATGATGCCCGCGGGGAGAGACCGACATGACACGACACGACCAGCGACCCGGAGCCTCGATGCAGCCGCGCCCCCCGCGCGCACGACGGCCCGGAGGCGCCGTCTTGCTCTGCTCGCTCGTCGCCCTGCTCGGCGGCACCGGTCGGGCGAGCGCCTGGGAGTTCGTTTCGCTGCGCAACGCCTACGGCGACCACTCCACCGCGATCGTCCAGCCGTCGAGCAACGTCGCCGGGGTCAACCTGGTCGTCGCCTGCGACGGGGCCCGCTGGCGGAGCGTCGTCATCGGCCCGCCGCCCGGAACGGGCTTGGCGCTCGACGACGGCGGCAAGGTCCGCGTGTCGTTCGACGACAAGCCCGGGCCGAACGAGCGCTGGCAGGTACGCCGCCGCCCGAAGACCCGCGACGTCCTCTACCTGGCGCCCGCCCCGTCCGCGCTCGTGCGCGAGATGATCGGCCGCTCCGACGCGAGTCCCGACGCGACGCTGCGCGCGTGGGTGCAGAGCAAGGGCAAGACGCTGACGCTCGCGTTCCCGCTGGCCGGCCTGCGCCAGGCCGTCCGCAAGGACCTCTGGGAGCCGTGCAAGCTCGGCAACCAGATTCCGGAGAGCGAGTTCGATCGGAAGCCGTGAGGCGCTGCTCCGGTCGCGCGCTCGTCGCGAGAGCGCGCGCCGGAGCCGGCGCACGTCAAGCGCGCGTCAAGCGCGCGTCAACAGCAGGCAGCCGCAGGTCTGGCCGCCGCCGGCCGCGACCGCGACGACCTCGGGCGAGCGTGCGACCTGGCGCTCGCCGCCCTGACCCCACATCTGGGTCGCGGCCTCGTGCAGGAAGCCGTAGCCGTGCAGGCGGCCGGCGGAGAGCTGGCCGCCGTGCGTGTTCAGCGGCAGCTCGCCGTCGCGAGCGATGCGCGTCCCACCGTCGACGAAGGGCCCGCTCTCGCCCACGCCGCACAGACCGAGCGCCTCGAGCCACGACAGCGTCAAGAACGAGAAGCCGTCGTACAGCTGTGCCATCTGCACGTCCTTCGGCTTCAGATCCGTGCGCGACCACATCTGCGCCGCGGCGTCGCGGCTCGGCATGGTGGTGAGGTCCTCGAACTGGTCCCACGACGGCCGGCCGCGCAGCGCGGCACCCATCGCCTCGATGAGCAGCGGCGGGTTCTTCAAGTCGCGCGCACGCTCGTGGCGCGACACGATCACCGCCGTCGCACCGTCGCACGGCACGTCGCAGTCGTAGAGCGAGAACGGCGTGGTGACCACGCGTGACGCCAGGTAGTCGTCGAGCGTCATCGGGGTCCGGTAGATGGCCTTTGGATTGACCTCGGCATTGCGGCGCGCGTTGAGCGCCACCCAGGCCATCTGCTCCTTGGTCGTGCCGTAGCGGTGGAAGTGCGCCTGCGCGAACATCGCGATCCAGACCGCCGCGGACGGCGCCGAGAACGGGAGAAACCACTCCGAGAAGCCCTGCGCCTTGAAGCCGCCGCGGCCGCCGCCGCCCGGCATCACGGCCGAGCGTCCCTGGCCGCCCTGCGCGCTGCCTTCCCAAACCGAGCGGAAGCACAGCACGTGGTTGCTGAGCCCGGCCGCGACCGCGAGCGCGGCCTTCATCACCGAGCCGAGCTGGCCCGACGTCTCGAGACCGCTGTCGTACCAGCCGACCTTCAGCCGCAGCGCATTGATGACCTCGTAGGCACCCGCGCCGCTGAAGCCCGGCGGCGTGCTCATCGAGCCGGGATAGGTCGACAGTCCGTCGATGTCCTCGACGCGCAGGCCGGCGTGGTCGATCGCGGCGAGGCACGCGTCGAGCGTGAGCTCGAGCGGATCGCGCCCCAGGCGGCGACCGATCTCGGACTGGCCGACGCCGCTGATGCAGGTGCTTCTCTCGGCTGCGGCGGGCATCACGCATCCTCCCGCGCGACCGCCGGGGACGCGCCGTTCTCCGGCTCGAAGAGCGGAATGTAGACGTCGCCGTCCGGGTCGGGATGCGGCTCGAAGATCACCCGGAGCGGCATGCCGATGCGGATCCGGTCGTGCGGGCAGTTGACGAGATTCGTCGTCAGGCGGACCGACGGCTGCTCGACGAGCTCGATGATCGCGACCACGTACGGCAGCGGCGGACCGGGCATCCACGCCTGGTGATTGATGGTGTAGGTCGCGAGCGTCGCACGACCCGAGACCGTCTCGACCGCCAGGTTCTTGGAGCGGCACTGCGGGCACAGCGGCTGCCACGGGTGGATCCAGTAGCGGCAATCACCGCAGCGCCAGAAGCGCAGCTCGCCGCGCGCGCCGGCGGTCCAGAACTCGCGGTTCTGGTCGTTCAGTGCCGGGAGCACCCGGAACGGTACCTCGCCTTGGATCACGGACACCGATGACTCCTCTCGTGAACGACTCCGTCGCGCGGCCGGCAAGGCCGCGACGGCGTCGTTGTGGCACACGCCGCGAGCGCGACAAAGCATGCCGTCCACCGGGGCGCGCGCCGGCCGA
>JAIEPK010000120.1 GCA_019749875.1 Candidatus Binatia bacterium | reverse complement strand
GTGGGGGGCGGCACCGCATCGTGCAAGCGAGCCGGAGGCGAGCGCGGAGCGCAGCTGGCCGCGGCGGTGGGGGGCGGCACCGCATCGTGCACGCGAGCCGCAGGCGAGCGCGGAGCGCAGCGACCGCGGGGAGTGGGGCCCCATCAAGCTCTGCTTGATGGGGCGAGGGGGCGCGTGCCCCCTCGTTTCAACAACTCTGCAGCACGTGCGCGAGCGGAACGAATGCGGTCGGTGCAGGAGGCAGTGCGGGCTCGATCTGGCCCAGCAGGCAGCGCGCGGTGTCGCCAGCATGGGCGGCAACCGCATGCACCAGCGCGCTCTTCCATTCCGGCCCGTACGTCTCGAGCTCGATCGTGCGCGAGACCTCGACGGTCTCGCCCGCGTCCTCGCTCGCGAGCAGAAGGATCTTGACCTGCATGGTGCGCAGGCAAGAGCAAAGGGAGTGCCGCCGGAGACCGCGGAAATGCTTGAATTGACGCTGCGGGCTCGAGCAGGCGATCGTGCAAAGTGAAGAGAGGCCCCTCCCTCTCTTGCACGCGTGCAGCGAATACCGAGCGCGACGCCTGCGCAGGGCTCAACGCGGGGCGAAGCCGCCGCCGCCGATCGGTCCGTGCGGCCCGATCACCGGTGCCGGCGGTCCGGGAGGTCCAGCGCCGGTGAAGACGTACGGATAGACGTTCATCGGCGTCGTGTCGGCCGGGTTCTGCGGCACGGTCGGATCGAAGACGTCCTTCTGCGGATCCGCCTTGCCGGTGGAGAGCACCACCCGACCGTCGCTGGTGGTCCACGAGCCGATGTGATCGTTCGCGAACTTGTCCTGCTCCATGGCGGCGCTGGGGGCGTCGGCCGCCTTCTGCTGCTGCTTCATGCGCTCGTTCTGCAGCATGTCCTGGATGGTGTCGTCGCTCACCCCGGCCTGCTTCAGCTGCAGGATCTCCTCTGCGGTCAGCGCGCGCGCCTCGCGTACGCCGTACAGCAGGAGCGTCGGCAGCACGCACAGCAGCAGCGGCGTCGTGGTTCGCAGCATCGAGCGTCTCATGGTCGCACTCCTCTCGAGCCGTACATCGGCGCGGCGGGCGGTTCGCATCATGCCGTGCGGACGGTCGGCGTCGCGCGGCCCGAGTAGCGCATCACGCGGTCGACGTAGCGCTGCGTGATGCTCGGCAGGAACGCGCGGATGTTCTCGTAGCGGGTCGGATCGCGACGCTGGGCCGCCGCCTGCTCCTGTGCGCGGGCGACGCGGCCCTCGCCGGCGTTGTACGCCGCGACGGCGAAGCGCGTACGCTCCGCGCCGTCGCGGACGGGTACCGTCCGCAGCGATCCGCTGAGCGTCTCGCCGCGGTCGAAGATGTCGTCCAGCCAGCGCAGGTGCGCGACGCCGAGGGCGACGTCGTCGCTGCCCGGCGGACGCGCGATCTCGCCGTCGCGGATGCGGCGGCGGATGTCGGCCGCGGTCGGGCCGGTGACCTGGAACGTCCCCGAGCTCAGGCCGTCGGTGCTCTGCGCGGCGGCATCGAGGCTGGACTCCGCGACCGCCACGGCGAGCGACACGTCGGACGCCACGCCGGCATGATCCGACGCGCGGGTGATCGCGTTGGCGAGCGCGCGCTGGCGCGGCGTGGTGAGCCATGCCGCGATCGGCTCGTGCGCCGACATCATCGGCGCGGCCGTCGGGCTGCCGCTGCTCCGTGCGCCGACGCTGCGAGCGGTGCTCGCGACGCGGTCCGCCGCGGTCAGGGGAATGAACCCCGAGCGGACTGCGCCGAGCTCGCTTGCGAAGGTCGAGCGCAGACTTCCGGCGCCGGGCGCGGGCGCGCCGGCGCGGGACCCGGCGACCTCGGCAGGGCGGCGCGTCACCTGGACCTGCATGAGGTGCGGCAGGAGCATCGCGGTCGCCGTTCGCAAGCGTGGTGCCGGTGCGCGCGCACCGTGCGGCGCAGGTTCTCCGCCGACAGGGGGCGCGCGGACGGGCACATGGCGGCAGCTTCGTCCTGCTCGCGCGGCAGCATGTGCCGGCTGTCGCGCGCACGGCACGGCGCGCGGCGGCTCGGGCGCGTGTTCGCTCGCTCGCGGGGTGGCACGTGCGTTGCGACGAGCCGCCGGCATGAGCGTCCAACTTCGATCCATCCACGTCGCCCCGGCGACCGACCACGCGCGCACCGACCGTGTCCGCGCGCGCGCCGAGGAGGGCCGCAACGACTTCGCTGCACTTCTGGATCGGGAGACCGCGGACACGGCCAGCGTCATTCGCAGGCCGGGCACCGCGACCACGCCCACGGTGCCGCGGACGGACAATGCCGGCCGCACGCTGCCTTCGGGATCGTCGCAG
Organism: Candidatus Binatia bacterium; assembly: GCA_019749875.1. Taxonomy (GTDB): domain Bacteria; phylum Desulfobacterota; class Binatia; order UBA12015; family UBA12015; genus VGTK01. Next base: position 921 of record JAIEPK010000120.1, on the reverse strand, counting down.
ACCGACGGCGGGACCGGAACGGGAGCGTCGGACGGCAACCTCGCCGGACACGGCAACGAGGTGACCTCGACCGGCACGCTGAGCGACAACCCGCGCACCGCCGGCATGTACGTTCCACCCGACTTCTACCACGGGACCTCGTACTCGCCGGTGTTCGACCAGCAGGACGCGAACGGCAACTGGGTGCACACGCCGCGCTTCGAGGGCCAGGTCATCTACGGACCGTGGCGCGGCAGCCTGCCACCCGACTACGACCCCAATGCGCGCGTCGCGCACGACCCGCTCAACACCGGCCAGGGCCCGAACTTCTGGAAGCAGGACGCGAACGGCAACTGGGTGAAGCGCGAGACCGGCTACGGCGGCATCCCGCTCAACGACGACGGCAAGCCCATCTGGTCGCCCGATCCCATCGAGTACCCGGAGTACTACGTCGGCGCGGACGAGGAGAGTGCTTGACGTCGGGATCCGTCACGCCGCGCGACGCGGCCCGCTCAGCGTCCGATCGGTGAGACCAGCATCACGTCCTCGTGGCGGACCTCGCGCAGCCGCTTCGCGCGCAGCACGGTCACCAGGGCGTCCTCCCACGGCCGGTCGACGAGCGAGATCGTGATCGTCCCGCCGACGTCGGGTGTGAAGAGCACGTGGTAGCCGCCCGCCGCCGCGATCAGCTCGATCACCGTCCGCACGTCGGCCTCGGTGAAGTCGATCGAGATGCGCTTGCTGGTGGTGCGCGTCGCCGCGACGGCGGGGCTGCTGCTCTCCTGCGCCTGCGGCGTGGCCTCCGGCACGGGCAGCGCCGGTAGCGATCCTTCGTTCGACGCCGCGGTCGCCGGTGGGGCATCGCTCGGCGGCGACGGGGCCGCCGGGCGCTCGGCACCTTCTTCCGGCGACGCGGTGTGGTCCGCCGGCGGCGCCGCTGCG
>JAIEPK010000675.1 GCA_019749875.1 Candidatus Binatia bacterium | reverse complement strand
CGCGCCGGAGCCCGCCAACAAGCCGGCGAAGGCGCCGACGCGGCTCGCCAAGGCGTCGCAGCACGGCGGGGAAGCGGCGAAGCAGGAGCTCGCGCGCCGTCCGCAGGTCGCTGCGCCGGGCGAGCCCACGCCGGCCGAAGCGCCCGCCGAGGAAGCGGTCGCCGTCAACGAGCTCGACCCGCCGCGTGACCTGCTCGAGCGACCGGATCTGTTCCTGAACTACCCGATCGTGCGCAAGCTGGATGAGCTGCGCAACCTGGACGCGGTGCTCGCGGGGCAGGGCGCGGACGAGCAGCCCGACGACGGTGGTGCGGGCTGAGCACGGTCGTCATGGGGAACCGGGCGCGTCGAAGAACGTCGCTGGCCGGCGCTGCGATCGTTCTCGTGGCAACGCTCGCGAGCCCCGCACTCGCGCGACCGGTGCAGGGCACGCGGCCGGTGCAGAGCTGGCAGGAGCTCAATCCGAACGATCGCCAGCGCGCGCTCGAGAATCTGCAGCGGTACCAGCGCTTGCCAGAGTCGAGCCGCCAGCGCATGGATCGAAGCTACGAGAGTTGGCGACAGCTCGACCCGGGCGAGCGTGCGCGCGTCCAGCAAAACTACGAGAAGTACCGTCAGATGACACCGGACCAGCGCCGCGACTTCGAGAGCAAGTACAAGCGCTGGAAGAGCGGGAAGGGCGACTGATGGCGAGCGCGTACGAAGGCAGCCGGAATCTGGCGACGGTCGCGATCGCGTGCCTGGTGGTGCTGGGCGCGGCCGCTGCCGGGGCGACGCCGCCCGGCCATGGCGGGCGTTCGTCGGTCGCAGGACGCGGTAGCGCGGTCGCGCCGCCGCCGCAGCTGTACGGGCCGGCCGGTCCGACGCCGCTCAACCCCGCCGGACCCACGCCGCTCAACCCGGCGGGTCCGCCGCCCCTGAATCCCGCCGGACCGCCGCCGCTCGGTACCCACCTGGTGTCCCCGCGCCGCTTCGTCCCGTACCAGCAGCCGGGGATGTACGTCGGTGTGGTGGGCGGCGGCTACGGCCAGGGCGGCAGCTTCTACTGCCAGGTCCACAACCGCGGTTACGCGAGCCAGGGCATGTTCTTGAATCACCTGGCGGACTTCGACGGCGTCTACGGCGACGACGCGGTGTCGCTTCTGGTGGAGGACGGCGGGGTATGGGTCTTCCCCGCGCAGTGAGCGTACGCCGGTGTCACGGGGGGCGGTCGGTTGAGCGCGGGTGAGGGGGCGGGAGAGCGTCCCGGAACGTTTCGCCTGCAGGCGCCGTTCGAGCCGCGCGGCGACCAGCCGCGCGCGATCGACGAGCTGACCGAAGGCCTCGTCTCCGGCGTCAAGCACCAGACCCTGCTCGGCGTCACGGGGTCGGGCAAGACGCTCACGATGGCGAACGTCATCGCGCGCGTGAACCGGCCGGCGCTGGTGATCGCGCCGAACAAGACGCTCGCCGCACAGCTCTACGGCGAGTTCAAGGAGTTCTTCCCCGACAACGGCGTGCGCTACTTCGTCAGCTACTACGACTACTACCAGCCCGAGGCGTACGTCCCGTCGACCGACACGTACATCGAGAAGGACTCGTCGATCAACGACGAGATCGACAAGATGCGCCACTCGGCGACCAAGGCCCTGCTCGAGCGCAACGACGTGCTGATCGTCGCCAGCGTGTCGTGCATCTACGGCCTCGGCTCGCCCGAGAAGTACTTCGAGATGCTGGTCTTCCTCGAGCGCGGCGCGCGCCTCGACCGCGACAAGCTGCTGCGCAAGCTGATCGACATCCAGTACCAGCGCAACGACGTCGACTTTCATCGCGGGACGTTCCGCGTGCGCGGCGACGTGGTGGAGATCTTCCCGGCGTACGAGGACGCGTCGGCGCTGCGCATCGAGTTCTTCGGCGACGAGATCGAGTCGATCGCCGAGTTCGACCCGCTGCGCGGCAAGACCCTGCGCGGTCTCTCGCGCGTCGCCATCTACCCGGCGAGCCACTACGTGACGACGCGTGACCGCCTCGACGACGCGGTCGCGGCGATCCGGCAGGAGCTCGTCGAGCGTCTCGCCGAGCTGCGCTCCGAGGGGAAGCTGCTGGAAGCGCAGCGCATCGAACAGCGCACCAACTTCGACCTCGAGATGCTCGCCGAGATGGGCTTCTGCAACGGCATCGAGAACTACTCGCGACACCTCGATGGCCGCACGCCGGGATCCCCGCCGGCGACCCTGCTGCAGTACTTCCCGAAGGACTTCGTGCTCTTCGTCGACGAGAGCCACGTCACGATCCCGCAGGTCGGCGGCATGTACCGCGGCGACCGCTCGCGCAAGTCGACCCTCGTCGAGTATGGATTTCGCCTGCCGTCGGCGCTCGACAACCGTCCGCTCAACTTCCAGGAGTTCGAGAGCTTCGTCGGCCAGGCGGTGTACGTCTCGGCGACACCCGGCGACTACGAGCTCCAGAAGAGCGGCGGCGTGGTGGTCGAGCAGGTGATCCGGCCGACCGGCCTCATGGACCCGCAGATCGAGGTGCGCGGCGCACGCGAGCAGGTCGACGACCTGCTCGAGGAGATCCGCAAGCGCGTCGAGCTGAGCGAGCGGGTGCTGGTCACGACGCTCACCAAGAAGATGGCCGAGGACCTCACCGACTACCTGCAGGACGTCGGCGTGCGCGTGCGCTACATCCACGCCGACGTCGACACCATCGAGCGCGTCGAGATCATCCGTGCGCTCCGCCGCGGCGAGTTCGACGTGCTCGTCGGCATCAACCTGCTGCGTGAGGGCCTCGACATCCCCGAGGTCTCGCTGGTCGCGATCCTCGACGCCGACAAGGAAGGCTATCTCCGCTCGACGCGCTCGCTGATCCAGACCATCGGTCGCGCGGCGCGCAACGTGAACGGCCTGGTCATCATGTACGCCGACCACGTGACCGATTCGATGCGCCACGCGATCGGCGAGACCGACCGGCGGCGCGAGATCCAGCGCGCCTACAACACCGAACACGGCATCACGCCGGAGTCGATCGTCAAGGCGGTCGGCTCGCCGCTGGTCGAGATCTACGAAGCAGACTACGCGACGGTGCCGGTGCTGACGCCGGACGAGCTCGCGGCCCGCGACGCGAATGGCCGCGATCTGCCACGCCTCGCGGCCGAGGTCCGGCAGGCCATGCACGAGGCGGCCGAGGCGCTCGACTTCGAGCGTGCCGCGGAGCTGCGCGATCGTCTGCACGCCCTCGAGAGCGGTGCGGATCCGGGGGCGGCGGCG
>JAIEPK010000483.1 GCA_019749875.1 Candidatus Binatia bacterium | reverse complement strand
TGGCCTGCCCGGAGGCAGGCGTCGCGCTGCGCCGCGCGCGCGGCCGGGGGCGGGATCACCACCGGCCGCGCCGCCGCGGCGTCAGGCTCACTCGATCGTGTCGACCCAGCCCGGACCGTCGGCGAGGAAGTCGTTGGTCCAGTCGAGCAGCGACACGCCGTCGATGCGCTGCGTGTAGAACTCCGGCGACAGCAGCACGGTGTGCGTCGTGCCCTGCGGGAAGTAGCGCTCGAAGCGCTCCGGGTTGCGCGCGTGCACGTCGCCGGTCACCGACAGCAGTAGGCTCTGGTACGCGGGCCCGTCGAGATCGATGAAGAAGCTGATCACGCCGTCCTGCTGGTAGGAGTACATGGCCGTGCGCAGCTCGGAGTCGCGGTCGAGCGACCAGTCGATCAGGTAGGTGTACTGCTGCGCGCACTCGGTGCAGCTCGGCGGGATGCGCTTGGTGAAGTCCCAGTTCGCGGTGCGATCCTTGACGTCCTGCGACGCGTCGAGGTTCTGCAGGCCGGGACCCGAGTCGTTGAAGATCAGGATCGGCGTGTCGGGGTAGGCGACGCGCGTCACGCCGTAGCCGGCGAACGTGCCGTAGCCGCCCGCGCTGCTGCCCGCGACCACGATGCGCGACGGATCGGGGAACGCACGCAGCATCGCGTCGACGCCGACCGAGAGGTTCCGCAGCCCGTGATGGAACGTCCGGTTGCCGTTGTAGTCGACCGTCGCGTCGCCGGTGAACACCGAGCCGTCGCAGTACGGCACGTAGACGATGTTCCAGTCCTTGAACGGGTTCGCGGGATCGTCGAGGTCGATGATGCCGCTCTGCACGGCGCCGTTCGCCGACGTGTAGGCCGTGCCGAGCACGTAGCAGGTGAGGTAGTCCCAGCACGCGCCGCCGCCCTGGAGGTACAGCAGGACCTGATCCGACGTGCCGCGGTGGACGTTCACCTGGAACGGCTTGCCGGTGAGGCAGACCGCGCCCTCCTCGGCGGGATCGAAGAAGTACTCGGTCCAGCCGTCGCGCTCGTCCGAGCTGCTCGGCTGCTGCACGCCGAGGTAGTCGCCGAAGCCGCTCGCCGTCAGCTCCTCGACGGCCTGTGCGGCGAAGCCGCCCTCGCTGCCGCCGGACGTGTGCGAGCAGCCGGCGCCGAGCGCGAGCAGGGCACAAGCTGTGAGTGCGACGCTCGCCGCACGAAGATGCGTCTTCAAGGTTCCCTCCTTGGTACGGGCGCCTCGGCGCGGGGCGCGGCTTGCGCTATCGTCGCCGGGCTGGAAGCAGAGCGAATAGCCGAGGACCGTCCATGCAAGCAATCGTGATCCGTGAGCCGGGCGACGAGGACGTGATGCAGATCGGGGAGGCACCCGATCCGGCCGCAGGTCCCGAGGACGTGACGATCCGCGTGCACGCGAGCGCGGTGAACCGCGCCGACCTGCTGCAGCGGCGTGGATTCTATCCGCCGCCGCCGGGCGCGTCGGCGATCCTCGGGCTCGAGTGTGCGGGCGTGGTCGAGGCGATCGGCAGCGCGGTTCCGGGCGGACGCTTCGCGGTCGGCGACCGGGTCATGGCGCTGCTCGCGGGCGGCGGCTACGCGCAGCGCGTCGCGGTGCACCACGGCTCGGTGATGCGCGTCCCCGCAGCGCTCGATCTGGTCGCGGCCGGCGGCTTTCCCGAGGTCTACCTCACCGCGTACCTGAACCTCTTCATGCTCGGCGGCATCGCGCGTGGCGGCTCCGCCCTGGTGCACGGTGGCGGCAGCGGCGTCGGCACGGCCGCGATCCAGCTGCTGCGCGAGGCCGGCGCCGAGGTCTACGTGACCGCGGGCAGCGACGAGAAGTGCCGCCGCTGCGTCGAGATGGGCGCGACCGCCGCGATCAACTACCGCAGCGAGGACTTCGCCGAGCGCATCCAGCAGCTCACCGGAAAGCGCGGCGTCGACGCGGTGCTGGACTCGATCGGCGGCCCGTACTTCGCGGGCAACGTCGCCTCGCTCGCGACCGGTGGACGGCTCGTCATCATCGGCCTCACCGGTGGTGCCGCCGCCGAGATCAACCTCGCGACGCTCATGCTGAAGCGCTTGCACGTCGTCGGCTCGACACTGCGCGCGCGTTCGTTCGCGGAGAAGGCCGAGATCGTCGCGAGCTTCGTCGCGCGCTTCGGTGACGCGCTCGCGGCGGGACGTCTCGGCGTGGTCGTCGACCGCGTCCTGCCGCTCGCCGAGGCGCCTGCGGCGCACCGGCTGGTCGCGGCGAGCGAGCACTTCGGCAAGGTGGTCCTGAAGGTCGACTGACGTCCGGAGCGACTGCGCCGACGACGAAACGCTGCCGACGCGACGCGCGTCGTCGACCGGCGCTCGCGCGCCGGCTCACGCGGCGACGGAGTGATCCACCGGCAGGGCACCGCCGCGCGCCGCGCACAGCGGCAGCGTCACGGTGAACGTCGAGCCGACGCCGAGCGTGCTCTCGACCTCGAGCACGCCGCCCATGCGCTCGGTGAGGCGGTGCGCGATCGCGAGCCCGAGGCCCGCACCCGCGGGTCCGCCCGCATGCGCGCGACGGTAGCGGTCGAAGATGTGCGGCAGCGCCTCGGACGCGATGCCGGTGCCGGTATCCTGGACGCGGATCACCGCGAATCCACCGCAGGCCATGGTGTGCACGCGGATCTCGCCCGCGACGGTGTACTTGCAGGCGTTGCCGAGCAGGTTCGCGATCACGCGCGCGAGGCGATGGCGGTCCGCGAACACCAGCACGCCGGGCTCGAGAGCGCCGGTCAGCGTGATCGGGCGTCGTCGCAGCAGGATGCGGGTCGCCGCGAGTGCCTCGTCGCACAGCCGCTCGAGATCGAGCGGCTCGGGGTGCGGGACCAGCGCGCCGGCCTGATCGGCCGAGCCGTCGAGGACGTTCTCGACCATCTGCGACATCTCCCAGAGCGAGCGCCGGATGCCGGACAGCGCGTTCGCCCGGTCGTCCTCGGACAGCGCGTCGTCCTCGGCCATCTCCGCGAAGCCGACCGCGATCGCGAGCGGGTTGCGCAGGTCGTGGCTCAGGTTCGCGATCGCTTCTTCCCGGGACTGCGTGCGGCGGCGCTCGCGCATCATCGCGCCGCGCATGCGGTGCAGGTGTTGGTCTTGACGCTCGCGAGCGAGCACCAGCACGTCGGCGACGATCACCGCGAACGTCGCGGCGAAGCCGAGCGCGACGCCGAGCTGCGCCGCAGCGCCATCGCGCAGCCCGGCCAGCA
>JAIEPK010000048.1 GCA_019749875.1 Candidatus Binatia bacterium | reverse complement strand
CACGCCGACGAGCACGCCGACGCCGACGGTGACCGCGTCGCCGAGTCCGACGTCGAGCCCCAGCCCGACTCCGACGCCCACGCCGACGCGCACGCCGACGCCAACCCCGAGCGCATCCCCGAGTCCGACGCCGAGCGCGTCGCCGAGCCCGAGCCCCAGCGCGAGTCCGACGCCCACGCCGAGCCCGACGCCGACCCCGAGTCCATCCCCGAGCCCGACGCCGAGCGCGTCGCCGAGCCCGAGCCCCAGCCCGACTCCGACGCCCACGCCGAGCCCGACGCGCACGCCGACGCCGACTCCGAGCGTATCCCCGAGTCCAACGCCGAGCGCGTCGCCGAGCCCGACGCCGAGCCCGAGCCCGACGCGCACGCCGACGCCGACTCCGAGCGCATCCCCGAGCCCGTCACCGAGCCCGACGCCGACGCGCACGCCGACGCCGACCCCGAGCGCATCCCCGACCCCGACGCGGACACCGACACCGTCGCCCGCGGCGACCGCGTCGCCGTCGCCCACGCCGATCGTCACCTGCGCCACGACGACGCTCACCGTCACGATCGCGTACGACTCGTCCGATCCGGTGACCGGCGTGTCGGTCTTCCTCGGCTACCCGGGCGGGCGGATCAACATCATCGACGAAGCCTTGAGCGAGCAGGTGACCAACGCGAGCGGCGTCAATGGCACGTTCCTCGTGGCCGACAACGACACCAACGCCGACACGCTCGACGACCAGCTCGCGATCGGCCTCATCACGTCGGGTCAGGGCATCCCGCAAGGCAGCTTCGCGAACGTGCTCTACGACTGCGTGGACGGCGCGTCGCGACCGACCGCGGCCGACTTCACCTGCACCGCGGAGTTCGCGACCCTGTTCGGGACTGCCACGGGCAGCTGCTCGGTGAGCGCCGTGCAGTACCCGCCGTACATGTGCAACGGCCAGGTCGCGACCATCGTCGGTACCGACGCCGGCGAGACGATCAACGGGACGACCGGCGCCGACGTGATCGTCGGCCGCGGCGGCAACGACACGATCACCGCGCTCGGGCTGAACGACGTGGTGTGCGGCGGCGCCGGCAACGACACGATCGACGGCGGCGCGAACGCCGACACGCTGTTCGGCAACAGCGGCGACGACGCGATCAACGGCGGCGCCGGCACCGACGTCTGCAACGGCGGTCCGGGCAACGACACGTTCACCAACTGCGAGACCACCGTGCCGTGAGCGACCAGCGTCGAGCAACGAGAACGCGGCGGCGTCCCGGTGGGGCCGGACCCGTCGCCACCCATCGCAAGGCGCGCACCGCAAGCCGGTGCCGAGCGCCCGAGCAAGTCCGAGAGGGATCGGAAGGAGCAGGACGATGACCTTCAGCTACATGGAGATCTGGGAGCACATGGGCGCACCGGCGATCGTCATCGCCGTCGTCCTGCTCACGATGGGGCTCGCGTCCCTGACGGTGTTTCTCGAGCGCCTGTTCACGCTGCGCCGCTCGCGCGCGACCTCGAAGGCGTTCGCCGCCGTGATCGCCGACAAGATGCGCGCGGCCGACGTCGACGGCATCCTCGCCGACGCACAGGCCGACGAGCACGCGCGCGGGCACTTGACGCGCGTCGTGCGCGCCGGCCTCACGATGTACGTGCACGCGCGGCAGACCGCCGACATCTCGGGTCTGTCCGCATCCGAGCGCACGCGACGGCACCTCGAGCGCTATCTCGAGGAGGTCGGCGAGGATCTGCGCCGCGGCATGTCGGTGCTCGCGTCGGTCGGATCGGTGGCGCCGTTCGTCGGGCTCCTCGGTACGGTCGTCGGCATCATCTCCGCCTTCCAGGGCATCGCCGCGAGCGGCTCGGGCGGGTTGTCCTCGGTGTCGGCGGGCATCAGCGAAGCGCTGATCGAGACCGCGCTCGGTCTCGCGGTCGCGATCCCGGCGGTGCTCGCGTTCAACTTCCTGTCGACGCAGATCGCGCACGACGAGGGCAAGCTGCAGCGCTCGGCCGGCGAGCTGCTCGACATGGTCGAGGACTGGGAAGAGCGCAGCGTCCAGTCGGGAGGGATGCGGCGTGAGCGCGTCGCGTAAGAGGAGCGTCAAGTCGGGCGGCGTCTCGCCCGACATGAACGTCACGCCGCTCGTCGACGTGGTGCTGGTGCTGCTGATCATCTTCATGGTGGTGGCGCCGCGCATGGACCAGGACGTGCCGGTCGAGCTGCCGGGCATCTTCAACCCCGATCCTGAGGTCGATGCGTCGAGCGAGCCGATCAAGCTGACGGTGTCGAGTGCTGGCGAGTTCTACGTCGGGCAGGAGAAGTACGACCTCGACGGTGCCATCGAGGCGCTCAGTGCGGCGCACGCCGACGAGCCGCTGCGGCGCCTGGTGCTGCGCGGCGACTCGCGGCTGACCTACGGTCAAGTACGCACGGTGCTGGCGCGTGCGCAGCAGGTCGGCTTTCCCGGCATGTCGTTCCTGGTCGGCGAGAGGAGCCGCGGCAAGGAGGCGCGCGGGGCGCACGATCCGACGCCGGCCGAGCCTGCGCCGGTCGATGCGGCAGCAGCACAGGCCCCGGCGCCAGCGGACGGCACGACCGCACGGAGCGCGCCCGGCGCCGCCGTCGCGGCAGGAGGCTGAGCCATGGCGATGAACGTCGGGAACGCGGGCGGGAAGGGCGTCGCGCCGTCGATGAACGTGACGCCGCTGGTCGACGTCGTGCTGGTGCTGCTGATCATCTTCATGGTGATCACGCCGCTCCTCACCAAGAAGTTCTGGGTGCACACGCCGAAGCAGGAGAAGGAAGAGGTCACGAAGCAGGAGCTCCAGCAGGACCCGGATCCGCCGCTCGTGCTGCGCGTCGGCGCCGGCCGCACGATCACCGTGAACGGCACGGACGTCGGCTTCGACGAGCTGTCCGACCGGCTGAAGCGGATGTTCGCGGCGCGCGAGGACCACATCCTGTTCTTCGATGCCGACGATCAGGCGGAGTACGGCTTCGCGGTCGAGGTCATGGATCGCGCGCGCGAGGGCGGCGCGGTCACGATCGCGACGCTCACCACCGCGCTCGGCGGTGAGGCGCCGTCATCGGCTCCCGGCGGAGCCGGGCCCGCCGCTGCGGCTCCCTGAAGACGGCGCCGGCGCAGAGCGCCGCGAGCGGAGAGTCATCGTGGTCGCGCGCGCCGGCGCGCCCCGCGACGCTCAGGAAGCTTCGTGGGTCGCGAGCGGGGCAGCGGCGT
>JAIEPK010000077.1 GCA_019749875.1 Candidatus Binatia bacterium | reverse complement strand
GCCGCGACCGGCAGCGCGCTGTGGGCGGAGAACGAATGCGCCCGGTGCCACGTCAAGCAAGAAGGCACGCAGCAGACGTACCGTCCGCTCGCGGGGCTCGCCGCGAAGTACGACGTCGACGCGCTCGCGACCTTCCTGCGCACGCCGCAGCCGCCGATGCCGGCGTACCCGTTCTCCGACCGGCAGCGCCGCGAGCTCGCGATCTGGCTGCTGGCGACGCACCCTTGAGCTGGCCGACGCGGCCCTCACACGGAAATCCCACCGCCCGTCCGATCGACGTTGGACGCCTCGGTATCGCGTCCGTGGTTCATTGTGGCCGACTTCGTGATACGTGGGCGGCATGTCGCACGGCGTCGATCCGGAGGAGGCTTCGCTCGAGCGAGCCGCCGCGCTTCTCGATGAGCGGTTTCACCCCTCGGCCATCCTGCTGTTCGGATCGCGTGCGCGTGGCGTCGAGCACAGAGGAAGCGACCACGATCTCGCGATCTTGACCGCGCGTCCGGTCCCCGATCCGCTCGACGTCGTGAGCGCCAAGGTCGATCTGGAGGACATCCTCGGCACGGGGGTCGATCTCGTGGTCCTCAACGATGCGTCGCCCGTTCTCGCGATGGAGATCCTGCGTGCGCGCCGCGTTCTTCGCGCGCGCGATCCCGAGGCGCTGGAGCGCTTCACGGTTCGAACGCTGGGCGCGTACTTCGACTTGAAGCGCGTGCGGGCGCCGATCGAAGCTGCCCTGCTCGGCGGTGCTCGGGAGGTCCGGTGACGTCGGACGTCGCGCTCGGCAAGCTGGCCACGATCGAGCGCTGCCTGCAGCGGATCCGGACGGTGACGGCCGGCAATCCCGACCGCGTCGACGACCTCGACGTGGAGGAGATCGTCGTCCTGAACCTGCAGCGCGCCATCCAGGCGGCCATCGACCTCGCGGCCCACCTCATCTCCGGACGAGGGTGGGGTCTACCCGACTCGCTGAAGGCGCACTTCCAGATCCTCGCCGACCAGAGCGTGATCTCGCCCGAGCTCGCCTCGCACTTGCGTGCGATGACGGGCTTCCGGAACATCGCCGTGCACGACTACGAGCAGCTCGATCGCGCCATCTTGAAGCGTATCGTCCGAGAGCGGCTGGGCGACCTCGCAGCCTTCGCCACGGCCGTCAAGGAATTTGCGCGCGTCTGACGCGCCGTCGTGCGTCGTTGACGCAGCCCGGCGCCTGCGCGATACGCGGCGCATGAGGCGACGGACGTGGTGGGGAGGGACGGCGTGCGTGCTCGCGGCGCTGCTGGCGGCCGGCTGCTCGAACGACGATCGCACGACGACCGCCGGCATCGAGCACCTGGTGGTCATCTACCAGGAGAACAAGTCGTTCGACGGCTACTTCGGCGTCTACCCGAACGCGGCGAATCCGCCGGGGCAGCCGGAGTTCCACGCCAGGTCCGGCACGCCCTCGGTGAACGGGCTCACCGAGACGCTGCTGCTGCACAACCCGAATCAAGCGAACCCGTTCCGCATCGATCGCCTGCAGTCGTACACCTGCGACCAGTCGCACGAGTACACGACCGAGCAGGAGTCGCGGAACGGCGGCCTGATGAATCAGTTCGTGCGCTTCGACGCCGAGCCGCCGGAGAACGAGCGCCAGTTCTGCACGCAGAACGCGGCCGGGCAGTGGACCACGCTGATGGGCTACTTCGACGGCAACACCGTCACCGCGCTGTGGAGCTACGCGCAGCACTTCGCGATCAGCGACAGCTTCTTCGCGAGCAACTTCGGCGAGTCGACGCGCGGCGCGATCAACTTGACGGTCGGCGACACGTACGGCGTGCTGTGCGGCCCGTCGGCGAACGTCTACGGCGACGTACCGTCGTGCGGCGGACCGGTCGACGCGACGTCGATCGCGGCTCCGAGCAACGGCACGCTCGCGACGTTGAACGAGGACGCGGATCCGTACTGGGACGTGTGCTCCGAGACGGACGACACGATCGCCTTCACCGGGCGCAACGTCGGCGACCTGCTGAACGAGGCCGGTGTGACGTGGGGCTGGTTCCAGGGCGGATTCGCCGTCGACGCGAGCGGGGCGTGCACGAGCGGCCACCCGCTCGAGTCGTACGATCGCGCCACCGGCGTCGATCCCGCGACCGACGAGCTCGTCTTCACGGACTACGTGCCGCACCACAACCCGTTCCAGTACTTCGCGTCGACCGCGAACCCGCGGCACCTGCCGCCTTCGTCGGTCGACGCGATCGGGCGCACCGATCAAGCCAATCATTCATACGACCTGTCGTGGTTCTGGGCCGCGGCCGACGCCGGCAACCTGCCGACGGTGTCCTTCCTGAAGGCGCCCGCGTACCAGAACGGACACCCCGGCAACTCGACGCCGCTCGACGAGCAGACCTTCCTCGTCGAGACGCTGAACCGCCTGCAGGGGCTGCCCGAATGGAGTCGCATGGTGGTGATCATCGCCTGGGACGACTCCGACGGCTGGTACGATCACGTCCCGTCGCCGATCGTGAACCGCTCCGCGACCTCGCTCGACTTCCTGTGCGGCGACGTCTCGGACGGTGCGGGCGGACGCTGCGGCTACGGACCGCGCCTGCCGCTGGTGGTGGTGTCGCCGTTCGCCAAGCAGAACTACGTGAGCAGCACGCTGATCGACCAGAGCTCGATCCTGCGCTTCATCGAGGACCGCTGGGCGGGCGGGGCGCGCATCAGCGCGACGTCGTTCGACAACTTCGCGGGCCCGATCGACGACCTGCTCGACGCCGGCGGCGCGCGCGCCGGGAAGCTCCTGCTCGATCCGCAGACGGGGACGCGGGAAGGCCGCACCTGAGCGGTCGCGCCGCGCGCAAACGCGGCGTGACCGCGAGAGTCGCAGCGCTGCACGATCGCGACCGACGGCGCGGAGGCAGACCCCGCTGCTCGCGCAGCGGAAATCGGCTAATGCCTCCTGCACGGAGTGGCGTTACTCTTGCTGCGGCAATGGCCGGTTCTGAGGTCCAACGGGTGGGAAGGACGATCATCGTGAGACCGGCGCTGCACCGCGCGCCCGGTCCCGTCGGCGGCGCGCGCGGCGCCGCCAATGCGTTCGCCGTGCTGCTTGCGCTCACGTCGCTGCTCGCCTCGGCGTGCGGGCCGACCCACCAGCAGCGCCAGCAGATGATGCTCGCGAGCGAGCAGCGCGCCGAGGCCGCC
>JAIEPK010000253.1 GCA_019749875.1 Candidatus Binatia bacterium | reverse complement strand
CGTTCGGCCTCGGCTTCGTGCCGCTCGCCGCGGCCGATTTCGATCTCGCGATTCCCGCCGAGCATGCCACACACCCGGCGGTCGCGACGTTGCTCGACGTGCTGAGCGCGGACGCGCTGCGCCGCGACCTCGGCGGGCTCGCCGGCTACGACGTCTCGCGCACCGGCCGCGTGGTCGCGGAAATTCCCGCCGCGAGCTGAACACGAGGAGGCGACATGAAGATCAGTGCGAGGAACGTGCTCGAGGGCCGCGTCAAGAAGATCGACCACGGCGCGGTCAACTCGGAGGTGGTGGTCGAGGTCGCACCGGGGCTCGAGGTGGTGTCGGTGATCACCAAGAGCAGTGCCAAGAGCCTCGGCCTCAAGAAGGGCGCCAAGGTCTTCGCGGTCATCAAGGCGTCGAACGTGATGATCGCCACCGACTGACGCGGCGCCCAACGCGATGATTGCCACCGACTGACGCGGCGCCGAACGCGTCCGCTCTACCGCGCCCAGCCGATCTCGCGTGCGGTCGCCTCGCCGACGAGAGTCGCGTTCAGGCTCGGCGGCAGCGTCGACTCGGACGCGGAGACCGGGATCCGTCCCGCCATGATCTCGGCGAAGCGCTGCGGCAGGCGCGGGCTCGCATCGGGCTGCGCGTAGCCGCCGGGGAAGCGCGGCTCGCGCGTGCGCGGGTCGTACTTGTCGGTCGCGCCGACGGTGTGCAGCAGCTCGTGCGCGACCACGACGTTGTTGGTGCCGGCCATCGTGTCGGCGGCGAAGGCGTTGACGATGCCGATGCGGCCCTTCTCGAGGCCGAACGAGTGCTCGAGGCTCTCGGTCCGCCGCGGGTCGAAGTAGACGACGAAGAGCGTGACGTCGGGCGCCGGCGTGGTCGCCGGGGCGACGCGCCACGCCCAGTAGCGCAGCCGCAGGCTCCACCACATGATCTGCAGCACGTTGCCGTCGATCGGCGCGGGCGGCGGCTGCTCGCCGACCGCGCCGCCCTTGCGGATGCGCACCAGCTGTCCGAACGAGGAGTGGACGTCGTGGCGCGAGCCCTCGTCGTCGAAGAAGCGCTCCACCGGCTGGAACGTCCGATCGGTGAGCGCGGCGACGTAGCGCCGCGTGGTGTCGCTGTCGTCGCCGGCGATCGGGTGCACCGCGACGCGCAGCGGCAGGTCCCACTGCGCGATGCGCCGTGACGTCTGCCACGACGTGAGGCCGACCGCGAGCAGGATCGCGAGCAGCACCAGGATGCGAACCGTCCGGAACACGCGTGTCTGGAACTTCGGCACGACCGGCAGCGACGGATAGGCGACGTCTCGTGACAGCCGTTGTGGTGGTGGCCGCTTCGCCCGGTGCGCGGGCGGTGATATGCGCCGCCGCGGTCATGCGCCTGCTTGCCTGCCCGATCGTTGCCGCGCTCTGCGCGGCACTGCTGGTTCTCCCTGGTTGCCGGCACATGGTCCGCGACCAGCCGCTCGGCGAGCACGTGCTGCCGGCGCAAGCCGCGGACTTCGTACCCGACGAGCAGCGCGACGCGGTGCTGCACTACTACGGCGTCGGCGGCTGGGGGATCCTGTGGAAGGGCGAGTACCTGATGACCGCACCCTACTTCTCGAACCATGGCCTGCTCGCCTCGAGCACCTGCGAGGCGCGGCCGGACGAGGACGCGATCGCGCACGGCTTCGCCGAGACGCCGTATCGAGCGACCAAGGTCATCCTGGTCGGGCACGGGCACGTCGATCACGCGGCGGACATTCCCGCGTATCCGCTGGCGCAGATGGACCGCCCGACGATGATCGCCGACCAGAGCACGCTGAACCTGCTCGGCAACGCGGTGCGCGGCCAGGTCTGCGCGATCCCGCTCCCGGCCGCCGTGCCGGGCCCGCTGCCGACCGACGGGGACTGTTCCACCGGGGCGTTCCGCATCACGCCGCTACCGTGGGCGCACGCGCCGCACGCCGGACTCGAGTCCGTGGGGCTCTACGCGACGTTCGGCGCGCCGCAGGGAGCGCAGTCGACTCCACTCTGCGAGCCGCCCAAGACGGGCAATGGCTGGCTGGTCGGACGCACGTGGGCGTTCCTGATCGAGCTCCTCGATGGAGAGCGCACGGTCTTTCGCATCCTGTACGTCGACTCCGCGGCGAGCCCGGCCTTCGTCGCGCCGTGGCCCCCGCTCGAGGACGACCCGATCGACGTCCACATCGCGTGCATGCCGGACTTCGACCTGGTCACCGGCTATCCGTTCGATCTGGTTCGCGACCGGAACGTCAAGTATGTCCTCGCCGGGCACTGGGAGGACTTCTTCCGGCCCCGCGACCGGTCGGTCCGCCCGGTGGCCGTGCTGAGCGAGCACGAGATGAACGAGTTCGTGCTGCAGGTCGAGCAGGCGATCGGCCAGCCGACGGAAGAGCACGGGCCGGTCAACAAGACCGACTGCACGGTCGGAAAGACGTGCGGTCCGCACGGTTCGACGTGGACCGTCCCGACGCCGGGTGAGACCTTCCGGTTTCGCACGAGCGCGTCGCCGGACACCGCGAGCCCCTGATCCCGGCGTGGCCGGCAGCCGGTGCTGCGCGTCGCCGCGGTCAGATGGAGACGCCCGGGCGTCTTCATCGCCTCGTGGTCGGCGCAGCCGGTGCGGACGTCAGTCCTCGTCGAGCACGCGCAGGTCGGGCAGGTTGCGGTGGAGCTGTCCCGCGTCGAGCCCGTAGCCGACCACGAACACGTCCGGGATCGTGAAGCCGAGGTACGCGATCTCGACCGGCTTCACCGTGCGCGCCGGCTTGTGCAGCAGGGCGCACAGCTTGACCGAGCGCGCGCCGCGCGCCGCGAGCTGCTCGAGCAGGTACGACGACGTGAGCCCGGAGTCGACGATGTCCTCGACCAGCAGGACGTCGAGCCCGTCGATCGGGCGCGCGAGATCCAGCGTCAAGCGCACGATGCCGCTAGAGCGGGTCGCATCGCCGTAGCTCTGCACGCCGAGGAACTCGATCGTCAGCGGCAGGTCGATCGCGCGCACCAGATCGGCCGCGAACACGAAGCTGCCCTTCAGCACCGGCACGACGAGCAGCGAGCGTCCCGCGTAATCGGCGGTGATGCGCGCGCCGAGCTCGGCGACCCGCGCGGCGATCGCGGCGCGGTCGTGCAGGATGCGCGCGGGGACGGTGTCGGCCACGCGCACGCTTAGCG
>JAIEPK010000679.1 GCA_019749875.1 Candidatus Binatia bacterium | reverse complement strand
GCCGACGCCGTTGCGGACGCGGGCGGTCCGGGCTCGCTGCCGCCGCCACCGTCGCCGCCGGAGCCGCCGCCGTCGTTCCTGTCGCAGGTGGACTGGGAGCAGTGGCTCGGCGTCCGCGGCGCCGCGGTGCTCGGTGGGGCGGCGCTCGCGCTCGCCGGGCTGTTCTTCTTCCGCTACTCGATCGAGCACGGCCTGATCCCACCCTGGCTGCGGGTCGTGATGGGCGTGCTCGCCGGCCTCGCCGCGATCGGCGGCGCCGAGTGGAGCCTGCGCCGCCGCTACGCCGGCACCGCCAACGCCCTCGCCGGCGGCGGGCTGGTGATCCTCTACGCCGCATTCTGGGCCGCGGGACAGCTCTACGGCCTGATCCCGATCGGCGCGGTGTTCCTGCTGATGGTGCTGGTGACGGCCGTCGGCTGCGTGCTGTCGTGGCGCCACGAGTCGCTGGTGATCGCGGTGATCGGGCTGGTCGGCGGGTTCTTGACGCCCATCTTCGCGTCGCGCGGCGAGGACAACCCGATCGGGCTGTTCGGCTACGTGCTGCTGCTGGACATCGGGTTGCTCCTGCTCGCGCGGCGCATGCGCTGGCCGCTGCTCGGCGCGCTCGCCCTCGCCGGCACGACGATCTACCAGCTGCTGTGGACCTTCGGTCGCATGGACGCGGACCGGGTGCTGCTCGGGCTCGCGATCCTCGGCGTGTTCGGCCTGCTGTTCGTGCTCGCGACACCACGGCCCGACGACGACGATCGGCCGGTGTGGCGCTGGTCGCGCTATGCCGGCGTGCTGCTGCCGCTCACGACCGGGCTCTACTTCGCGGCCAACGCGGATCTCGGCACGGGCATCCTGCCGCTCGCGGGCCTGCTCTGCGTCCTCGGGCTCGCCGCGGGGTTCCTCGCCCGGCAGCACGGCGAAGGGCTGGTCGCGCTCGGTGCGGCGGCGGCGTCGCTCGGTGTGGCGATCGTCTGGCTCGCGCAGAACCCGAGCCTGGGCGGCTCGCCGTGGACGGTCGCGCTGGCGTTCGTCGCGCTGGCCGCGGTGCACCACCTGACGCTCGAGCTCGGGCGCGCCGACGCCGACGCCCGCGTCGAGCTGTTCCGCGCGCTCGCGCGCGCCGCGACGGTGAGCGGCCTCGGGCTGCTCGTCCTGCTCGTCGTCGCCGGTGTGCTGCGGCCGTTGCCGCTGCCGCCGCTCCTCGCCGGCTGGCTCGGCATCGCGGTGCTGCTCGTCCGTCAATCCGGATTTCCGGGCCGCGCGCGCGTGCAGATCGCGGCCGCGGCCGGCGTGGCGCTCGGTCTCGTCTGTTATCGCCTCGAGAACGACGTCGCGGAGTACGCGCCGTCCTACGCGATGGTCCTGCCGGCGATGCTGCTGGTGGCGCTGGCGTGGCAGGCGAGCGCGCTCTGGCAGCGCGCGTCGTCGTCGCGGCGTCAGGCCGAGCACGCCGCCGCGACCGCGGCGCTGCTGCTGCTCCTCGGACGGCTGCCCGATCCGCCGCACGAGCCGCTGGTCGGCCTGCTCCTGCCGGCTGTCTTGGGCGTGCTGATCCTGCTCGCCGCGACGCGGCTCGGCGGTGGTCCGTGGGCCGTCGTCGCGACGCTCGCGACCGCGCTGGTTCAGCTCGGCTGGGTGATGGAGCGCCGGCCCGACGTGTCGACGTCGCTCGGCGTGCTGGTACTGCTGCTCGCGACCGACGCGCTGTTCACGCTGTGGCCGCTCGGCGCGCGCCGCCGGCTGCGTGAAGACCGCTGGCCGTGGCGCGCCGCAGCGCTCGCCGGGCTCGCATGGTTGCCCGCGACCGGCACCGTGTTCGAGGACCTGTACGGCGACGCGGCGATCGCCATCGTGCCGCTCGTCCTCGGCGCGCTGTCGATCGCCGCCGCTGCCGGTGCGCGCGACCTCTGGGGCGAGGACGACGCGCGTCGCACCAGCGCTCTCGCCTGGCTGTGCGGGGCGGCGCTGTCGCTGCTCACGATCGCGATCCCGATGCAGGTCGAGAAGGAGTGGATCACGATCGGCTGGGCGCTCGAGGGGGCAGCGCTGCTGGTGCTGTGGACGCGCCTGGATCATCCGGGACTCAAGTACACGGCGCTCGCGCTGCTGCTCGCGGCGACCGTACGCCTGGTCGGCAACCCCGAGGTGCTGACCTATCACCCGCGGGCGGCGTGGCGCATCGTCAACTGGCTCGCCTACGCGTATTTGGTTCCGGCGGCGGCGCTGGTGTTCGCGGCACGCACGCTGGTGCCGCTCGAGGTGTCGCGGCTGCGCGACTGGGAGCGACCGTTCTACCTGCGCGAGCGCCCGCTCGCGGCGGGAGCGGCCGGCCTCGCGGCGCTGATCGTGGTGTTCGTCTGGATCAATCTCGCGATCGCCGACTGGTTCTCCCCCGAAGACCAGCTGCGGCTGCTCGCGGCGCGGACGTCGGCGGAGAAGCTGGTGCTGTCGATCGCCTGGGCGCTCTACGCCGTCGTGCTGCTCGCGCTCGGCGTGCGCCTGAAGAGCGTGTCGCTGCGCTGGGCGAGCCTCGGTCTGCTGCTGATCACGATCGGCAAGATCTTCCTGTACGACGTCGGCGAGCTGACCGATCTGTACCGTGTCGGCGCGCTGCTCGGGCTCGCGCTGTCGCTGATCGCGGTGTCGCTGGTCTATCAACGCTTCGTGTTCCGCGGCGCGCACGACGGCGCCGACGCCGGCGTGGAGGAGAGAACGTGACGGTGACGCGCCGCGGCCTCGCGGCACGCGCGGCGGTCGCGACGATCTTGCTGCTCGCGACCACGCTCGCTGCGCACGGCCAGGATCTGCTGCGCCTCTTCCCCGAGGAGGCCGACGTCTTCACCGACGGCGCCGGGCTGTCCCGCTTGCCGTTGCCGGCGGCCGTGGTCGCGGCGTCCGCGCCCGACCTGTCCGACGTGCGGCTCTTCGACACCGCCGGTCGCGAGGTCCCGTACGCGGTCGATCCGGGCGTGCCGCAGGGGCTCGAGCGCAAGGCGCGCGTGGTGGTCGATGCGCAGGTGCTCGACCTGCAGCGCGACGAGATGCCGCGCGACGGCGCGAAGGCCGCGACGCGCGAGGTGTACCGCGTCGCACTGCCCGACGCGGCACCGGCGGGCGACGCCTGGACGCTGCGGGTCGATGCCACGCAGCCGCGCTGGGTGCGTCGCGTCGCGGTGCG
>JAIEPK010000394.1 GCA_019749875.1 Candidatus Binatia bacterium | reverse complement strand
CGTGGATTCGGAGCGTGCGGCGCCGACTCCCGCCGCTACTTGCCGCGCGCGCGGCGCAGCGACACGCCGGCCTCGCGCAGGCACGCGGTCGCGGCGTCCTCGGGCGTCGCGCCGGTCGCGAGCGCCTGGATCGACGCGTCGTCCTTCTCGGTCGCGCGCGCGAAGTAGCGCTCGGCGTCGTCGCTGGCACGGAGGTCCTCGAAGACGGTGATGCGGAACCAGCCGCGCGCCGCCGGCGCGAACTCGATGACGATCTCGGCCTCGGAGAGGACGCGCGCGGCCTCCGTCATGTGCTCGGTCAAGGGAATGCAGCGCCAGTCCATCGTTGCGTCATCCTATCGATCGCCGAGCCCAGCTCGGCAACCCGTCCAGGACTCGGCCACGGCGACTCGCTGTCCCGACAGCGATCGCCACGCAGGCTGCGAACAAATGGCGAACCGAATCCGAACCAAACGTACTCAAGACAACTCTTCGAACGAGGACACGCCAAAATCCTTGATCTCAGTCTGACGATCGACATACGTAGAGCCCTTCCGAATGGAGCGGGACCGAACCAGAACCGAATCACTCGGATTCCGAATCTCGAGCATCCAGCCCAGAGGCGGGTAGCGAAGGCAGCGGACGCGGAAGGCGGGCATGGCACAACCCCGAAAGCGAGTCGGGTGGCCAACGGACGACAGAGCCCGAGCAACGGTGGTCCGCCGCGCGGCGAGCTCGACCCGCTCGTCGCGCAAGTCGTTGCGCGCGCCACGACCCTAGGGATCACGCAGGCAGAGATCGCCGACGACACGAAGCTGTCGCGCGCGTCGATGTCCGCGATCTGGCGCGGCCTGCAACGCCCGAGGCCGAACGCACGCAGGGCACTCGAGGCGTGGCTCCACCGCCACCCGATCGTCACCGAGAAGCGTGTCCCCGACCGGATCGTCCCGGCGGCCGCTCAGAATGGCTCGTGGTACGTCAAGCACTTGCGAAGCGTCATGGCGCTCGACGAGCGTCTGGCGAGCCCGCAGGCATCCTTCGCCCCCCGCGTCTTCCTGTTCGAGGATTCAGACACCCCTGCGAGCGCGTCGGACAGGCTGCTCGAGCTCAGCCAGCGCGCGATGTCGTTCGACCCCGTGTTCGCCCTGATCCACAAGCAACGCTGGGAGCAGCTCGCGAACGAGCAGCTGGTGTTTCCGTTCGAGCTCGTGAACGGTGCGGAGTACGAGAGCCGGCACGACTTCCAGCTCGCCGTGTCACGCGTCTTGCTGCCGTGGATGAACGCCGTCACGAGCGGCGGGCCGCTCCACACGCAGCGCCCGCGCGTGTGCCACGATCTGCCGGCCGCTCCGCGGGAAGGATTTCTCCACGACGCCGCAATCGCCGAGATCGAAGCCTGGTACGCGCAGCTGAATGGGGGCGCACCGCGCGTCTTTCTTTGCGAGGGCGATCCCGGCACTGGCAAGACGGCCTGTGTCGCCGAGTTCGTGCGGCGCCTCTCGCAGCGGTATCGGCACGCCGGGCTCTTCGTGTGGTCCTTCGAACAGGATCCCAGCGAGGACCGATTTCTTCTCGAGGCCTTCGCGTACCTTTCGGGCACGGCTGCCAGCTCCGTCGCCGACGCGTGGAACGGGATCTGTCGGATCCTCGAGCAGTCGACTCCACACCTGTTGGTCCTCGACGCGCTCGACTCTGCCAGATCGCGAGCGAATCAACCCGGCGTGCTGCCGCTCGTCGTGGCAGCCACGCGGCGACAGGGCGCGCCGCGCATCATCGCCACTCTGCGCGAGCCCAAACCCAGCCTCGAAAAGTTCGGGTCTCGATCGATCAAGCGTCGCTTCTCGCCCATCGAGAGCCCTGCGCAGGAGGCAACGGCGCCAGCCGTCGCGGCCGAGCGCATCCTGATTCTCTACAGCGGCACCGATCGCCCGCGTGCAACCGAGCTCAACGGCAAGCTGCACCAGGCGGGGTATGCGTCGTTCGTCGCGCCTGACGATCTGAGCCCCGGCGAAGAGTGGCCGACACGCATGGCCAAGGAGATCGACCGGGCGGACGTGGCGCTCGTGCTGGTGGGGCCCGAGCCGGGCGCCTGGTGGGAGCGCGAAGTGTACGCGCTGCAGGAGCGCTCTCGCCGACATCCCTCCTGCCAGATCATCCCCGTCCTCCTGCCGGGGGCGACGCAGGATGCCGCGTATTGGCTCAAGCTCGGCCCGAACCACCCGATCGATCTGACGGCGGGCTGGAGCGTCGCGAAGGTGATCGAAGCGCTCGGCCGGCGACGCAGACAGTGAACCAGCGCGGCCGGGACGACGACGCTCGGCCTAGTCGAGCAACGGGCGGCGGCCGCGGTCCGGAGCCTCGGCCTCCAGGCGCGCCGCGAGCGACAGCAGTGCTTCGTCCCGCCCGACGCGTGCGACCAGCTGGATCGCGAGCGGCAGGCCGTCGGCGGCGGAACCCCACGGCAGCGAGATGGCTGGTGTCCCGGCGAGATCCCAGTAGCTGGTGAGGCACGTGAAGCCGAGCACGTTGCGATGGTCGTCGCCGAAGATCGCGATGATGGTCTCGTCGTCGACCTGCGGTGACGCCGTGAGCGCCGCGACCGGACACAAGAGCAGGTCGATCTCGTCGAACAGCCGGTCGACCTGCTGGCGGAAGGCGCGCGCATGGACGGCGCCGTCGACGAGGACCAGCGGGTCGCGCGCGAACGCCCGCGCGAGGCCGTGGCGCGTCAGCGGACCGTAGTCCGCGGCGCGCTCGGGGAAGAACGCCGCGTGCGCGGCGCGC
Source organism: Candidatus Binatia bacterium (assembly GCA_019749875.1). Taxonomy (GTDB): domain Bacteria; phylum Desulfobacterota; class Binatia; order UBA12015; family UBA12015; genus VGTK01. The sequence continues at coordinate 394 of JAIEPK010000394.1, read as the reverse complement.
ATCTCGACGTCGAACACGTCGGCGAGCGTCGTCAGCGTGCGCGCACGTTCCGGGAGCGTGACGGGGACGACCGTCGCGCCGAGCGACTCCATCCGCGCGCGTGCCGCGTGCACGGCGGCGGCGACCTCCGGCATCACACCGTTGGTCGCGAAGTCCTCATCCCAGCCGATGCGCACGCCTGCGAAGTCGTCGCGCGGGGCCGGCTCCGCAGGCGGCGTGCCCTGCTGCCTCGCGGTCGGATCGCGCGGGTCGGGACCGGCGATGCAGTGCAGCAGCAGTGCCGCGTCGGCGACGGTGCGCGTGATCGGCCCGACGTGGTCGAGCGACGCCGCGAGCGGGAACACGCCGTCGCGCGACACCCGGCCCCAGCTCGGCTTGAGCCCGACCGCACCGC
>JAIEPK010000036.1 GCA_019749875.1 Candidatus Binatia bacterium | reverse complement strand
GTGCCGAGGCCGATGCTGCGCCTGCCGACGCCACCGGCCCGAGCGCGGCGCGGGTCGGCTCCAGTCGCGGCGGCGGCGTGCTTGACGGCGCCGGCCGCTGCACGATCGGGCGAGGACGGGAGCGGAGGTCCGTCAGCCGCCGGCGAACGGGGCGAGCAGGTAGACCTCGTCGCCGTCCGCCATGGCGCGCCCCGCGTTCTCGTCGACCGGACAGCGCTCGCCGTTCAGCATCAGCGTGTGCTTGAGGTGCGGGCTCGTCTCGAGTGCCTCGCGAAGCCGGATCCCGCGCCGCTCGGCGACCTCGAGCAGCGTCGCGAGCGTCGCGCCGCGCGGCAGCGCGACGTACTCGTCGCAGTCGTACCATCCGCCGCCGGTGCGGCCCTTGAGCAGCACCCGCACGCGAATCGCGTCGCCGCCGTCCCCGGCCCGGCCGAGGAGGCGGCGCAGCGCGCCGCGCAGGGCCATTACTGGACGTAGCCCTCGAGCAGATCCGTCATGCCGAGCGCATCGGCGCGTGCACGCGACAGATTGCCGGTCTCGGGATCCCACTGCATGGCGCGGTAGTAGTCGGCCTTGAGCTCCTGCAGCGGGACCTTGATGCCCTTGAGCGGTCCCGCCTGCAGGTTGCCGTCGCCTTCGCCGAGCATGCGCGGGTGCGGCTGGAAGTCGGCCGGCTTGACGCCCTCGCGGCGGTTGAAGGCTGCGCGCAGGTTCTGGATGCGCTCGCCGGCGAGCAGCAGGTCGCCCGCGCTCATGTTCCAGCCGGTGAGCGCGTTGGTGAGATCGAGCCAGGGCAGGGTGCCCGTCAGGTTGGTGAACATGCACAGGCCGAGGCCGTTCAGCACCTGGTGCGCGTTCGAGAAGTGCGCCTGCGCGATTCCCTTGTTGCCCTCGTTGCCGTGCCACGCCACGGTCACGTCCTTCTCGTCGACCACGCCAGGGATGGGGAACTTCGAGTTGAAGGTCTCGTTCCACGACGCGCTGCCTGCGGTGTGACGGCCGGGGGTCGGGTCGGCGATGTACGTGACGCCCATCAGCGAGGTGAAGCGCGTGTCGTGATACGCGGGCTCGGAGCCGTGCACGTGCACGGCGAACTTCTCGCTGCCGCGACCGAGATGCGCAGCCGCGGCGGCAGAGCCGTTCTGCAGCCACTTCCCGCAGCCCTCGCCGGTGCCCATCTTGACGGTGAGCGCGAGCGCCGCCTCGCCGTTGCCCCAGCGCATGTCGATGCCGTCGAGGTCGTCGCGCGTGATGATGCCCTCGTCCATGAGGTCGCAGAGCCAGGCGAGGGTCGCGCTCGAGCTCACGGCGTCCATGCCGTAGCGGTTGCACGCGTCGTGGCAGGCGGTGACGACCTCGATGTCGTCGTTCAGCAGGTTGGCGCCGAAGCCGGCGATGGTCTCGTAGTCGGGGCGGCGCACGTCGGACAGGCCGCGCTTCTTGACGGCGACGATGCCCTTGCACGGCATCGGACAGTCGCCGCACGACAGCTTCTTGGTGATGTACTTGTCGACCTCTTTCCCGTCGAGCTTCCAGCTCTTGCTGCGCATCGGGAAGTCGACCGAGCCGACGCCCTTCCAGTTCTTGATCGGTGCGTCGCCGTTCTCGATGCTGATCGCGACGGCGCTGGTCGTGCCGCGGTCGCTCCAGACTTGACGCATCGCCTGCTGCGGCGCCTCGACCTTCATCCCGAGCCGCGTCATGAGCCGGTACATCCAGGCCATCCACTTCTTCGGCTTGGCCATGAACACCATGAAGCGCATGCGCGGCGAGAGCGCGCTGCGGTACTCGGCGGTGATCGCGTTGCACAGCTCCTTGAAGCGCGTCGGGTTCGCGATCGGCACCTCGCCCGAGCCCGCGACCACGATCGCCTTCAAGTTCTTGCTGCCGTAGATGGCACCGAAGCCCTGACGGCCGAACGCGTGGTAGCGATCGTTCATCACGCTCGCGATGCGCGCCCGCTGCTCGCCCGCCGGACCGATCGCGCTCACGCCGACCTCCGACTTGCCGCCGTAGCGGGAGCGCAGGGCATCGAACACCGGCGGAATCTCCTGACCCCAGAGGTCGCCCGCCGGATCGAAACGGACTTCGCCGTCGCGTACCACGAGCACCACCGGCTCGCTGGCGCGCCCGGTGACCAGCAGCGCGTCGTAGCCGGCGCGGCGCAGCTGGCTCGCGACGCTGCCGCCCGAGTTCGAGTCGGCCCAGGTGCCGGTCAGCGGCGACTTGCCGACGATCTGGATGCGGCCCGAGAACGGGGTGCGGGCACCGGTCAGGAGCCCCGACACGATCGCGAAGCAGGCCTCGGCAGCGAGTGCATCGGTGCCGGCGGGGAAATGCTTCCACATCAGGTACGCGCCGAGGCCGTAGCCGCCGAGAAAGCTCTTGTAGACCGACTCGTCGATCTGTTCGACGCGTGACGTCCTGCTGCCGAGGTCCACGATCAGCACGCGACCGTGCGTACCGAACCGTTCCCCCATGCCCTGCGACCGCTCTGCCGCCATTCGAACCTCCCCGGGGCGCCGCCCCGCGGCGCGCAATCTAGCGGAGGCGACGCGTCGTCGTAAGGGAGCCGCGCGCGGTCAGCGCGCGGGATCGGTCGTGCTGCCGAACCAGATCACCGCGAAGTCGCCGCGCATCGCGGCACCCATCGCGGGCCAGGGATCGTAGCTCCCCCACGTGCCTTGATTGAGCAGCACCGCCTTGTGGCCCGGGCTCGAGTCGAAGAAGTCGATGACCATCTCCGGCGTGGCGAACCAGCCGCGGTAGGTGATCTCGAAGCCCCTGCCCGAGTAGCGCGGGAAGCCCGCGGCGCTCGCGATCTCGCCCGGCTTGACCCACATGCACGAAGCCTGGGTGCCGTTGTCGTCGTAGCAGCAGCCCGTCCAGTCCGGGCTGCCCTTCGACCAGCTGTGCAGATTGCACCCGCCGCCGACGGTCCCGGGGTTGGCGAGCAGGTCGTAGACGTGCGCGCCGGCGACCGCCGACAGCGTCGGCGTGATCGGCAACGGCGCCTTGCCGTGCGCGGCGCGGTACTCGTTGACGAGCTGCGCCAGGCGCGCGCCGTTCGACCCGGTCGGGTAGGGCAGCTCGGGGCCCGCGGGCGGCGTCGGCGTCGATGCGGGCGTCGGCGTGGGCGTGAAGGCCGGCGACG
>JAIEPK010000139.1 GCA_019749875.1 Candidatus Binatia bacterium | reverse complement strand
GCGCGTCTCGCGCGGCAGACCCGCGAGCAGCCCCGCGTGCGTCCCGCCGCTGCCGTCGGCGACCACGACCCAGTCCGGTGCGCGCCCGAGCTGCACCAGCAGCTCGCGCGCCGCGTCGACGTAGGCGAGCGCGCCGAGCGGCGTCGAGCCGCCCACCGGCATCGGATAGCCGCGCGGCCCGAGCCTCGAAGCGACCGCGGCCACGCGCCGCTCGAGCTCCGTCCAGTGCTCGGTGCCCGCGAACTCGACCGTGGCGCCGAACAGGCGGTCGAGGATCAGGTTGCCGCTGTCGTGCTCGGGCTCGCTGCCGGACAGCACGAGGTGGCACGAGAGCCCGCTCTGCGCCGCCGCGGCGGCCGCCATGCGTGCGAAGTTCGACTGCGCGCCGCCGGTCGCGATCAGCGTGTCGCAGCCGCGCGCGATCGCGTCGGCGACCAGCAGCTCGAGCTTGCGCGCCTTGTTGCCGCCGAGCGCGAGCCCGGTCAGGTCGTCGCGCTTGACGAGCAGCCGCAGGCCGAGCTCGGCCGACAGGCGGGGGGCCTCGTCGAGCGGCGTCGGCGCGTGCACGAAGCGCGGCACGCGCCTCACAGCGCGACGTCCAGCAGCACGGCCGCGATGGTGATCGGCGCCGCCATGCCGATGATCGAGCCGATGATGTAGTCGCGAAAGCCGAGCGACGACAGCGCGAGCGCGTAGTTCAGGAACGGCGCCACGCCGAAGATCGCGCGCAGCACGATCACGCTGCGCAGCGGCCGGGTGTCGAGCTCCGCCAGCACGCGCCGCAGCCACGGGTTCTCGATCTCCGCGAGCGCGCTGCCGCCGAAGCGGCGCACGACGAAGAAGCTCACCGAGATCGCGACCGCGGCACCGCCGAGTGCGACCAGCGCGCCCATCGTCCTGCCGTACGCGAGCACGGCGACCGCGATGAACAGCAGCCCCGGCAGCTGCGCGAGGAGCCCGACGCTGAACACCACGACGAAGACCACGACGCCGAACACGCCGGCACCGGCGAGCAGCGCGCGCAGATGCTCCGGCGTCAGCGAGCGATCGATGCCGCTCGCATGCGCCGCGACGAAGATCATCCCGGCGACGGCGGCGAGCACGAGGATCCGGTGCCGGGCGTGCAGCCGCCGCGGCGGCGCCGAAGCCAGCGCGTCACCGGTCGTCGCGCCGCTCAGCCGTCCTGGTTCGTCTCCCACCACTGGCACCACCAGTTCGCGCCCACCAGGATCCGCAGCTTCGGGTGCCAGCAGTACGACATCTTCTCGTCGGGGTTCAGGTAGTAGAGGCAGTTGTCGCACTGCTCGGTACCGCTCGGGAACCCGCGCAGCAGCGCGTCTTCCGACAGGTGCTGCAGCTCCATCGCCAGCTTGGTGTCGATCTCTTTCGGTTCGGGCTTGGGGAGATCATTCTCGGCCATCGCGGTGGCACCTCTCGTCGCTGGGTACGCGTCGTCGAGCTCGGCCGGGCGAGCCGGCCTGCACCGGATACGCCCGCGGCCGGGGCCGAATCAAGCGTCGGCGTCGGGCACCGGCGGCGACGACGACGCACCGTGCGACGCGGCAGCGGCGACGGGCGCTGGGCCACCGCGAACCTCGAAGGCGACCTCATCGAGCACCCGGCCGTCGCACGCGACCAGCGCCAAGCGATGCCGCCCCGCGACCAGCGCCCACAGCCGCAAGCCGCTCGCGGCTCCGAGGTCGGCATCGTCGAGACGCCAGCGAGCGACCGCGCCGCCGTGCCCCACGCCGTGCGCTTCGAGCGCGAGGCGCTGCAGATCACGCGGGATGTCGGGATCGATCGCGACGATCGTCCCCGGCTGCGGGCTCGCGATGCGCGGCCGCGGCGGCGCGAGCGCGGCACCCGTCGGGCCCGGCTCGGTCCCGCGCAGGAACCACTCGTCGCGCGCCGCCTCCGCCCCGTGCGCGAACGACGTCGCCGCGCGGACGACTCCCGCCGGAGGCTCGGGCGGCACGGAGGACCCGTCGGCCTCGAGCAGACCCATGAGCTCGCGCCACACCGGGGCCGCGCCGGTGAGACCGCTCACGTCGTGCATCGGCTCGCCGCTCGCATTGCCGACCCAGACGCCGATCGTGAAGCGACGCGAGAAGCCGATGCACCAGTTGTCGCGCATCTCCTTGCTGGTGCCCGTCTTGACGGCGCTCCAGCCAGGCGTCGCGAGCGCGTTCTCGAGGCCGAAGGTCGCGCTGCGGCCGTCGCGGTCGGACAGCACGTCGGCGACGACGAACGCCGCCTCGGGGGAGAACACCCGCGTCGCCGGCCCGTCGAGCGCGGGCGCGCCGGACGGGGACCGAAGTGGACCGGTCGCCTCGTCGTCGGCGAGCGTCGAGGCCGCCGCGGGTGTGCGATGCAGCGGCGACACGATGCCGCGGTTCGCGAGCGCACGGTAGGCACCCACCAGCTCCTCGAGGCTGACCTCCGCCGAGCCCAGCGCCAGCGCCGGACCGTAGAACGCGGCACCGCGCTCGAGCCCCAGGCCGAGCGCCCGCAGCCGCGCGACGAAGGCGTCGGCGGACACCAGCTCGAGCGTGCGCACGGCCGGCACGTTGAGCGACGACGCGAGCGCGCTGCGCATGCTGACCAGCCCACGGAAGCCCTCGTCGTAGTTGCGCGGCTGGTACATGCCGCCCGCGACGGGCAGCGCGAGCGGCGTGTCCTGCAGCAGCGACGCCGCCGTCAAGAGCCGCTCGTCGAGTGCCGTCGCATAGAGGAACGGCTTCAGCGTCGATCCCGCCTGTCGGCGTGCGCGCACGGCGTCCACGTGCCGCGCGCTCGCCCGCGCGCCGCGTCCGCCGACGTAGGCGAGCACGTCGCCGCTCGCATTGTCGACCACCAGGACGGCGCCGTCGCGCACGTTGCGGCCGCGCAGCTCGCGCAGCTGCTCCTCGAGCAGACGCGACGCCGCCTCCTGGACGCGCGCGTCGAGCGTGCTGCGCAGCACGGACGCCTCGCCTGCACCGCCCGAGCCGTCGGACCCCGACGGCACACCCGCATCACGCACCGTGCGCATCGGGAGCGACGGCCGCGCGATCCGCGCAGCGCGTTCCGCGAGCAGGCGCTGCGCGAGGTGCGGCGCGAGCGCGACGCGCGGTGGGGCGGCAGATTCGGCGCGCAGCGCGCGCGTG
>JAIEPK010000153.1 GCA_019749875.1 Candidatus Binatia bacterium | reverse complement strand
GTGGCGCCGCGGCCGCATCGGCGCGGCTGCGCATCCGCCACCTGCTGCTCGCCGGCGGTCAGACCCTGCGCTTGACCGGCACCGTCACCGTGCCGGGCACGCCCGCGGTGGATCCCGCGGCGAACGGGCTCCGCGTGCAAGTGCGCAACGCGGCCGGCACGAGCCTGCTCGACGTGACGCTGCCCAAGGGGGCCGACTGGACGTACGCACCCGCGACGACGGCGTGGACGTTCGCGCGGCCGGGCGGCTTCGCCGGCGTCACGCGTGCCGTGGTCACCGCGCTCGCCGGCTCACCGAACACGTATCGGGTGAAGGTCCTCGCCGGCCCGCTGGCTCTGCCGGTGTCCAAGGCCACGCTGCCGCTGTCGGCGACCGTGGTGCTCGACGTGCCGCACGCGAACGGCGGCCAGTGCGGCGACGTCCGCTTCCCCGGTCCGGCACCGGCGCCGACCTGCCGGATCCGCCACGCCGGCAGCCGCCTGATCTGCGGCGGCTGACACGACCGACGGCGCACGCTCGAGGGCGCGCATCGCGCTCCCGAGCGTGCGCCGTCGCGACGTGCCGCATCGCGCTCACTGCACCGGCACGCACAGCCCCGTGCCGACGTCGCAGAACGTGCCGCGCACCGACTTCTTGCTGCTCGCGGTCGCGGTGCAGAAGCGATAGCCCGACGAGCCGGCATCGTTCTCGGCGATGCAGACGTCGTTCGGCACGAGCCCGGCGCATTTCTTGGTCGCCCCGCCGCCACCGCCGTCGATGGTCACCACCACGTCGACGTCGACCGGCTTGGTGCCGATGTTCACCACCGCGCAGGTGTAGCTCTCCAGGTCCGCGACGCGCAGCGGCCCCGAGCCGATCTGCGCCGCGTCGGCACGCGACGCGACCGTCGCGATCAGTGCAGCCCCCAGCAGGATCCGGATTCCCTTCCTCATGACGCTCTCCTCTCGAGTCGGGCCGGATCGTCCGGCCGTGTTCGTCTCGTCCATCAGTCGTTCGCGCCGGGTGAACGGTGTTCACTGGGCGCGAACGGGGCGAGATTCCAGCGTCGGGCCCGCAGGACGGGGCGAGGAGGCTCGGCGGACGCGGGGACTCAGAACCCGTGCGCGGCGAGCGCACGCACGATGCGCTCGCGCTCGCGCGGATCGCTGAACGGCAGCGAGCGCAGGAAGTCCTCGTGCGTGATCCCCGGCGCACGCCGGCGTGCGACCGCCGCCCAGCTCGCGGCGCGAGCGTGGTCGCCGCCGATCTCGTGCGCGACCAGCGCGATGATCACGATCACCACGTGCGCCCCGGGCTCGTGCGCAGCGGTCTCGCTCCACGCCGCCGCCTCGGCGTACTCGCCGCAGGCGAGGTGGCCGAGCGCGCGCGTCGCCGCCATCGCGTAGTGCAGCGGATCGAGCGGGCTCAGCGCCATCGCCAGGTCGGCATCGCCCTTCCCCTCGGCACCGCGTCCCGAGACCGCGTGCGTGAAGGCGCGGGCGTAGATCGCGTGCGCGTAGCTCGGGCTGAGCCGCGTCGCGCGCTCGAGCCAGCCGGTGCTCGCGTCGAGGTCGCCCTCGAGCCAGTGGCTGCGGCCCATGACCAGGTTCGCGAACGGGTCGAGCGGGTCGAGCTCGATGCTGCGCTCGGCGTGCCGGCGTGCGTCGAGCACCGCGGCGTGGCGGTCGCGCGCGTAGCCGACGAACGCGTCCTGGAAGCGCGTGAACGAGAGTGCGGCGTGCGCGCGCGTGAACGTCGGATCGCCCGCGACGGCGCGCGCGAACAGCTCGCCCGCGATCGCGTTGTCGGCCTGGTTGAAGCGGTACACGTGCTGCAGGCCGAGGTGATAGGCCGACCACGCGTCGAGGTCGTCGGGCGCGATCAGGCGCGCCGCTTGCGCCTCGTGCAGCGGGATCTGCAGCTCCATCGCCGCGACGACGCGCGCGAGGATCGTGCTGCGCGTCTCGTGCACGTCGGCCACCTTCGACACGAAGCGGTCGCCCCAGACCACGCCGCCGTCGCGCGTGTCGGCGAGCTGCACCGTGACGGTGAGCGTACGGCCGGAGAGCTCGACCGCGCCCGACAGCACGTAGCGCGCGCCGAGACGCTCGCCGACCGCCACCGGATCGGGCTCGGCGGCGCGCAGGCGGAAGGTCGAGCCGCGCGCGATCACGAACAGCCAGCGCAGGCGCGACAGCTCGGCGATCAGCTCGTCGGCGAGCGCGTCGGCCAGCGGTGCGTACTTGCCGAGATCGCCGATCGGGCGCAGCGGCAGCACCGCGATCGACGGTCGCGCCGCTGCGAGCGGAGGCGTCACGACGCTCGCTTCGCTGCTCGCGAGCGCCGGAGCCGATGCGAGGACGATGGTCGCGTCGCCGCCGTCGCGACGCGCGGACGCCGCTTCCCGCACCGTGCCCACGAAGCGATAGCCCTGGCCGTGCAGCGTGCGGATCAGCCGCTGCGCGCGGCCGTCGTCGCCGATCGCGCGCCGCGCCGACTTGACCCGGCTGTCGAGCGCCGACTCCGACACGATGCGCCCCTCCCACACCCGCGCCACGATCTCGTCGCGCGAGACCATGCGCTCGCGGTTCTCGACCAGCAGCACCAGCAGCGCGAACACCTGCGGCTCGACGGCGATCAGCTCGCCGGCGCGGCGCAGCTCGACCTTGTCGCGGTCGAGCTCGCAGTCCTCGAAGCACAGGATCACGTGGGCGCCGACTCTAGCGCAGCTGCCCCGGCCGTTCGACGCAATCTCCAGACGTTCTCCAGATCGTCTCCAAGCAACGCGCCGCGCCCGGGACTAAGCCGTTCAGCGACGACGCGGAGCGGCTCCGCGTCGGGAGAGCAAGGAGACGACGATGCCACTGGTCACCATCGACGCGCTCGAGGACGTGTTCACGGCCGAGCAGAAGCGCGAGCTGATCCGGCGCGTCACCGAGGCGGTGGTTTCCGTCGGCGGCGAGGCGCTGCGCAGCGTCACGTGGGTGCGCATCCAGGAGTTCGAGCGCGACGCGTGGACGATCGGCGAGCACGAGAGGCGAGCGGCCGAGGTACGCCCGCGGATCGGTCTCGCGGCGTAGCCGGTGACCGCCAGGCGCGGGCGAGCGGCACGCGCCGACGCGCCGTGACGCGCGCGCCGCGGCGCGCTAAGCGTGCGCGTG
>JAIEPK010000409.1 GCA_019749875.1 Candidatus Binatia bacterium | reverse complement strand
CGCCGGGACACCGGCTCGCCCGCGCCCGCCGCGTTCCGGCGCACCGTCTCGCCGGCGAGTCCTGGGTCGGCTTTCCGCCGCGGCGCGGTGCGGTGCCCGACCCGTTCGGCACCGTGCTCGCACGGCGGCTCGCCGCGGCCGGTCTCGACGACGCGGAGGTCGTCGTCATCGACAGCTTGACGGCGCAGAAGCGGCTCGTCGAGAGCGGCTTCGGTCTGGCACTCGTGCCGGTGACCAGCGTCGGCGAGGAGATCGCGCGCGGCTCGCTGTGCACGCTCGACGTCCCGGACATGCGCGCGCAGGTGGACGTGGTGCTCGTGCAGCGCAAGCGTGCCGCGCTGGGCCCGGCCGCACGACGCCTGATCGACGAGATCGCGACTGCCGCGCGGCCGCAGCACCGAGGCATGGCCTCGCGTCGCCGGGTGCGATAGGCAGCACGCATGAAGCTCGGCACCGTCATCTTTCCGACCGACTACTCCATCCGCCCCGACGACTTCGCGCGCGCCTGCGAGGAGCGCGGCTTCGAGTCCGTCTGGTTCCCGGAGCACACCCACATCCCGACCAGCCGCAAGACACCGTATCCCGCGGGCGGCGAGCTGCCGAAGGAGTACTCGCACACCTACGATCCGTTCGTGGCGCTCATGGCCGCCGCTGCCGTGACCAAGACGATCAAGGTCGCGACCGGCATCTGTCTCGTCATCGAGCGCGATCCGATCGTGACCGCGAAAGAAGTCGCGTCGCTCGACGCGCTGTCGAACGGGCGCTTCCTGTTCGGCATCGGCGGCGGTTGGAACGTCGAGGAGATGGAGAACCACGGCATGCCGTTCGGCAAGCGGTGGAAGCTGCTGCGCGAGCGCATCGAGGCGATGAAGGAGATCTGGTCGAAGGACGCCGCCGAGTACCACGGCGAGCTCGTCAGCTTCGATCCGATCTGGTCGTGGCCCAAGCCGCAGCAGAAGCCGCACCCGCCGATCATCCTCGGCTCGGCGTCGAAGATGGGCATCAAGCGCGTGGTCGACTACTGCGACGGCTGGATCCCGATCGGCCTCGCGGTGCGCGACATGCCGGGCGCGATCAAGGACCTGCACGAGCAGGCGAAGGCGAAGGGACGCGATCCGCAGTCGATCGAGGTGTCGCTGTTCTGGGCGCCGACCGACGCGGGCGAGCTGAAGCGGTATCAGGACATGGGCGTCGCGCGCGGCGTGCTCGCGCTGCCGTCGGTGGACAAGGACAAAGCCCTGAAGATGCTCGACGGCATGGCGGGGCTCGTCGACCAGGTGAAGTGAGCGCCGGGTCGCGCGCCGGATCGCGATCCGGGTCCGGCGCGCGACCGCGCACGCTCAGCGCACCAGCGGCCACACCAGCGGCGTCCGCCACTGCGTGGACGGCAGCCCCGACTCCGGTCCGACCGCGTAGTGCTCCCACATCTCGCTCGCCGGCGTGTGGCCGTGCGCGGCGAGCCACGCCTCGAGCTCGCCCCAGGCGGACGCGAGGTCGTCGTACGGGCCGACGTGGACCGCGCGTGCGACGCGCGCGGCGGGCAGGCGTCCAGGACGGACGCGTCCGGTCGCGGTGATCGTGCCGGCGATCGGCACCCCGACCTCGAAGTCGAAGACGTCCGTCGGACGGTGCAGGTGGTGCGTGAACCACGCGCCGGTCTGCTCGTGCCCCTGCGCGGCGACGGCGGCCAGCACCTCGTTCAGCCCCGGCCCCATGACCTGCCGGATCTCCGTGGTCGGCACCGTGAGGTGGATCACGGCGGCGCCCTGCTCGGGCAGCTCGACGATCTGCGGTTCCTCGATCATGCTCTGCGTTCCTCCCGAAGCTGGTCGATCGCGACGGCCGCATTTCGACCGAACGGGGACGACGCGCGAGCCGCTTCAGGCGGCCGGCTCGATCAGCTCGAGACGATTGCCGTACAGGTCGAGGAAGATCGCGACCTTGCCGTGCGGCTCGCGGCGCGGCTCCTCGATGAAGCGCACGCCGGCCGATCGCATGTGTGCGTGCGCCGCGTCGAAGTCGTCGGTGTGCAGGAAGAGCAGCACGCGGCCGCCGGTGTGGTCACCGACCCGCGCCTGCTGCTCCGGGGTCACCGCCTTGGCGAGCACGAGCGCGACTGCCGAGCGCGGCGGCGCCACCACGACCCAGCGCTTGCCCGCGCCGCGCGGCTCGTCCTCGATCACCTCGAAGCCGAGTGCGGCGGTGTAGAACGCGATCGCCTCGTCGTAGTCGCGGACCGCGAGCGAGACGCGTGCGATGTCGATGCGCGCGCCCCGTCCGCCCGCCGACGCCACCGTCGCCCCGCGCTCGGGCGCGCCCTCGATCGTCAAGCGTCGCTCCGCAGCGCGGTGTAGCGGACCGCGCCGCGTGCGCGGGCCTTGGCGGCTTCGACCTCGCGGTTGCGCGGCGGCGCCGTGGTGACCAGGCCGTCGAGCAGCTCGTGCACCGCGCGCTCGACGGTGTCGACCGCGCGCGCGAACGCCTCCTCGTTGGCCTTCGAGGGCCTCGTGAAGCCGGCGAGCTTGCGCACGAACTGCAGCGACGAGGCGCGGATCTCCTCGTCCGTCGCCGGCGGCTCGAAGTTGTGCAGGGTCTTGATGCTGCGGCACATGGCGATCTCCTCGCCCGGGCCGGATGCGACGGCGCGGGCGTCCGATCATGCCCCGCGAGCTGTCTCGTGACCACCCGCTGCGCGCGGCGTCGCGCGGTCGAGGAGCGCCACCAGCGCGCCCTCCTCGACGGGCTTCACCAGGTGATGATCGAACCCGGCCTCGGTCGAGCGGCGACGGTCGTCGTCCTGGCCCCAGCCGGTGAGCGCGATCAGCAGCACGTCGCGACCCCACGGCGTGGCGCGGATCCGCCGCGCGACCTCGACCCCGTCGAGGCGCGGCAGGCCGAGATCGAGGACAATCACCCCCGGGCGCTGCTCCTCCGCCGCCGCGAGCGCCTCGACCCCGTCGTGCGCGACGCGCGTCCCGTGCCCGCGGAGCTCGAGCAGCAGGGCGAGCGACTCCGCGGCGTCGCGGTTGTCGTCGACGACGAGGATCCGGCGTGCGGCCGTGCGCGACGTCCCGTCGGCGGCGGTTGATTGGATGAGCGTGGTTTTGGTTAAGAGTTTGTTGGTGTGTGT
>JAIEPK010000464.1 GCA_019749875.1 Candidatus Binatia bacterium | reverse complement strand
CTGCCATGACCGATCCCCTGGCGCTGCCCGCCTATGACGATCCCGCGCTCGCGACCCGGGTCGAGCGTGCGGCGGGCAGCGACGACGTGCCGGCGGCGCTCGCACGGCGCGGCGTGCAGCCGCCGCTCTCGACGACGGGCGGCGCGACGACGCTGTCGACCTTGGTGCGCGCTCTTCCCGATGGCAGCCGGCTCGTGCTGCTGTTCAACGAGGGCCGCGACGCCGCGACCTGGACCGTCCGTCTCGCGTCGCCCGCCGCGCGCGCCGAGCTGCTCGATCCCGAGAGCGGTGTGGCGAGTGCCGTCGAGCTGCGCGACGCAACCGAGCTCGACGTCACGCTGCCGGCGGCGCGTGCGCGCGTGCTGCTGCTGCGTGCCTCGTGACGACGGGCGGGAAGGGAGCGACGCACCGATGAGCACCACCGACACGCAGCCGCGCGACCGTACGCTCGGCGCGGTGACGATCCTCGCCGGCGCGCGCGGCGGTCGCTACCCGCACGGCAACTCGCTGCTCGTCGCGGGCGCGGAGGAGACCTTGCTCGTCGATCCGTCGCTGTCGCTGATCGAACGCGACAGCCTGCCGCTCACGGACCGCGTGCTGAACAGCCACTGCCACGAGGATCACGTGGCGGGCAACCACCTGTACCCGAAGGTGCCCTGGCTGCTGCATGAAGCCGACCTGCCCGGCATGCGCTCGCTCGACGACATGATGGCGATCTACGGCATGTCGCCGCGCATTGCCGCAGCGTTTCGCGAGATCCTGGTGGAGGAGTTCCACTACGTGGCGCGGCCGGACGCGACGCCGTTCCGCGACGGCGACGTGTTCGACCTCGGCGGTGCGCGCGTGCGCGCGATCCATGCGCCCGGCCACACGCGTGGGCACTGCGTGCTGCACGTCGAGCCGGAGGGCGTCCTCTATCTCGGCGACATCGACCTCTCGAGCTTCGGTCCGTACTACGGCGACGCCTGGTCGTCGCTGGAAGACTTCGAGCGCACGCTCGCGGCCGTGCGGCGGATCGACGCGCGCTGGTACGCGACGTTCCACCACGTCGGTGTGGTCGATGGCCGCGCGGCCTTCCTCGAGCGCCTGGACCGCTTCGCCGCGGTGATCGGCACGCGCGAGCGGCGTCTGCTCGAGTTTCTCGCCGAGCCGCGCACGATCGACGAGATCGTCGCACACCGCTTCGTCTACCGTCCCGGGGACGCGGTGCCGTTCGCCGACGACGTCGAGCGCCGCAGCATGACGCAGCACCTCGAGCGGCTGGTCGCGGGCGGACGGGTCGGAGAGGTCGAGGCGGGACGCTTCCGCGCGCGGTGATGCGCGCGGTGCGCGTCGTCGCGTCGAGAGCGGCCGTGCAAGGACGCGGCGTGTCGAGCCGCCGACGACACGTCCGACGCTGCGTCAAGTAGGAACGGCGGGCTTGCGACCGATCTCGTCGAGGAACGGTCCCGAGTAGAGGATGCGCCCGGTGCAGGTGCGCGGGTCGCACGTCGCGAGCGCCAGCACCGCCTCGGCGAGCCACTCGACCGGCTCGACCAGCTCGGGGTGGGTCTTCATCAGCTCGCCGACCAGCGCCTCGGCGCCCGGCGTGCGCACCGCCGCCACCGGTGCGATCGAGTTGACGGCGATGCCATCGGCGTAGACCTCGGCCGCAAGCCCGGTGGTGATGCGCTCCAGCGCCGCCTTGCTCGCACCGTACACGGTGATCGTCGTGCTCTCGCCGCCGCCGAACGGCGGCCCCTTGGGATGCACCGAGCTCGCGCTCGACAGGTGGACGATCCAGCCGCTCTTCTTGGCGCGCATCTCGGGCAGCACGGCCTGCGCGAGGTCGAGCGTCGCGTGGACGTTGACCTCGAAGGTGATCTGCCGGCGCTTCAGCGGGATCACCGCGACCGGCGCGTAGATCGCGGCGGCGGCGTTGTGCACCAGCACGTCGATCGGGCCGAGTGCGGCGCGTGCCTCGGGAACGATGCGGGCGCGGTCCTCCGGGTTCGCGAGATCGGCGACGATCGGCACGGCGCGGCCGCCGGCGCGCTCGATCGCGGCGACGGTCTCGGCGAGCGATCCCTCGAGGCGCGCGCCGGGCTCGGGGTTCAGCGTGCGCGCGACCAGCGCCAGCGAGGCACCGGCCGCGGCGAGCCGCTCGGCGATCGCGACGCCGATGCCGCGGCTCGCTCCGGTGACCAGCGCGACCTTGCCTGCGAGGGGACGATCCGACGGCGTGCTCAACGTGCGATCTCCTGGGCCTGCATGACGACGCCCCATTCTCCCGCGGAAGCGGCACGCTCCGCAACCGGCGCGCGGCAGACGGCCGCGTCCGCGCGGGGCGAATGTGGCGTCGACTGCGCGCTTCGCGTCGTCGCGCTCACCGCGGGATGCGTCGTGCGTCCGGCCAGCCGTGCTCGAGCATCGGGCAGCGGTCGCAGCGCGTCCGGGAATCGCAGTACACCAGCCGGCAGCCGATCGTCCGTCCCGTGAGCGCGAGCCAGATGCGCTCGAGGTGCTGCGTGTCGCGTCCCTTGAGCAGCACCACGTCGCCGGGCTCGAGCAGATCGCGCAGCAGCGCGATCGCGTCGTGGACGTTCCGGCCGGCGTCGATCACGTGCTTGCCCGGCATGCCGGCGTCGCGCGCGCCGCCGGCGATCCGTCGGTACATGGTCCCGACGACGATCACGCGGTCCGCGCTCGCTCCGAGGTGCGCGCCGATCGCACGGTACACGGGTCCCTGCGGCTGCGGCGGCTCGCTGACGTCGCCGACGACGGCGATGCGGCGTCGTGCCGGGATCGCCGCGAACGCGTCGAGGGCCGCGAAGAACGTCTCGTGCCCCGACTTGTGCTCGTCGCGCAGCAGCCACACGTCGCTCGGCAGCGCCATCGCCTGCATGCGGCCGGGCGCCGGCGTCACGCGCGCGAGATCGCGTGCGACGTCGCCGAGCGAGCGTCCGGCGTCGAGCGCGACCGCCGCCGCGGCGAGCAGCGGGTATGCCATCTTCTCGCCGAAGAGAGGTGCGACGACGCGCTCCGATGCGCCATGCGCGGTGATCGTGAGCTCGATGCCGCGCGGCCAGTCGAGCCGCAGATCGCGGCCGACCACGTCGTTCGACGGATCGAGGCCGAAGGTGACCACGC
>JAIEPK010000356.1 GCA_019749875.1 Candidatus Binatia bacterium | reverse complement strand
GGCGCTGCCGATCGGTGCGCTGCCGGTGGTCGTGCAGCTGCAGCGCGCCGACGATCCGGCGCAGTGCTGGCAGTCGACGTTCGCGACCGCGCGCCGCAACGGCGCCGGAACGTTCCGCGCGGTCGTGCCCTGACGTCGCCTGTCGCGGCACGATCGTCCCGTCCGTAACCGTCGCCGCGCCCGCGAAGCCCGGACGCTCGCTCGCCGAGCCAGGGCCCGGGCGCACGACCGCCGGGCTGTCCCCGGTCAGCGCCGCGGCGGTGAAGCGGGGGACGCGGGTGCCTCGTCGAGGAGGCGCCGCAGCACGGCTGCCGCTCGCTTCGCGTGGCCATGGGCATTCATGTGGGTCGAGTCGCTGTAGTCGTCCGGGTAGGTCATTCCCTCGTAGAACTCGACGTAGCCGCCGGGGAACGCGCGTCGGATGCGATCGTTGAGCTCGCGGATCACGGCGTCGTCACCGCTCGGCGTGCCGTCACGTCGGAAGATGGGCGGAACCGTGGCGACGAATACGTCCGCACCCGCGCGCCGGAACCGCCTGCGCGTGCGCTTGATGGCCTTGAAGACCGCGCTCACCGAGTAGCCGTAGGCCGTCAGGTCGTTGGTGCCGTAGGCGAGGATCACTGCATCGTAGGCCGGCAGCGGGTCGAAGGTGGGGCGCCGTCCCCACGTGGCCGCGCCGTGGGACAGCACGTAGAAGGGATCCACTCCGGCGAGCTCGTACGCCGTGTAGAAGCCGGCCCACAGCGGGACGCCGAACGTGCGCAGGCCATTGCTCACGATGCCGGACGCCCCGACGCCGCGATTGATCGTGACCACGCCGGGCTGCTCCCCGAGCAGCTCGCACCAGTTCTCCTGCACGCTCACGAACGCGAGCGCTTGCGTGTTGCTGTCGCCGTTGCAGATCACGGTGTAGGCCGCGTCTCCGGCGGCCGCCCCTGCGGCGCGGGCGCTGCTCACCGGGGACAGCAAGCCCGACAGAACGATCAGCACCACCAGGCGTCCGGTTCGCCTCCCGGCCATCGCTGGCGGCGAATCACCCCACGCGAAGGGTGTCAAGGAGCATCGCCGGCAGCGATTGCGCCCGGCCGAGCGTCGTTGCATGGAGGTGGCGATGGCCTTCCCGCACCTCTTCTCGCCGCTGCGCATCGGTCCGGTCGAGGCGCGGAACCGCATCGTCTTCGGCGCCCACTTCACCATGTTCTCGGAGCCGTCGAGCGTGTTCGGCGAGCCCGGCTTCTACGGCGACCGGCTCGGCCGCTACCTCGCGGAGCGCGCCCGCGGCGGCGCCGGCGTCGTGATCGCGGGGCAGGCGCAGGTCCACCCGACCACCGCCTACCAGATGCACAACAACGCGGTGGCCTGGGATCCCGCGAGCGTGCCCCACTTCCGGCGCTTGACGTCGCGCGTGCGGGCGCACGGCGCGCTGACCTTCCTGCAGCTCGCGCACAACGGCGGCGTCAATCAAGGACCGTGGTCGAAGCTGCCGGCGTGGGCGCCGTCGCCGGTCGCGAACTCGCTGGAGGCGCCGAAGACGCTCGAGGAGCACGAGATCGCCGAGCTCGTCGAGCACTTCGCGCGCTCGGCCGCGAACGCCGCGGCGGGTGGCTTCGACGGCATCGAGATCCACGGCGCGCACGGCTACCTGATCCACGAGTTCCTGTCGCCCAAGAGCAACCGCCGCACCGACCGCTGGGGCGGCAGCCTCGAGAACCGCATGCGCTTTCTGGTCGAGGTGCTCGAAGCGGTGCGCGCCGCGGCCGGGCCGCACGTCGCCGTCGGCGTTCGGCTGGTCGGCGACGAGGAGTCGCGGACACCCGGCGACGGCGCGCTCGGACCGGACGACGCGGCCGCGATCGCGGCCCGTCTGGAGGACGCCGGGCTCGCCGACTTCCTGAACGTGAGCGTCGGCATCTCGGGCATCGGCATGGTGCGCCCGCTGTACGTGCCGCACCTGTGCGGCACCTATGCCGCGGCGCGCGTCAAGCAAGCGGTGCAGAGGACGCCGGTGTTCACCGTGCACCGCGTGCTCACGCCGGAGGAGGCGGAGGGCATCCTCGAGCGCGGCGAGGCCGATGCCGTGACCGTCGTGCGGGCGCTGATCGCGGACCCCGAGTGGGCGAACAAGGCGCGCGATGGGTCGACCGCGACGATCCGGCGCTGCACCGGCGTCAATCAAGGCTGCTACGGCAATCTGACGCTCGGTCTGCCGGTCACGTGCGTCACCAATCCCGCGGTCGGTCGCGAGGACGCCCTGGGGCACGGCACGCTCGTCCAGGCGAGCAAGAAGAAGCGCGTGGTCGTGGTCGGCGGCGGGCCCGCCGGGCTGGAGGCCGCGTGGGTCGCGGCGGCACGCGGCCACGAGGTGATCCTGCTCGAGCGCGGACCGCGTCTCGGCGGCAAGATCCCGCTCGCGGCATCGCTGCCCGGCCGCGAGGAGATCGGTGATCTCGCCGCGTGGCGGATCGGCGAGTGCGCGCGACGCGGCGTCGACGTGCGGCTCGGCGTCGACGCCACCGCCGACGCGGTGCTGGCACTCGAGCCCGGTGCGGTGATCGTCGCGACCGGCGGCCGGGCGACACGCGACCTGCCGACCAAGTCGCATCCGCTGCCGGTCGAGGGCGGCGACCAGGCGCACGTGCTCGACCACGAGGACGCGCTGCGCCGCTGGCAGTCGTTGGGCTCGCGCGTGCTGATCCTCGACGCGGTGGGCTTCATCGAGGCGATCGGCCTCGGCGAGCTGCTGGCGGCGAGCGGCCGCGAGACGACGGTCGTCACCCCGCTCGCGTACCCGATGGCGCTCGATCGCGAGACCTCGGCGTACGCGCTCGCGCGCGCCGTGCAGGCGGGGCTCCGCTGGCGGCCGAACACGGCGCTGGTCGCGGTCGGGCAGGGCGAGGCGACGGTGCTGGACGTGCTGTCGCGCCGCCCCGAGCGAGTCGTCGCCGACCACGTCGTGATCCGTACGCACGGCCTGCCGTGCGACGAGCTCTACGCGGCGCTGCGCGGCCGGGTGTCGGAGCTGCTCCGCGTGGGCGACGCGGTCGCCGTCCGTCCGGCCGACCGCGCGATCTTCGACGGCCACCTGGCGGGTCGCAAGGTGTGAGACCGGCGCGCGCGTGCGC
>JAIEPK010000016.1 GCA_019749875.1 Candidatus Binatia bacterium | reverse complement strand
CGCGTCGCGGAAGCGCGCCAGACGCGTCGCGAGGCCACTGCTCGCGAGCGTGCCGACGATCGCAACGGTGATTCGTCCGGCGTCGCCGGTCGCGAGCGCGCGCACCGCATCCGCGCCGTCGCGTACGCACGCGATCGCCGCCTGTGCGTGCGGCAGGAGCGCGTGCCCCGCGTCGGTGAGCCGCGCGCCCGATCGGCCGCGCTCGAACAGCGCCTGCCCCACCTCGTGCTCGAGCAGCGCGATCCGCCGGCTCAGCGCGGGCTGCGAGAGGTGCAGCGCCGTCGCCGCGCGCGTGAAGCCTCCGGACTCGACGATCGCCACGAAGGCCTCGACGTGCGCGAAGTCCATGCCATGCACCTCTCAGATGCTTTCGATCGAATCAATGCATTGGACAGATGGATTGCCGGCGGCGAAGGTGCCGCCCATGTTCGACATCGCCACCACCCCGGAGCCGCCCTACTACGCCGTGATCGCGCCGGCCGTGCTGAGCGCCGACGTCGAGGGCTACGCCGAGACCGCACTGCGCCTCGCCGAGGTCGCCCGCGAGATCGACGGCTTCCTCGGCCTCGAGAGCGCCATCACCGATCGCTTCGTGCTCGCCGTGTCGTACTGGCGCTCGCTCGACGCGATCCATGCGTGGCGGCGGCGCGCCGAGCACCTGCACGCGAAGGAGCTCGCGCGCACGCGCTGGTTCGAGCGCTATCTGACAAGGATCGCGCGCGTCGAGCGCGTCTACTGACGATCGCGCGGCCCGATCCGGAACACCGGGATCGGCCGCGCGCCTCTCGCGATCGAGGTCGATCGTCGGCAGCCGGCTCGAAGAAGCACTCGCGGCGCCCAGCGTCTCCGAGCTCAAGGGCGCGTCCTATGGCAGCCGCTTCAGCGCGAGCGTCGTGCGTCCCCTGGCCTCGATCCGCGTCGAGATCGTCTCACCCCTGCGCGGCTCACGCGTTCGCGTCGCCAGGCCGATACCGCTGGCGAGCGGGGCTCCCGTCTTCGGGGCACGGCTACGACCAGCGACTCGCATTCGCGTGTCCACGCATCGGCGGAGCGCCACACGAAGGGACTGAAGGGAGACCGGCATGAGCGGAGCACGAGGAGCGGTCGTCGCTCTGGGAGCGCTGATCGCGGCCATCCTGTGGACGCCGGGGTTCGCTGCCGCCGATCCGCAGGGCGACGAGGCGACGGAGGATCTCCATTGCACCATCACGGGGACGGATGGTGACGACGTGCTCGTGGGCACGAACGGCGACGACGTCATCTGCGGCGGCTGGGGACGCGACAGGATCTGGGGCCGCGGTGGAAACGACACCATCTACGGTGGTCCCGGCGACGATCGGCTCTACGGCGGTCCCGGCGACGACAAGCTGTCCGGCGGCAGCGGTGACGACGTTCTCTACGGCGAGGACGGCGACGACCAGCTGGCGGGCGGTGGCGAGGACGACAAGCTCGAAGGTGGCGACGGCGACGACGAGATCGAGCGCCGCACGCCGCTGCGGAACGACCGCGCCTGGCAGGTGAACCTGACCGCCAACTACGGGCTTCCCGACGGCACGAAGATCGTCTGGAAGTACGACCCGCCGACCGGCAACTGTCTGCGGGGATGGACGGACACGTGGACCGACACCGTCGGTGCGGCTGGCGAGCTGCGCACGCACGACCTGTTCACGACGACCAACTCGAATCCGTGGGACTCGTGCGCGTACGAGACGTCGCGCGGCACGTGGAACTTCACGGCCACCCTGCCATCGGGCCTCAGCCGTTCGGGCAGCATGCGGATCGAGACCGGGTCTCCGAACATCTATCGACGTTCGGCGACGGCCACCTGTGCGGTGCCGGCCGGGATCAGGTGCTCCGGCGGCGACGACTCGCAGGACGCCACCTTCGGCAAGGTCCCCACGCCATCGGTCTACATCGGGCCGATGGACGGACCCGATCCCGAACCGCGGCTCCCGGAGCTCATCTGCACCGGCGACGTGACCTTCGCGGTCGGCGAGGTGTGGAACGAGCACAACGCACACCTCTGTACGATCGAAGGCTTCCCCAGGCCGTCCTACACGATCACCGGCCTACCGCCGGGCGTGACGGCAGCACGGTGGCCGACGGCCACGGACACCTGGATCGTCGCCCGGGGCTCGGCGAGCCAGACGTGGGACGGCGTCATGGAGATCCATGCCGTCCTCGGCGATTGGGAGCGCACCCTGCAAGTCGTGCTTCGCGTCAAGTAATCCGAGCGCTTGCGCGGCCGGTACCACCCGACCTCACCAGACGACCGCGACCGGGTAGGCGCGGATCGCTGGATCGGGCGTGACGATCGAGAGGTCGCGCTCGATCGCCTGTGCCACGAGCAGACGGTCGAACGGATCGCGGTGAAGCGCCGGAAGCTCGCTCTCGCGATAGTAGTGCTCGACGTCGAGGCCGAGCCGCTCGGTCTGCCACAGGCGGGTCTGCTCCCCGAACCACCGTCGCGGGGTGGTCGGGAGCTCGAGCTTGCCGCTGCGCCACTTGGTGCAGACTTCGAACACCGACACGTCGCTCAGGTAGAGCCGCGTGGCGGTGCGATCGATGGCTTCACGGGCCCGGCGGCTCAGGCGCTTTGGCTCCGCAGTCAGCCAGAGGAACGTGCAGGTATCCAGGAGCAGGCTCAACTCACAGCCCCCATTCCTTCAGATCGTCGTCCGAGAGCGGCTCGAAGACGCCTCGCTTCGCGCGGATCGGCGGCGACGTGATCGTCCCGACCTTCGGACGGGTCGCCCTCCTGGTCTGGCCGAGAGGGACGATTCGAGCGACCGCCTGGGCACCCCGGCGGATGATGATCTCTTCGCCAGCCTCCACCTCCGCGATCAGCCTCGAGAGATGGGTCTTCGCCTCGTGCGTGGTGACCGTCTTCACGCTGGAGAGTGTATTCGTCTACGTGGACTTAGTCCACGCTGGTTCGACAGTCTTTCCGGCGACGGATGGGAACTCGGTTCGGCCGCGCGTCGTCAAGAGCAGCATCGGCAGACCCGACACGAGGCTCGACAGCGAGCGGCCGAGCGTTCGCTGCCAGAGCGCATCGACGCGGTCGCTGCGCACGCGCAGCGCGCGCGACGGCGTCCGCGCGAGCCGCA
>JAIEPK010000468.1 GCA_019749875.1 Candidatus Binatia bacterium | reverse complement strand
CGCTCGACGAGGCTCGCCGCCTCGTCCGCGGCGAAGCCGGGCCCGTCGTCGCGGACCTGGACGACGGCCGCGCCGCCGCGCTCGAATGCGAGCACGGCGACGTTCTCGCGTGCGAACTTGACCGCGTTGTCGACCAGGTTGCCGACCGCCTGCTCGAACGCGATCGGATCGACGCCCGACGTCAAGGGCGCTTCGGGCCAGTGCACGTGCAACGTCACCTGGCGCCCCTCGGCGACCAGGCGGAAGCGCTCGACCACGCGCCGCGCGACCTCGCCGACGTCGACCGCGCGCACGTGCAGCGGGATCGTCGAGCCGCCGAGCTGGATCGCCGAGGCGACGTTGCTGAACAGGCGGTCGACGTGGTCGACGTTCGCGCGCAGCGCGATCGTCGCCACCTCGGATCCCGGCTCGGCGACGAGCCGGTCGATTCCGAGCTTGATCGCGGCGAGCGGCGTCCGCACGTCGTGCGCGAGATCGACCAGCGCCGTGCGGATGCGCTCGTCGCGCTGCCGCTCGGCGTCGAGGCGCGCGCGCGCCGCGCGGCTCGCCTCGTTGAACGCGCGCCCGAGCTCGCCCAGCTCGTCCGCTCCCTCGAGCACCGTGCCGTCGAGGTCGCTGTCGAGCACGGCACGGGTCTCGACGGCGAGGCGTCGGATCCGGCGCACGAGCGGGAAGGCGACCAGCACGGCGATCAGGATCGTGCTGCCGACCTCGATCGCCAGCGGGAGCAGCAGGAGCCGTAACGGCATCCGGGGGACATCCGACGTTCCGGACCCGGTGGAATGGTCGGTCGAGCGCCCGGGCGGCCCCATCGCGATGAAGATCGCGACGCGGAGGACGGCGACCAGGAGCACGGTGAGCAGGACCTTGACCCACAGCCGGCGAAACATCAGCGGTCTTCCTCGGCACCGGCATCGAGCCGGTAGCCGATGCCCCACACCGTCTTGACGCGCCAGCCCTCCGCGCCGACCTTGCGGCGCAGCCGCGAGATGTGGACCTGCAGCGCCTCGGTCGCCGATCCCTCGTTCGGCAGCACGGCGTCGATGAGCTGCTCGCGGCGCAGCGCCTGTCCGGGGCGGCGCGCGAGATGCTGCAGCAGGTTGAACTCGGTCGGCGTGAGCGCGCAGTCGACTCCTCCGACCGAGACGCGGCGTGCGAGCACCTCGATGCGCAGCGTGCCGAGCTCCTGCACGTCGGCCGCCGCCGGGTCCTGCCGCGTGCGGCGCACGACGGCCCGCATGCGCGCGAGGAGCTCCTCGGCCCAGAACGGCTTCGTGATGTAGTCGTCGGCGCCGAGATCGAGAGCGCGCACCTTGTCGTCGCCGAGGAGACGGGCCGTCACCACGATCACGGGCATCGGGCTGCGCCGGCGCAGCTCGGGCAGCAGGTCGAAGCCGGAGCGGTCGGGCAGCTGCAGATCGAGCAGCACCACGTCGGGCTTGCGCCGCTCCACCTCGAGCAGCGCCAGCGCGCCGGTGGTCGCCCAGCGGCAGCGATGCCCCGCGCGTTGCAGCTCGCCGCGCAGCAAACGGCCGAGCTCCAGGTCGTCTTCGATGAGGAGAACGTCGTGCATGGATGCGAGATGCGCACAGCCTGTCACGGCCTCGGCGGGCTCGCCACGACGAATCCCGCTCGCGCCACCGGGTCGAAAGACTTTCGCAAGGAACGACACGGCTGCGCGCGGAACTTTTGCGGCACGTTCAAGTCTCCGCAAGGAGTGCTGGCTACCCTGCGCGCCCATGCGATGGCTCCGAGCCGTGGCACCGGCCGCACCTCTCACGATCCTGCTGTCCTGCAGCGGCGCCTTCGTCGTGCTCGGCGCGCCTCTCGCGCAGGCCGCCGAGCCCCGCACGAGCAGGGCGGCGGTGCCCGGCGATGCCTCGGGCCTGGTCGCGCCGAACTGCGCCGCGACCGGGCTGTCGCCGTGCTGGTCGAGCATCCAGCAAGGCATCGACGGCATCGAGGCGCTTCATCCCGACGCTCCGATCCGCACGCTGTACATCGCCCCGGGCGAGTACCGGGAGACCGCCGTCTGCATGCCGGCTGCCGGCAACACGAACCTGATCGGGATGGGGCTCGGCAACACGCTGATCGCGCGCGGCACGGCGTCGATCACGCCGCCGAAGGACGACGGTCCGGCGGCGACGCTCACGCTGGGCGGCTGCAACGTGCAGAACCTGCGCGTGCTGGTCGGCGAGGACGATGGCGATCGCGGGATCTACTTGACCGGCCTGCCCGTGCCCGAACAGGTGGTCAGCGACGTCACCGTGAACGGCAAGCTGGGCGCGGGCGCCGTCGGCATCGACGTGGCTTTCACCGCCGGCTTCGTCGCGTTCATGAACACCCGTGTGATCCTGAACTGCCTCGCGAGCGCGGACGCCGACACCGCCGCGCTGCGCGTCGAGGTACCCGACGGCAAGTTCGCCGAGCTGCGCTTCGAGTACGGGCTCTTCGAGCTCAAGAACGCACCGTGCCCGCTCGACGCGTCGGTGTTCGACTTCCGACGATCGTCCACCGGCGGCGGCGCGCTCGGTACCGAGATCTTCTTCGCGCAGGTGCAGTGCGTCGAGACGACCTGCTTCGAGATCGCGGCCGACGGCGTCAATCTCAACCTCGGCAGCATCGACCTGCGACGCAATCAAGCACGCTTCTTCCGCGTGCACGGCGACGGGAGCAGCTCACGCATCTTCTTGAAGGGCATCGAGTCCGCGTTCGACTTTCGCGAGCCCAGCATCTGGAACAACGTGACGCCGCACGGCGCGCTGAATCTCACGGTGCCGTCCGACTCGACCGTCGCGCCGCCCGAGCAGTGCTTCCCGGGCTGGACCTTGACGCTCGAGTCCGGGCCGCCCGGCCGCACGTTCGCGGTCTGCGAGGGCTCGGCGCCGCCGGCATGGGTCTTCAAGTGACCGCTGCGGCACCGCGCGCGCGCGCGGTCCTCGCGCCACGACCGCACGCGCGAGCGACGGATCCGTCCCGCACGCCCGTTCAACGCACGATGGAGCCGCGGCCGGCACCCGGACGACGCCGGCTGCGTGCCCTCCGCGCGCGGACGGCCGGAGCGACGCGCGGCGCTGGCGGAG
>JAIEPK010000293.1 GCA_019749875.1 Candidatus Binatia bacterium | reverse complement strand
AGTGCCGCGGGGCAGCTGCGGGCGGCGCTCCGCATGCGCTGCCCGCAGCGCATCGACGTGCCGGCGCTGGTGCTCGCCTCGCGCGGCGACCGTCTGGTTTCCTGGCGCTGCAGCGCGCGGCTGGCCGAGCGTCTGGCGCTGCCGCTCCGTGTGCACGAGGGGACTGGCCGCGACGCCGCCGGTCACGACCTGCCGCTCGATGCCCCGGAGTGGGTCTGCACGCAGGTGAACGACTGGCTCGCCGCGATGCCGGCGAACGACGGCAGGCGTTCGGGATGAACGTCCCGATCCGCATCGATGGCGCGGACGCGACGTTCCTTTGCGCAGACGTCGGACGTGCTCGCAGGCGGCTACCCCGCCGGGTGCTTCATCGGGATCGCGGCGCCGTGATGCCCGGTCGCTTCACGATGCGACCGCGAGCGTGATCGAGCCCCAGTAGCCCTTACCGCGCCGCTCGACCGCGAGCAGCGACGCCGCACCGCCGCTCGCGTAGATGTCGTCACCGGCGTTGCGCGTGTCGCGCGTGCCGCGGCTCGCGTAGGGCTCGGCCTGGTAGACGGCGTCGGTCAGCGCGTCGTCGAAGTAGAGCTGGCCCGTGTGCACGGTGCTGCCGCCGACGTGGACCTTGCAGTGGATGTGCACCGTCCGCCCCGTGTACCAGCCGGGGTACACCGTGCGGAACGTGGCCGCGCCGGCGTCTCCCGTGATCTGCTGGCCGCGCATGAAGATCTCGCCCTGAAATCCGTTGTAGCCCGAGTAGTCGCCGTTCGCGTCGGCGTGCCAGATCTCGACCGTCGAGCCGGGGATCGCGGCACAGGTGGACGCGTTCACCACGCGCAGCGTCAACCACAGCGGCGTGCCGGGTCGGCTCTCCGTGATGTTTCGCCGGCGCAGCACGTCGTCGACGTAGTACGGACCCTCGGTCTGCTCCGGCGCGAGCGTGCAGGTGGCCAGCGTGCCGTCCTGCGCGCTCGCGACGCCGGCGCCGAGCAGGCCGCGTCCCGCGCGGCGCACGCCCGGTGCCGCGAGTGCTACGAGTCCGAGTCCGGCGCTGCCCGCGAGACGCATCAGCTGCCGCCGTCGCACGGGGAGGAACGCCCGTTCCTCGATGAGGCGTCGCATGACCGGCTCCGCTCAGGCGCTCGGGACGCAGGCGTCGAACGGCGACAGCGGATCGGCGCCCGACGGCAGGAAGAACGTCAGCGGGATCGAGATGTCGGTGCCGATCAGCGTCCACTGCGTGTCGCCGCACGGCGTCGACGTGCAGGCGTCGGCGCCGTAGCAGTCGAAGTACTCGTTGGTGTCGTCCTCGCTCGTGAGCTCGCACTCGATGAACGACGGCGCGCTGCCGTCGAGCTTGAGCACGTTCCCCGTGACGCCGCCGTAGATCTCCCAGGTGATCGCCCACTGCTCGTTGTCGCCGACCTTCTTGTTGACGTACGTGTAGGTGCAGGTGCGGTCGTACTGCACGCCGTCGCCGGCGTGCGCCGTGCCGGCGAGCGCGAGCACGGCCGCGCACGCGACCAAGCCCGCAAAGAGACTTCCCGTTCGAGTCGACTTCCGTGCAGCCATCGGCGGACCTCCGGACCCTTCCGGCCGCGCCGGCGCACACCATGCGCGCGGGGGCGAGGCCGTCGTCGCCCGGTTGAACGCAGCGGCTCCGAGAATCCGTCGCGCCGCGCGCGAAAAAAGGCGCGTGCCGCTACTTCAGCGCGCCGCTGATCGCACCCAGGCTGCGCACGAACTGGTCGGGGTTGTAGTTGAAGCGGTCCACCGCATCGATCAGCGTGCGCCGCTGCGGCGTGATCGCGCGGCACGCCGCCGCACCGAAGCCGGGATCGCACAGCGCGCCGACGGCGAGCACCGCCTGCTCGGGGCCCCCGGTCGTGTACCACCACGGCTCGTCGATGTTGACGATGCTGAGCACGTTCGAGCGCGGCGGACGCGAGTACGAGAAGCGGTCGATCGAGCGCAGCTTGTCGCCGCTCGCGAGGATGCCCTTCAGGATGCGCTTGGTCTCGCCCTGGTCCAGGCGGTTGCCGAGCAGGCCGGCGTCGACGCCGGCGATCTGCGCCTTCAAGGCCTGCGCCTTCTGGCGCGTCGTGTCGGCGCTGGAGTTTGCCGCCGCGACCAGGTCGCCCCACGCGCTCGCGAGGCCGCCGCGCGCGCCGGCGTTCCGCACCGCGAGGATCTGGTCGACCATCAGGTAGTGGCCCTTGGTCTGCCGGATCGCGTCGGCGACCAGCTTGTGGTGGCACTGGAAGCAGTTCTTGTCCTCGAAGTGCGAGAACTTGCCGATCGACTGGTAGTTCGACTCGCCGGCACGCGTCGCCACCATGTCGAGCAGGCGCCGCAGCCCGACGACCTGGCCGACCGCCCACAGCGTGGGATCGACGCTGAACGAGCCCGCCGGCACGTCCTCCTGGTCGTCCCAGTGCTTCATGATCTGCGCGTAGGCGACCATCTCGAACTGCAGTGGCGGATGTCCGCCGGCGACGATCTCGTGGTCGATCTCGGTGTGGCAGGCGGCACAGCGCTCGGCGCGCAGCTTGAAATTGGAGTTGTCGTAGAAACCGCGCGCGTAGTAGCTCGACTTCTTCTGGTTCCAGTCGCGCTCGATGTGCGCCTGGAGCCACTCCTGCGCCGGACCGTGGCAGTCCTCGCAGCTCACGCCGTCGGACTTCTTGTAGCTGCTGCCGGGGGCGAGCTTGGCCGGCGGCGCATGGCAGGCGAGGCACTTGTCGCTCTGCGTGCCGTCGATGCCCATGTAGCGCGCGATCTGCTTGCCGCCCTCGGTGGTGAGCGTCGCATAGGCTCGCGAATGGCGATCGATGT
Source organism: Candidatus Binatia bacterium (assembly GCA_019749875.1). GTDB lineage: Bacteria > Desulfobacterota > Binatia > UBA12015 > UBA12015 > VGTK01. The sequence continues at coordinate 247 of JAIEPK010000293.1, read as the reverse complement.
TGCGGTTGAGCCACTGCGTGCGGGCCGACTTCCACGGCTTCCAGTTGGCCTTCTCCGCGTCGTTGGTCGGCAGGCCGGACCCGTGACAGGTCGGGTTGCCGCACTTGGTGTCGCCGACGAAGCCATAGGGCTCGCCCGACAGGTCGAGTCCCTGCTCGGCTCGGCCCGTCGTCGGCCGGGCCAGCAGCAGGGCGCACGCGATCACCGCAACGAGCCGGAACATGGGTTCGGGATGGTATCCCGATCG
>JAIEPK010000074.1 GCA_019749875.1 Candidatus Binatia bacterium | reverse complement strand
GCGCGGCGACGTCGCTCGATCGCGACACGCGCGCCTTCGTCGAGCGCGCACGACGCGCCCACCTCGCGACGGCGAGCGCGACTGCCGAGCCGCACGTGGTGCCGCTGTGCTTCGCCGTGCTCGACGCGCGAACGCTCGCGTTCGCGGTCGACGACAAGCCGAAGCCCGCCGGGCGCACCCTGAAGCGCCTACGAAACGTCGCCGAGAACCCGCGCTTCGCGCTCGTGATCGACCGCTGGAGCGAGGACTGGCGGCGTCTGGGCTACGTGCTGATCTCCGGGCGCGCGCAGCACGAGCCCGACGCGCGCCGCCGCGCATCCGCCGTCCGTGCGCTGCGCGCGCGCTACCCGCAGTACCGTGCGATGGACCTCGATGCGCGGCGGCACCAGATCGTCCTGCTCGAGGTCGAGCGCGTGCACGCCTGGGGCCGCATCGCCGCCGCTCCGGCACGGTCGGCACCGGGCGGAGGCGTCCCCCGCACACGGCGCTGAAGCTTCAGCGGCCGCGACGACCCGAAGTGTCCCGCGCGGTACGCCAGCCCGCGAGGCGCGCCGCGATCGCGCGCTCGTCGCCGGCGTCGGTGGGCTCGTACCAGCGTCGCCCGCGCAGCTCGTCGGGCAGGTAGTCCTCGGCGACGTGGTGCCCCGGCGCGTCGTGCGGGTACTTGTAGTCGCGCGCGTAGCCGAGCGAGCGCATCAGCTCGGTGGGTGCGTTGCGCAGGTGCAGCGGGACGGGCAGGGTGCCCGAGGCGCGCACCTCGGCGGTCACGGCGTTCAGCGCCGCATAGCTCGCGTTCGATTTGGGCGCGGTCGCGAGATACGTCGCGCCCTGCGCGAGCGGGATGCGGCCTTCCGGCAAGCCGACGAAGTGCACCGCGTCCTTGACGGCGAGCGCTACCTGCAGGGCGCGCGGATCCGCGTTGCCGACGTCCTCGGCCGCGAAGATCACCATGCGACGCGCGACGAACAGCGGGTCCTCGCCGGCTTCCAGCATGCGCACGAGCCAGTACAGCGCCGCGTCGGGATCGCTGCCGCGCATGCTCTTGATGAACGCCGAGATGACGTTGTAGTGCTCCTCGCCTTGCCGGTCGTAGCGCAGCGTGCGGCGCTGCACCGCTTCCTGAACGTGCTCGACGGTGATGCGACGCGCGGCGGTCGGCGCGGCGAGCTCGGCCGCGACCTCGAGCGCACCGAGCGCGATGCGCGCGTCACCCTGCGCGTGGCCGATCAAGACCTGGCGAGCCTCGTCCGCGAGTGCCACGCCGAGAGCACCGAGACCGCGCTCGCGATCCGCCAGCGCGCGGTCGATCAGCGCGCCGATCGACTCGTCGTCGAGCGACTGCAGGGTGAGGACGCGCGAGCGCGACAGCAACGGTGCGATCACCTCGAACGACGGGTTCTCCGTTGTCGCCCCGATCAAAATGATCGTCCCGCGCTCGACATGAGGCAGCAGCGCATCCTGCTGGGCCTTGTTGAAGCGATGGATCTCGTCGATGAACACCACCGTGGGTCTTCCGCTCGCCGCCAGCTCGACCTCCGCGCGCTCGACGATCGCGCGCAGCTCCTTGACGCCCGACAACACGGCGGAGAGCTGTGCGAAGGGCAGTCCGAGCGACTCGGCGATCAGTCGCGCCAGCGTCGTCTTGCCGGTGCCCGGAGGTCCCCAGAGGAGCAGCGAGTGCAGCTTGCCGCCGGCGATCATCGCGTGCACGAGGTGACCGGGCGCGACCAGGTGGCGCTGGCCGACGTACTCGTCGAGCGATCGCGGCCGCATGCGCTCGGCGAGCGGTGCGGCCGCGCCGAGCGCCGACGAGCCGCCCGCGGTCTCGTGCCTGCGCCCGGCGCCACCCGTGCGCGCGCCGCGCGCGGGCTCGGAAGACCGCGACGGCTCGAGGTCGGAGAACAGGTCGCGCTCGCGCATCGTGCTGCGAGTGTGGCGTCCGCGGGCGCGGAAAGCGAGCGCCGCCGGGACGGAATTCGACACCCCGGTCGCGGGTATGCTAGCGGCCGCGCGTTGGCTGCGGCGGCGTCCATGGTCGGTCTGGTTCTCAAGCGTCGCGCGCCGCATGCGCGCGAGGTCGCGAAGGACTTGATCGGCTGGCTGCAGGCGCACGGGCACCGGCCGCTCGCCGAGCCCGAGGACGCCGCCTGGCTCGGTGCGATCGCGAGCGACAAGTCCGACATGTTCGCGCGCGCCGACGCGATCGCGGTGCTGGGCGGCGACGGCACGCTGCTCGCGACCGCACGGCTCGCCGGCGAGCGCGAGGTACCGATCGTCGGCGTCAACCTGGGCAGCCTCGGCTTCCTGACCGAGATCGGCATCGACGATCTGTCCGCTGCGGTCGACCGTGCGCTGCGCGGCGAGGCGGCGATCGATCGCCGGCGCATGCTGCGCGCGACCGTGCGTCGCGGCAGCGGCGAGTCGGAGGTGTATCAAGCGCTGAACGACGCGGTGCTGAGCCGCGGCTCGCTCGGGCGCATCATCAACGTGGAGACGCACGTCGACGGCAAGTTCCTGGCGCTGTTCAAGGCCGACGGCGTGATCATCTCGACGCCGACGGGATCGACCGCCTACTCGCTGTCGGCGGGCGGGCCGATCGTGCACCCGTCGGTGCGCGTCGTGGTCCTGGCGCCGATCTGCCCGCACACGCTCAGCGTTCGTCCGATCGTGATCGACGACGGATCGGTGCTCGCGTTTCGCCTGCGCTCGCCCGGCGAAGAGCTGCTGCTGACGCTCGACGGCCAGCAGACGGTGCGGCTCGGCGCCGACGACACCGTCGAGGTCACGCGCTCGCCGCACTACGCGTGCCTCGTGCGCTCGCCGCAGCTCGGCTTCTACGACCTGCTGCGCACCAAGCTCGGCTGGGCGCGCTAGGAGGCCGCCGTGCTGCGCTCGCTGCGCGTCAACGACTTCGCGCTGATCGAGGACCTCGTCCTCGGCTTCGGCGCGGGCCTGAACGCCGTCACCGGCGAGACCGGTGCCGGCAAGAGCCTCCTGCAGCGCGCGCTCGCGATCGCGGCGGGGCACCGCGCCGGCAGCGAGATGGTCCGCGCCGGCTGCGAGGCGGCGCG
>JAIEPK010000163.1 GCA_019749875.1 Candidatus Binatia bacterium | reverse complement strand
TCGGCGCCGACGCCGAGCACGCGCAGCACGGCGTCGCGGTGGTGCGCATAGTTGGTGTGCAGGCGGATCCAGCCGTCGCGCGCGGAATAGTCGCCGGCGATCGGATCCCAGAGCGGCGGCAACTCCCAGCCCACCGGACTCGCGTACAGCTCGCGGCGAAAGGCGAGCGCTGCGTGCACGCGATCCACGTGAACCGCACGTGGCCGCGCGACATGGCGTGCCGCCTCCAGCTCCGCGGCGCCGAGCGTTGCGAGCGCGACCGATGCGGTGGCGAGCGAGGTCACCGCGAACACCGAAGGCAGGGCGTCGTCCCGCCCCGCGACGCGAAGCGGCGGGCAGCTCGCGTCGTCCCCGCCCAGCTCGCGCCACAGCCGCGTGATCAGCGCGGCCTCATCCTCCGCCCGCACGCGGGTGCTCGGCTCAGCGGAACGCGGGCTCGCCCCACGCGTCACCGAAGCAGATGTCCGTCAGCGGACGTCGCGCGAGGCGGCGCGGAAAGGGCTGCACCGGAAAGCCGAGCGGAACCAGTGCCGCGGTGAGCACGTCCGCGGGAATGGCGAGGAGCTGCTTGACCTGCGGCTCGACGGCGCAGAGCAACGTGGTGAGCGCGGTGCCGAGGCCTTCGGCGCGCGCCGCGAGGAGAACGTTCTGGACGGCGGGATAGATCGATCCGCCGCCCACCACGCTGAGCCGATCGAGGTGGCGATCGGTCGCGAGCAGGTCGCCGAGCTGGGCGCACACCACGAGCAGGACCGGGACCTCGTCGAGGTGGCGCGCCATGTGGTCGGCTGCCGCGATGAGCTTCGGCAGCGGCGCGCCGGGACGCGCGCCGGCGCGCTGCACGTACTGCTCCCACAGCGGCACGTAGAGATCGCGCAATGCCGTCTTCCTCGCGGGATCGCGCACGACGAGGAAGCGCACCCCCTGCCGGTTGCCGCCGGTCGGCGCCCAGCGCGCGGCGTCGAGCACGCGCGCGAGCACCTCGTCCGGGACCGGGTCGGGGCGATAGTGGCGGCACGCGCCCGTGGTCTCGATCACCTCGCGAAAGTCCATCTCCCCTCCTCATGGCGCAGGCGACGACCGACCGCGGTCCGTGACCGGGCTCGTCGTGGCAGGCTCGAAACTTCGACCGGGCGGTCGTCGCTCGGCGTTCGGCGGCGCCGATGCGTGCGATCAGCCGCCGACGTAGCCGTCGGCGCCGACTTCGGCGCTTCCATAGGCCGGCTGCGCGCCGTCACCGAACATCATCTTCACCTGGTTCAGCTCGTCGAGGCTGCGTCCGACCTCGCTCAGGATGCCGATCAGCGACTCGACCTCGTTGCGCGCCCATTGGATCTCCTGCGTCTGGACGCGATCGAGCGCCTGGCGGATGCGTCGCACCTGCTCCGCGACCGCGAACACGCCGCCGAAGCCGCTCTCGGACATCCGGTACTCGAGGTCGTTCGCGAAGCGAACGAGGTTGTCCATCCTGCTCATCAAGTCGTTCATGTCGTGCGTCTCCGTGTGCGGGGGAAGGGTGGTGACCGGCATCCTCACCGTCCCGAGGGGGACAAGTCAACGGGCCGTCCGCGGCGCGTCTCGCGATGGCGTGGCCGTCAAGCAATCGGCTCGTTCGGCTCTGCCGGCCGCCCACCTCGGCGGAGCGGCGATGGCGTGCTAAGCGCTCGGGCGCCGGGGCCCGCCACCGATGTCGACCACGAACGTCAGCCGCCGACAGCTCTGGACCCTCGCAGCCGCCTGCTTCGCGCAGTTCATGATCCAGCTCGACGTGACCATCGTGAACGTCACGCTGCCGTCGATCCAGCGCGCGCTGTCCGCCGGGCCCGGACGCCTGGTGTGGATCGTCGACGCGTACGTGCTGCCGCTCGCCTCGCTGATCCTCGTCGGCGGCTCGCTCGGTGACCGCTACGGACGCAAGCGGGTGTTCCTGATCGGCTTCGTCGCGTTCACCGTGTTCTCCGCGGGTTGCGCGCTGTCGCCCGACGACGACTGGCTGATCGTGTTCCGAGCGCTGCAGGGTATCGGCGCGGCTCTCATGGCACCGTCGTCGCTGTCGATCCTGACGCACGCCTTCCCACCGCTGACGCGCCCGTGGGCGATCGGCATGTGGTCGATGATCTCGGGGCTCGGCTTCGGCCTCGGCCCACTGCTCGCGGGCCTGTTGCTCGCGCTGTCGGGCTGGTCGGCGATCTTCTGGGTCAACGTGCCGATCGGGCTCGCCGGTGCTCTGCTGACCGCGCGCTTCGTCGGCGAGTCGCGCAATCCGCATGCGCGTCGGCTCGACCTGCCCGGTGCGGCGCTGGTATCGGCGGCTCTGTTTTGCTTGACATTCGCTCTGGTGCGCCTCGGCCATCACGCACCCGGCGACGGCAGCGTGGCGCCGTTCGTCGGCGCGGCGCTGCTGCTCGGCGCGGCGTTCCTGGTGCGCGAGGCGACCGCCGCAGCACCCATGCTGCCGCTCGCGTTCTTCCGCCACCGCGGCTTCCGGGTGGCGAACGTGGGCTTCGCGCTCGCGTATGCGGCGCTCGCGGCGACGCTCTTCTTCGTGTCGCTCTACTTCCAGAACGTGCGCGGCTGGGGACCTTTCCAGACCGGTGTCTCGTGGCTGACGATGAACGTCCCGTTTCTCACCGTCGCCTCGCGCGCCGGTCGCCTGCAGGCGCGCTACGGCGCGCGACGCGTCGTCGTGAGCGGGCTCGGCGCCGGCGGGATCGGCATCCTGCTGTTCGCCCTGCTCGGCGAGGACTCGGGCTATCTGCAGGCGCTGCCGGCGTACGTGCTGTTCGGAGCCGGGTACGGCGCGGCCGTGCCCGCGATCTCGGCGGTCGCGATGGGGGCGCTCGAGGTGCAGCACGCGGGTGTCGCATCCGGGGTGTTGAACGCGGCGCGGCAGGTCGGCACGGCGGTCGGGTTGCCGGCGCTGAGCGCGCTCGGCGCGGCGGCCGCAGGCGGGGCCGGCTTCCACGACCCGGCGTCGTTCGTGCTGGCGATGCGTGTGGCGCTCGGTGCTGCCGGCGGCGCGGTGCTCGCGGCGGCATGCTTGACGGCC
>JAIEPK010000491.1 GCA_019749875.1 Candidatus Binatia bacterium | reverse complement strand
ACGATGCGATCGGCCGCCTCGAGGAACGCGCGCGGCGCAAGGGCGTCTCGCTCGAGAGCGAGCTCCGGGCGATCGTCGTCGACGCCTCGCGGGCCGACACGGCCGGCTTCCGCGCCCGCGCGGCGGAGTGCCGGCGGCGCCTCGCGGGAAGGAAGCACGGCGACAGCACGCTGTTGGTCCGCGCGGACCGCGACCGGTGACGCTGGTCATCGACACGAGCGTGGCGATCAAGTGGGTCGCGCCCGAGGCCGGCCGCGACGCGGCCGACCTCCTTCTGGCCGGTGACCACACGCTGGAAGCTCCCGAGCTGCTCGCGACCGAGGCTGCCAACACGCTCTGGAAGAAGAGCGTGCGCGGCGAGCTGTCGGCCCGTCAGGCGCGAGAGGCGCTCGACGTCCTGCTGCACGGCGGTCTCGCGTGGCACCAGACCAGCGCACTGCTGCCGCGCGCGCTCGATCTCGCGCGCCTGTCGCGCCATCCCGTGGACGACTGCGTCCATCTGGCGCTCGCCGAGACGCTCGACGGCACGCTGGTCACGGCGGACGAGGCGCTGCTCCGCGTCGCGCGTGCGCGGCGCATCGCGGCACGCGCGCTCGCGTCCTTCGTCCGCTGAACCCTTTGACTCCGCAGCGCCGCCCGCGTAGCGACGTGCGATGGACTTCGGACTCCAGCTGGCAAGCCTCCCCGCGAAGCAGCTCCTCGAGACGGCACGCAACGCCGAAGCGTGGGGCTACGCGGCCCTCTACGTTCCCGACCACTGGGTGTACGAGCGCCAGGGCGGCGGCGGTCTCGACGACACCGCCAACTCCTGGGAGGCGACGACGATCCTCGGCGCGATCGGCGCGGTCACGTCGAAGGCGCGCATCGGCGCGCTGGTGCTGTGCAACCTCTACCGCCACCCGGGCACGACCGCGCAGTCGATCGTCACGCTCGACCACGTGAGCGGCGGCCGCGCCATGCTCGGCATCGGCTCCGGCTGGACCAAGGCCGAGTTCGACATGATGGGCATGGAGTTCCCCGAGGTGAAGCCGCGCCTGCGCAAGCTCGCCGAGGCCGTGCGCATCATCAAGAGCCTGTGGGGCGAGTCGCGAACGAGCTTCAACGGCGAGTTCTACAAGCTCGAGAACGCGCTCATCGTGCCGAAGCCGGTACAGCAGCCGCACCCGCCGGTGATGCTCGGCGGCAGCGGCAAGGGCATCCTGCGCATCGCCGCGCGCGAGGCCGACCACGTCAACATCATCTCGGACGCGGGCCGCGCCGGGACGATCCTGATGACCGAGGTCGCGAAGGTCACCGAGGACGCCTTCAAGGCAAAGATCGACTTCGTGCGCACCGAGGCGACCGCCGCCGGACGCGACCCCGACGCGATCACGTTCTCGAGCACGATCTTCCTGCCGATGATCACCGACAGCGCCGAGAAGGGCGACGAGTTCGCCGCCGGCATGGGCGGCGCCTTCGGCCTCTCGGCGGACCAGGTGAAGCACATGCCGATGACGCTGATCGGCACGCCCGACGAGTGCGTCGCCGAGCTGAAGCGCCGCGAGCGCGAGTGGGGGACGAAGCACTACATCCTGTCGGGCTTCGGCGGACCGGGACTCGCCGAGCGCTTCGCGCGCGAGATCGCGCCGAAGGTGTAGGCGGCCGTCGCGACCGGAGCTCGACGGCGCGGGCCAACCGTTGCAGGCAGGGCTTCGTTCCCCGCAAGGCCCTTGCGCGTCCCGCGACCGCCGTGGCACTTTGCGCGAGCGCTGCCGTCTTCGCACGCGCTCTCGAACCGAGGAGAACGGTGATGAGAGTCCTGCTCGCCCTCGCCCTGCTGTGCGCTCCGGTGCTTGCCCTTGCGGCACCGCCGACGTGCCGCGACATCGTGAGCGGCCCGCGCACGTACCATTGCACGACGACGGAGTCGTCCCTCAGCAGCGAGGTGTCGTACGACGTCACCCTGGAACCGGACGCGTCGGACGCTTCCAATCGCCGGATCAAGATGACCGTGCCGCTGCGCTCCCTCGACTGCTCCTGCGATCCGACCGGGAACGCGCAGCAAGCAAAATTCTTCTCGGCGAAGAGCTTCACGTGCGTCGGCGAGAACATCGACGGAACGCCGATCGTCGCGCGCGGCAAGCTGAACGGAAGCGGCACCAAGATCCGCGGCTGGACGGGGTACTTCACGTTCGGCACGACGCCAGGCGAGGAGCTCGGCTCGTGCGTCTTGGTCCCCTAGAGCGACCTGCTCGCGGGGCACCGCGCCTGACTCCTTGACGATCCGACCGAGTGCCGTGTCGGTCCGGGCGCCACGCGCGACCGTGCAGGAGATCGCGTCGCACCGCTTGTCGGCAAAGCCTCAGCGCGCGCCCGGGAAGGCCACCAGAGCGTCGAATGCGGCCTTGCCCTCCTGGTGCAAGGCCGCGGACAGCGCCGGGTCGTGGGGCACGTCGTATGCGACGTGGAGGGTCGCCGCCACACCGGCCGCGCGCAGCCGCGCGACGAAGGCTTCGATGTCGTCGCGCGGCGCCTCGACCTCGCCGAGCGACACGAAGGCCGGAGCCCGTCGGGATGCGGCTCGAGCCGGCCGGTGACGCGCGCGGCAGCTGCTTGACGCACCAGCAGCGGCCGCGCGCCGATGTCGAAGGCGTCGTTGCGCAAGAACGAGTCTCCCGGCATCGCGAGATCGGCCACGGCGACAGCAGACCGAGAGCCAGGGGTTTCACGACCAGCCGATTTGACGCCTCGACCGCGAGGTGACCGCCCGCCGAGTCGCCGGCGAGCAGCAGCGGCGGTCCGAGCGCCTCGCACACCGCGACCGCGTCCTCGAGCGGCGCCGGCCACGGGTGCTCGCGCGCCAAGCGGTGCTCGACGCCGACCACCTCGAGCCCCGTCTCGACCGCGAGGCGCGCACGCCCGCCGTGCGAGTGCTCGACGGAGCCGCCGACGTACGGGCCGCCGTGCAGGTGGACGATCCGCCGGCGCGCGGCGATCGGTGCCGCGTCGCCAGCGACGAAGCGTCGCACCGGCACGCCGGCGACGTGCTCGTCGCGGCCC
>JAIEPK010000556.1 GCA_019749875.1 Candidatus Binatia bacterium | reverse complement strand
GCGCCGCGCCCACCGGTCGGCCAGGCGGGGAGCGCACCGGCGTCCACGGCCGCGGCAGCCGACGCGGCCGATCGCCTGCACGGTGTGCCGCGCCACCTGCCGGCGAGCCTCAGCGGACGTCTGGTCGCGACGCCGGGCGGCGTGAACGGCGAGCGCAAGCGCGTCACCGTGCTGTTCTGCGACCTCGCCGGCTCGACCGAGATGGCCGACGGGCTCGACCCCGAGGAGTTCCGCGAGATCCTCGACCAGTACGTCGAGGTCGGCATGGAGCAGGTCTACCGCTACGACGGCATCGTCAATCAGCTCGCCGGCGACGGCATCATGGCGCTGTTCGGCGCGCCGATCGCGCACGAGGACGCGCCCGAGCGCGCGGTGCGCGCGGCGCTCGCGATCCGCGACGCGGTCGCGCACCTGAACGCCACCACGCTCCGCGAGCGCGGCGTCGAGCTCAAGATCCGCATCGGCATCAACACCGGACCGGTGATCGTCGGCACGGTCGGCAACGACCTCAAGATGGACTACACCGCGACCGGCGACACGACGAATCTCGCGTCTCGCTTGCAGACGCTCGCGCCGATCGACTCCGTGCTGGTGAGCGCTGCGACCGAGCGCCTCGTCCGCGGACGCTTCGCGATGCGTGCGACCGGGCCGCTCGTCGTGAAGGGCAAGCGCGCGCCGGTGATCGCCTACGAGGTGCTCGACGCGATCGACGAGCCCGGCGCGCTCCGGGTCGTCGAGAGCCGCGACCTGACGCGCCTCATCGGTCGCGACGAGGAGCTCGCACAGCTCGAAGCGTGCTACCAGCGCCTGCAGGGCGGCCTGCCGCAGCTGGTCGCGATCGTCGGCGATGCGGGCAGCGGCAAGTCGCGCCTGATCCACGAGCTCAAGCAGCGTCTCGCACCGGAGCAGCCCGCGATCCTCGAGGCGCGCTGCTCGTCGCTGAGCCAGATGCACGCCTATGCACCGTGGACCAACATGCTGCGCCACTTCTTCGACGTGCCGCACGGTGCGTCGCAGGACGAGGCGCTGCACCTGGTGCGCCGCAGGCTGCGCGAGCTCGACCCGGAGCTCGAGCCGCTCACGCCGCGCATCGCCGGCATGTTCCTCGTACCGGGTACGCTCGCCGGGGTCGCGGAGGAGACCGAGGAGCACAAGCGCGCGACCTTCGAGGCGGTGGGAGCGGTGCTCGGCAAGCTCAGCCAGCAACGTCCGATCGTGATGATCTTCGAGGACCTGCACTGGATCGACGACCCGTCGCGCGAGATGCTCGAGCTCGCGGCAGCGACGATGCGCAACTGGCGCTGGATGCAGGTCGTGAGCCACCGTCCCGAGTACGAGCCGCACTGGCGGGTCAGCGTCGCATTCACGCAGCTCCACCTGCGCCCGCTGCCCGACGAGCAGGCGGTGCAAGTGATCCGTGCCGTCGCCGGCGGCGAGCTGCCCGGCGAGCTCGAGGAGCGCCTGTGCGCCAAGGCCGAGGGCAATCCGTTCTTCCTCGAGGAGCTCGCGCGCACGCTGGTCGAGGACGGCTCGCTCGCGAAGAGCGGCAGCCGCATCGTGCTCACCCGGCCGGTGTCGGAGATCTCCGTGCCCGAGACCGTGCAGGAGGTCATCGGCGCGCGCATCGATCGCCTCACGTCGTCCGCCAAGCGCACCGTGCAGGTCGCGGCCGTGCTCGGACGCCAGTTCCGTCGCGACCAGCTCGAGCAGCTGCTCGACGGCGAGAACATCGCGGTCGCGGCGGAGCTCGAGGAGCTCGAGCACCGCGGCATCGTGCATCGCAAGACGGTGCTGTCCGAGGAGGAGTTCCGCTTCGGCGAGAGCGTCACCCAGGAGCTGGCCTACGAGTCGCTGCTGGTACGCGAGCGCCGCGCGCTGCACGGACGGATCGCGCGCCTGGTCGAGCAGACGGCCGGCGAGTCGTCGGCCGAGCGCTCCGCGCTGCTCGCGCACCACTTCGCGCGCAGCGACGACCGCGACAAGGCGATCGAGGCCTTGCTGCGCGCCGCGGCCGATGCCGAGCGCGTGCCGTCGTACCATGCCTCGCGCGAGTTCTACCGGGCCGCGTGGAACATGGCGTGGCAAGCGCTCGAGGCGGCCCCCGACGACACGCTCCGCCGCCATGCGCTGTCGGCCGCGATCGGCTTCTGCCACATGAGCGTGATCTACGCGTCGACCGGCGAGACCGACGAGGTCGAGCGCATCGCGCGGCACGGCCGCGAGCTCGCACGCGTGCTCGGCGTCAAGTCGGCGTACGCGTCGTTTCCGTCGTACGAGGGCCTCGCCGCGATCAGCAGCGGACCGGACCGCTTCGCGCACGGGATCGCCCTGGTCGAGGAAGCGCTCGCGAGCGCGCGCCACGAGCAGCTCGCGCAGAATGCCGTCAACATCGCGCGCGGCCTCGCCTGGGGCTACCTGTTCGACGGCCGCTTCCGCGAGGCGAGCGAGCTGATCGCGCGCGCGCTGCACGAGCTGGAGTCGATGGAGATCGCGGGCAAGCCGTCGGACCTGTGGTTCGGCGTGCGCTCGATGTCCGCGTCGATCCAGCTGCACAGCGACCAGAGCGCGCTCGCGGCGGCCAACCTGCAGGAGCTGCACGCGCGGTCACGCGAGCACGGCAACCGCACCGTGGGCTGCGGCAGCGCGTCGCTGATCGGCCAGATCCACCTGCAGCGCGGCGAGTATGCCGAGGCGGCCCGCTGGGCCGAGATCTGCCTCGAGCTGGCGCGCGAGATCGGCAACGGGGCGGCGGCGCGCGTCGCCGCGACGGTCGCGATCCTCGCGCGCACCGAGCTCGGCCTGCCGGTCGTCGCCGGGCGCTACGTCCGACACGTCGAGAGCGCGATCAAGGGCGCCACCAGCGTGCCGCTGCACCTCGAGCAGATCGTCGAAGCGCTGCTCGCGCTGGGCGAGTGGAAGCGCGCCGAGACCGTCATCGAGCAGGCGGAGGTCCATACCGGCGGTCGGCTGCGCGCCGCGCAGTGGGCGGCGGCGCGCGCCGAGCTGCTGCGCCACGACCCGCGC
>JAIEPK010000545.1 GCA_019749875.1 Candidatus Binatia bacterium | reverse complement strand
GGCGGCGAGGCGTCGATCGCGTTCGCGAGCACCGCGCTGACGACCTGCTCGAGCTTCGCCTCGTCGAACGCGACCGGTGCGGTCTCCGCGAGCGACAGCGCCATCTCGACCCCCGCCTGCGCGAGCCGCGGGCGCGCCAGCGCCGCGCAGCGCGCGACCATCTCGTCGATGCGCCCCTCGCGGCGCTCGAGCACCACCGGGCTCGCCGAGCGCAGCAGATCCGTCACCCAGGCGGCGAGCCGGTCGCACGCGTGCACGATGTCGGCGAACGCCTCGCGGCGCGGATCGCCGGTCGCGAGATCCACCAGCTCGCCCTGGGCGGTGGCGCGGATGCTGGCGAGCGGATTGCGGATGTTGTGCGCGACGTACGCGCCGAGCTCGCCGAGCAGCGCGAAGCGCTCGCGCGCCAGCATCTGCTCCTGGATGCCGGCGAGCGACGCCGCCATCTGGTTGATGCCGCGCGCGAGCCGCGCCAGTTCGCCGCTGCCGGGCGGCGCGATGCGGTGCGCGAGGTCGCCGGTGCTCATGATCTTCATGCCGCGCTCGAGCGCGCGCACCGGCTCGACGAGCCAGGCGCGCATCGCGGCGAGAAAGCCCAGGAAGCCCGCGGTCACGACGACCACGATGCCCAGCACGAGGCCGTCGGAGATGCGCGCCAGCTCGCGCGCCCGACGCTGCTCGCGGCGCAGCTCCGCGCGATGATGATCGCGCAGCTGGTGCACCGCGCGGCGCAAGCGCTCGCGATCGCCGCCGCCGAGAGCGCTCGCGACGCGACGCGCGGCGCGCGCCTCGTCCTGGGTCTGCGCATGGCGTTCGAGGCGCGCGAGCGCGCTCTGCACGGCGCGGTCGTCGCGCGGCGGCGTCCCGGTCGCGGTCGCGCCGGCCACCGCGTCGAGCAGCCGATCGATGCGCACGGTCTGCTCGGGGACGTGCGCCATCTCGTCGAACAGCACGCGCCAGCTGGTCACGGCCCAGTACGCCGCGACGGCGCACAGGAACGTCGCCTGCACCGCGGCGAGAAAGAGCAGCGTGAGGCGCGCGCGCAGCGTCACGCCGCGCCCTCCGCACGTTCGGCGGGTCCAGTGCCGGCGCCGGCCGACGCCCCGCGCTCGGGCTCGAGCGCGATGAATGCGAGCCCGCTGACGAGCGGCAGCAGCAGCACCGGAAGCAGCATCCACGCCGGCGCGATCGGCTCGGTCATCAGCGGGTAGACGAGCAGCACCAGAGCGCCCGGCGCCGCCGCGAGCACGACCGCCGCGAGCGCCAGCGCGAGCTGCGCGCGCGGGCGGCGTCGTACGACGAGAGCTGCGACCAGCGAACCCGCATAGAGGAGAGCCGCGTTCGCGAGCGCGAAGTACACGACGTAAAGCAGGACGAGGAACGTCCCGACCCGTGCGCGCAGCAACACCAGAGCCGCCCCGAGCAGCAGGAAGACTCCCCACGCGAGACGCACCGTGCGCCGCAGCCGGCGATCGGGGCTCCACGGGTAGGCCACCGCGAGCTGCAGCGTCGCCGGCGGCACCGCGGCGATCGCGAGCAGGTACAGCGCGGTGAAGCGGTACGGTCCGTACTGGTCCGGCCCGGTCAGGATCGCGACGCCGATCGCGGCGCACACGGCATACAGCGCACGCAGCTCCGCACGCGCCGGACGGAGCGCGACCAGCGCCCCCGCGAGCACGGGCAGCAGGCTTCCGACCGCCAGCATCGGCGCGAAGATCTCGCGGAAGTCCTGCCACGTGAAGACGCGCACCGGCAGCGAGACACGAAATGCCTCGCCATCGCGTTGCAGCGTGTAGGTGAGCGCGTCGCCCGGCCGTCGCGCGGCGATCGCCTGCAGCAACGCGCGCGCGGACTGGACCGGCACGCCGTCGACGGCCATGATCCGCGACCACTCGATGCGACGCAGCTCGGGATCGCGCCAGCTCGCGCTGCCGATCGAGACCACGATGAGATTGTCGGCGAACAGCAGCCCCGCGAACGGCCGCCCGACCCAGCGCAGCGCCGCGTGCGTGCACGCCGCGCCCACCGCGAGGATGATCGCCAGCGAGCCGACCAGCCAGCGCGGGCGCGTCTCGCGAGCACGGGGCGCCGGCGCAGAGGGGCGCATCGCATGATCCGCCTCGCGGGCGCGATCCTGAGCGGTGTCGTTCAGGCGTTCCTCCCGGCTCTCCCGGCACGGGACGTCGCGGCGCTGGTGATGCTGGTACCGCTCTTGTGCGCGCTCGACGGCGCCACCGCGCGCACCAGCGTGCTGCTCGCGATCGCGTATGCGACGGCGCTCGGCGTCCTCGCGATCGTGCCGTGGCTGGCACCGGCGCTGGCGGCATACTTCGCGCTGCCGGACGCTCGTGCGACGGCGTACGCGCTCGCGCTGGTCGTCGTGCTGGCGGTCGTGCACGGCGCGCTTCTCGGAATCTTCTTGACGCTGCGACCACGCGCAGCCGGCGCGTGGCAGGTGCTCTGGTACGGCGCGCTCTGGGCGCTGTGGGAGGCGCTGCGCTCGTACGTACCGCCGGCGTTTCCCGCCGCGGCGCTGAGCGCGTCGCTGGGCGACGCGCCGGCGCTGCTGCAGCTCGCGAGCGTCACCGGGGTCGCCGGCGTCACGGCCGCCGTGGTCGCGGCGAACGCGGGCATCGCGGCACTGCTCGACCGCGCGGCACCCCGCGCAGCACGGCTGCGTGCGGCTGCGACCGGGCTCGCGATCCTCGCCCTGACCTTGCTCTGGGGAGAGCGCCGGCTCGCGACGGTCATCGACACGCCCGCCGACGCGCCGGTCGTGCTCGCGGTCGACCCCTCCGCGCGCGATGCCGCGCAGAGCACGCTCGAACGCCTGCTCGCGGCGACGCCGGCGAGCGACGGCAAGCGACGCGACCTCGTGTTGTGGCCCGAGTCCGCGATCACCTCAGACCTCGCCCGGGACCGCGCTGCGTGGCGGCGCTTGACGGACTTCGTCGCGCACAGCGGCGTGACGCTCGTCACCGGCGGCGTGGCGCTCGCGCTCGAGCCCGGCGGCGGCACGAC
>JAIEPK010000331.1 GCA_019749875.1 Candidatus Binatia bacterium | reverse complement strand
AGTGCGGCGGGCGACGGCGCGCGACGCCGCGACGAGCGCGCGCTGGTCGCGTGCGCGCTCCAGCGCGCACGCCGGCGCGGCTGCGTTGCGATCGACACCGCACTCTCCCAGCCCGAGATCCGCACCGCCCTCGCCGCCGAGGGCTTCCAGCCGGCCGCGCCGCAGCTCGTGCTCGACCTGCGCCGCGACGACGCGAACACGACGAGGGACCGTTCATGAGCAGATTCATCATCGGCCTGCTGCTGGGCCTGCTGATCGGCATCGCCGGCACCGCGGCCTTCCTGATCACCGCCGGCGGCGGCGACTACCTCATCGTCGCGAGCCCGCGCGTGAAGGAGCTCGAGGGCTCCCTGAAGAACGTCGACCAGGACCGGCAGTGGCTGCGCTCGCGCCTCGCCGAGGCCAACGACTCGCTCGCCAAGCTCGAGTCGCGCTTCTCGGCGCTCGCAGCCCGTTTCGAGAGCATGGCTGCGGGCCAGCAGGGAGGCGGCTCGGTCGCGACGCCTGCCATGCCCGAGGCCACACCCGGCTCGGCGCCGGGCGACGCGGACGCCGCCGCACCCGCCCCTCACGAAACGACGACGGATCCCGCGACCGCACCGGTCGAGAGATCCGCCTCCTGAGCTCGCACGATCGGACCGGGTGCGCGCACACGACGCGCCCCCGGTCCATGGATCGAGTCGGATGTCGACGCGCGAAGCGTCGGCATCGCTCCGTGGTCGGCGAAGCCGACGCCGCCGTCAGCCGCCGATGCCGCGCGTTCCGCCTGCGGCGCGCTGCACCTGGCACTGGGTGATCGCACGCGCGCCGTAGTCGCGCGTGGTGCACGGCAAGCTCATCGCCGCGCTGTTGTTGGGCAGCACCACGCGGGCACCGAGCGTGGCGCCGACGAGGCCCTTGACCTCGGGGGCCGCCACGCGCGCGCTCAAGAGCATGCCCGGCGAGGATGCACGGCGCAGCGTGACCGCCAGGTTCTTCGAGGTATAGGTCGCGACCGTGCCCTGCTTGTTCGGCTTGAGCGCGCCGGCCGGGAGATCGACCGCGTAGGTCCCGCCGGTCCCCGTGAACTCGAGCCGCAACGTCGTCAGCGTGCGGGTGTCGACCACACCGCTGAACGTTCCGTCGAGCACCAGCCCACCCTCGTCGCGCCCCGGAGCCGTGGTGATGCTCGCCTTGCCCTCGAGCAGCGTGCAGCTCTGGTTCGCGCCCTGGTTCGCGAGATCGGGACAGCTGTCGCACACGTCGCCGACACCGTCGCCGTCGCGGTCGAGCTGGTTCGCGTTGGCGACCGTCGGGCAGTTGTCACGCGCGTTGCGGACGCCGTCGCCGTCGATGTCGGTGCTCGCCGGGGTCGGGGTCGGTGCCAGCGGCGTCGGGGTCGCGGCCGGCTTCGCGGTCGGCGTCGGTGCAGGCTTCGCGGTCGGGGCGGGGGTCGGCTTCGCAGTCGGACCCGGCGTCGGCGACGCCGCTCCGCCGTCGTCGTACAGGTACGCGATCGCGCCGTGGTCGTAGTCCTTCAGGCCCGCGCCGCGGCCGTCGAAGTGCGCCATCCAGTACATGGTCGCGTCGCTGGTGAAGGTCCCGCCCGACGTACCGTCGGCCGAGTGTGCGAGACCGAGCGCGTGGCCCATCTCGTGCGTCATGACCTCTTCGAAGTTGCGGAAGTCGGTCTTGCTCCAGAAGTTGCAGCCGCCCCACCCGTTGTTGAAGACGATCGAGCCGGAGTTGATGGTCTGGTACGGCGTGCCCGCCCGTACCGTCCCGCTCGAGCAGAAGCCGCCGACCGCGAGCACGCCGCTGCAGCCCGACGGATCGTCGATCTCGTTGCGTGGATCGTTGAAGGTGATCGTCATCGCGCCCTGCACGCACTGGAAACCGCCGCCCGAGCGATCGCCGGCGTAGTTCGTGGTGAGCTCCGAGCCCGGCTGGTTGCTCCACGCCGCGGCGGAGTCGACCACTGCTTGACGCGACGCCGCGGCACCGAGCTTCGCGTCGCCGGCGAGATCACCGAACACCTGCACCGGCAGGTCGAACCAGCGCGATGCCGGCTCCATCAGACGGAACTGCGTCGTCGCCTGGGTGGTGCCGAAGAGCTGCGGCGCCTGCGCCTGGACGCGCGCCGCGCTGCGTGCGAGCGGCGTCACACGGTGCGTGAAGTGGTCGAGCGACTCGATGCGCGTGCCGTATCCCTTCGGCGCCACGCGCGACAGCCAGACGCGGCCGTTGTTCGCGACCCGCGCCGAGACCTTTCCGAGAGCGAGGTTGTGCGTGCGCAGCACTCCGTCCGGGCCGAGCTTCAGGTAGAGCAGGACCGTCTCGCCCACCGCATACTCCGGCGAGCCGAAGATCCACTGCTGCTGCTCACCGACGCGGCCACCGGTCTGCACGATGGTCAGCTGGTCGCCGGCGGCCGCTCCTTTGAAGCCCTCGTGCACCCGCAGCGACACCTCCGTGTTGATCTGCGAGCCGTCGAACGCTGCGACGCTCCGCAAGCTGCTCACCGTGGCGAGCACCACCGCATCCGCGCCCGCGAGCATCTCTTCCTGCTCGGGCACGACCCACGTCGTGGCGCCGGCCGTGCGCGCTCCGCACAGGACGGCAAACACAAAAACCGCACCCCACAGCACCAACCGCTTGGACATCACAGCCTCCATTGCTGCGCGGCTTTGGAGCAACGGAGGTGCCATGGTCCGCGCGCGAGACGGCTCCATGCGTGATCGCGGCGCAGCGACTGTGCGACACAGCGCCTGCGCGTCGAGCGCGTGACGCGCGCGGCGAAAGCTTGACGCCGCGCACGGCCCGCAACGCGGCTCGCCCTCGACGCGGCAAGCACTTTTCGCGCGGACGGCGCATCGTCCCGGTGCGCGTGTCGCGGCCGCGCAGGCGCCGCAGGGTCCGCCGTGCAGCACGCGGGAGCGGCCGCGCACGACGGTGCGCGCGCGAACCGTTGTGCGCGTGCTTCGCGCTCCGCGCGGTGTCGCGCCGCGCCCGCGACACTCCAGTGACGCCACG
>JAIEPK010000284.1 GCA_019749875.1 Candidatus Binatia bacterium | reverse complement strand
GAGGAGCATCGTCGCGCGCGGCGTTCGTGCTACTCGGCCGCGGCATGAGCTGCAGGACGTGGCTGACCGGGATCACGATCGGCGTCGCATTCACGCTTCTCGGCGGGTGCGGCGACGGTGGCGGGGGCGGGGGGAGCGCGCCGTCGCGCTACGACTTCGCGGACGTCGCGCGCGAGACGCAGGCGTTCGTCGATGGAACGCCGGGCATCGACGGCGTCGGTCTCGCCATCGTGCAGCGCGATCGCGGCATCGTCTTCCAGCAGAGCTTCGGCGCCTTCGGCGACGACCGTGTCTACCTGCTCGCGTCGTCGAGCAAGATGATCACCGCCGGCGTGCTGCTGCGCCTCGCGGATCAGGGGCTGCTGGATCTCGACCGACCCGTCGCGGACGTCGTGCCCTGGCTGCGCGCGAATCCCGACGTCACGCCGGCGCAGCTGATCTCGAACAGCTCGGGCCTGGTCGGTCTGCGGCCGAATCCCTCGTACCCGCCGTACCTCTGTCAGTTCATCTTCAACGGCGGCACGCTGCAGGACTGCGGTGAGCGCATCTTCACCGGCACCGGTGACGACGAGCAGGTCGCGCCACCGGACACGGAGTTCCGCTACGGCGGCGGCCAGTGGCAGGTGGCGGGCGCCGTCGCGGAGGTCGCGTCGGGCAAGAGCTGGAGCGCGCTGGTGCGGGAGACGTACGTCGAGCCGTGTGACGTCCCGTCGCTCGGCTACAACAACCACTTCGTCCAGTTCCCGGGTGCCCAGGGCACCTATCCGATCGACTTCGCCGGCGACCCGTCGACGTTGCGGCCGACCGACAACCCGAACATGGAAGGCGGCGCCTACGCGAACGTCGCCGACTACGCGAAGCTCGTGCTGATGCATCTCCGCGGCGGCAGGTGCGACGGCGGCCGCGTGCTGTCGGAAGCCGCGGTGCGGCGCATGCACACCGACCGGATCGCGTCGTACGGCGGCACGACGGGCACGGCGTTCGAGGGCTACGGCTTCGGCTGGTGGGTCGATCGGGACCGGCCGTCGCTGACGATCGATCCGGGCGCGTACGGTGCGTACGCGTGGATCGACGAGGAGCGCGGCTACGGTGCGTTCTTCGCGCTGGAGGCGAACACGGGCGTCGGCACGGAGCTCTTCGTCCGGCTCTTGCCGCTGGTCGCGGGCGCGATCGACGCCGGTACTTGACGGAACGCCCGTGTTGCGGGCGTCCCGACGACGCGCCCCGCGGTCCGGCGCGCGTGTCGCGAGCGTCTCGTCACGGCTTCACGATCGCATCGAGCAGCACGGGTCCTCCGAACGTCCCGTCGGCGAGGCGCGCACCGCAGCCCTTGTCGAGGATCCTGCCGTCCGGGTACGGGTCGGGCACGCCCGGCGGACCGACGCGCCGCGGGCACACGTCGTCGACGGCGTGCCCGTCGGGTGCGCCGAGCGCGGTCCGGTCGACGCGTGCGCGCAGCGCATAGTCGCCGTGGCTCGGGCCCTTGGCGGGATCGTTCGCGCAGCCGAGCGTGACCGAGAAGGCGAACGCACGCTTGGCCTTGGACTTGAGCCGGATCGGGAACTGCCGCGCCTTCGGCGGCACGAGCGCGATCGCAGGTGCCGGGCTGCACGCGCTCGGCGTGACGGCCTCGAGCTCGAGCGTGACCAGCGACGCGAGCGTCGCGGCGTCCGGGACGGTCTCGACGCCGGCGCCGCGGTTCTGCAGCACCACCGTGTAGCGCAGCGCGCTGCTGCTCGCGCCGGCCTTGAACGTCGTCCGCTTCGGGCCGCGCAGCACGGTCACCGCGAGGTCGCGTGCGAGATCCGGGTCGATGCAGTCGGGCGTGCCGTCGCCGTCGGCATCGGACTCCGCCACACCGCAGCCGCACGCGCCCGGATCGTCCTTCGCCGGGTCCGCCGGACAGAGATCGACGCGCGTCACCGCATCGGGAACCGGCGGCGCGTCCTCGACGTTGCCGGCGTCGTCGCGGGCGACGGCGTAGAACGCGTAGCTGCGACCCGCGACGGCCGTGAACACCCGCTGCGTGTCGAGCGTCGCCGGGACGACGAGCTCATAGGGGCCGCCGTTCTCCGCGGCGAAGACCTGGTACTCGACGATGCGCGAGCCGACGTCGGTGCCGCTCCAGACGAGCGGGATCTGGGTCGTGGTGCTGGTCGCGGGCAGCGCCGCCACCGCGCTCTGCGGCTTGTCGCGGTCGATGCCGTTGCACCACTGCGGCGTGACGATCGCGGGGTTGGTGTCGAAGACGATGTCGGCGTCGTTGCAGATCTGCGTGCCGCTCGGCAGCAGCGGCTTTGCCTTGACGCTGAACGCGACGCCACCGTCGCCCGCCGGCGGCAGGGTGTTGGGCGGCAGGAAGCCCGCGAGCGCGTCCTCGGGCAGGTCGCCGGTGTCGGGGTCGAGCGAGGTGAAGCGCCACGTCACCACGCCGGTCGCGCGCTCGAGCATGGCGCGGATCCGCACGATCAGGTTCTGCTCCGGGCGCAGGTCGACCTCGGTGAAGTAGTCCTGCGCGCCGGACGGCGGGAACACGCGCCGGTCGCCGAACGCGATCGGTCCGAGGCTGAAGGTGTCGAGGTCGAGAAGGTTCGTGTCGAGCGCGTCGGTGACCACGACCTCCTGCGCAGGAGCGGTCGCGAGCACGGGGTCGTTCTCGAACAGGACCGTGTAGCGCAGCGGCTCCTCGTCGGAGACGAAGCCCATGCCCATCGCGGAGCCGAACTTGCCATTGGGATCGAACGGGATGCGGGGATCGGTCGGCGGCGGGCACGAGCACCGCCGCCCACCGGGCCACTTCTTCTTCGCGGGGCAGCCGGTCACGCACTCGCCGGGACAGCCGGGTCCACCGCCGCCGACCGGGATCGGCGGGACGGGACGGTCCTCGCTGACGAGGGTCGCGGACGCGCCGTCCGCGGGGAGGCAGGCGGCGCAGCGCGACGGCGAGTCGATGTCGCCGGCGGCGTAGCCGCCGTCCGCGCCGGGCTCGCCCGCACTGCCCGCGC
>JAIEPK010000673.1 GCA_019749875.1 Candidatus Binatia bacterium | reverse complement strand
GACGGGGCGCGCCGGTCCTCCGCCGGCGCGGCTCAGTAGCGGGTGTGCCAGACGGCGTCGAGCGCGCTCTCGCCTTCCGTCGACGACGAGGTCTGCAGCGTCACGTTGGGCGTCAAGTAGTACTGCACGGTGACCGACGAGCCGACGAGCCCGCCGAGCTGGCGCGAGGTGCCGCCCTGCGGTCCGCCGAAGGTCTGCCCGATCGAGACGAAGATGTCGTCGCCGATGTAGCGCCCGACGCCGACCGAGCCGTACGAGGTTCCCGTCGGCAGCTGGAAGGTCAGGCTCGCGAGCCCGAACGTGTCCATCAGCGACTGCTCGAGCTCGGGCGCCACGTAGCTCGCGAGGATGCCGATCGCCTCCTGGCGGAGCTCGGTGCCCTGCCCGCCGGTGAGCTGCGAGGTCGTGCGGCCGAACAGCAGCAGCGCCAGCACGTCGCTCTGGTCGAGCGGCGGATCGCTCGACAGCTCGAGCTGCGGCGTGCGCGCGGTGCCCTCGACGCGCACCGTCACCAGGTGCTCGGGCGCCTGGTACGTCGCGGTGACCGTCAAGTAGGGGTCGATCGGCGTCTCGCCGGAGAACGACACGTACGCCGACTGCAGCACGATCCGCCGCCCTCGGAACATGTACCAGCCGCGATCCGCCGAGATCTGCCCGGTGATGCGCAGCGGGTCGCTCGGCCCTTTCGTGACGTACACCTCGCCGCCGAGCCGCACGTAGGCGTCGATGCGCTGCACGACGACCGGATCGCCGAGCCGCACCGTGACGAGCATGCTGACGCGGTCGAAGAGCGACGTCTCGGCGGCTGCCGACGACGCGGCCGGTGCGGCCGGCTGCGTACCGGGAACGTCGGCGAGCGCGTCACCGATCGTGCGCTCCTGCCCCTCGGGCGGCGCGTCGCCCGCGCGGATGATGCGAATCGTCGGATCGGGCGGCGGCCCGTTGCCCCCCGGCAGCAGCGCGGGGCGGATCGTCGCCGAGTCGATGCGGACGTTCCCCGTGACGCGCGGGCTCGCGGCACTGCCGCCGATGCGCACCGTGCCGCTCGCCTTCGCGTCGATGTCGGGCCGCGACGCGACCTCGAGGTCGCGCAGGTCGATCGAAAGGTTCAGCCCGGCGTCGTCGCCGGTGAGCGCCAGCGCACCGCCGCCCGAGACCGACCCGCCGTGGCCGTCGTGGAACGCGAGCTCGTCGAGACGCACGCTCTGGCCCGCGAACGAGAGGCGGAGCCGCCCGTCCTGCCACCTGGTGCCGGTCGCGACCAGGCCGAGGCGCACACCCGAGGCATCGATGCCGCCGGCGAGCTGCGGCGACGCGAGCGTGCCGCTCGCCGTCACCTGCAGGTCCGCCTGACCTTGGAGCTCGGTGATCGCCTTCTCCGCGAACGTCCGGAAGCCGGCGAGCCGGATGTCGTCACCGCTGAGCGTGGCGTCGAGCGCACCCTTCGGATTCAACGAGGGCGCCGGCCATCCGCCCGCGAGCGGCACGCGCGCGACCAGCGTCAGCGGCCCGAACGGCTCGCGCCCGACGCTGCCGCGCACCACCAGACGCTCCTCGGTCGAGAGCGTCAGATCGGCCCCGCCGTACTTCGTTCCCGACAGCGCGAGCTCGTGCACGCGGACGTTTCCCGACACGTCCGGCGCGCGCGGCGTGCCGCCGAGCCGCAACGACGCGTCGAGGTCGCCGCCGCACGACTGCGCGAGGCCGGCGGTCGTGCAGACGTCCTTCAGGTCGAGGTCGGCGATCGTCAAGGACAGGTCGTTGCGGCCGTCGCGCAGCAGCGTCCCGTCGAGCGTCACGCGGCCGGCGCGCGAGCCCAGCTCGAGCTGCTGCGCCGCGATGCGATCCGGCGCGTACGACAGCTGGGCCGGGTGCGCGAGCGTCCATGCCGAACCGCGCGGCGGCGTCACGCGCAGGTCGTCGAGCCGCGCGACGAACGTCTCGCCATGACGCTCGACGAGGCCGTGCACCGCATGCCGTCGCCGATCGGGCTCGCTGGCCGACAGGTCGAGCGACACCTGGTCGATCGCGGCGCCCTCGGGACGCGCGGCGGCGCTCGCGACCAGCGTCGGCTCGCCGGGCGCCGGGCGGCGCCACTTGACGGCGAGGCTCAGGTCGCGTGGCTGCGCTCCGATCGCGTCGGCGAGCGCCGCGTCCGGCGCGAGCTTCGCGTCCGCCGTGAGGTCGGCGCTCGGCCGCTGCGACGCGACGTCGCGCGCCTGCGCCGTGATCGCGAACGTGCCGCTCGCGCCCGGCAGCACGACCTGCCCGTCGCTCTTCAGCGACGCCTCGGCGTCGATCGCCGCCATCGTGCCCCAGACCGAGCCGCGCACGACGGCCTTGCCGCGCGCCCCGGGGATCACGCCGAGATCGAGCGGGCCGACGAAGCCGGCACGCAGGTTCTGCTGCTCGGGCGGACCCGCGATCTGGGCCCAGCCCCAGGCGAGGAGCCGGTTCGCGCCGCCCTCGACGCGCAGCTCGTCGATGGACGCAACGTTCGCCTCGAGCGCGCCGCGCGCCAGCGCACGGTCGAGCGGCACGCCGCGCAGGCGGCCGCGCTCGAGGTCGAGCTCGGCACGGACCACGCGATCGTCCGTCGTCACGCGGTCCGCGGTGACGGCGAGACGGCCGCGCAGATCGCTGTCGGCGAGCGCGGTCGGCACCGGGTCGGGCAGCTGCTCCGGATGAACGAGCGCGAAGCGCAGCTCGCCGCCGGCGGCGTGCGGCTCGGCGACGCCGATCCAGGACGCGAGGTCGGCGCTCGCCGCACCGTTCGGCGCGGCGAGCTGCGCGTCGAGCAGGATGCGCTCGCCGTCGCGCCGCGCCTGCGTGGTGAGCCAGTCCGCCGCCGCGCCGGCGACGCTGGTCGACCAGAGCCGCACGTCGGCCGCGAGCGCCGAAGGCCAGCCGTCGCCGAGCACCGTATCGACGTTGCCGGCGCCGGAGATCGAGGCCGGCGGCGCGTCCGCGACGAGCTGCGACGGATCGAGCGCGAGGATCT
>JAIEPK010000319.1 GCA_019749875.1 Candidatus Binatia bacterium | reverse complement strand
CGGCTCGATCAGGTCGATGCCGAGGATCTCGACCTGCATCCCGTCGACCAGCTCGCTGTCGGGGCTCTTGTCCTCGAGGATGGTCCGCACCGTGTAGTGCAGGGTCCCGGTCGAGTCGCCCGGGTTGCGCACCCAGGTGAAGTCCTCGATCCAGGCACCGATCTTCTTCACGTGCTCGTCGTCGCAGGCGACGCCGACGTCCCAGCCGGTGAGCATCGGCACGCCCCAGGTGAACGGCACGCCGTCGACCCGGAACCGGTACGTCCGCGTGCTCACGTCCGTGAACAGGCAGACGTTGGAGTCGTCGGCCGGCGTGAGCTGCAGGTCGTTCACCAGGTAGCCCGGCGCCTCGGGACGGCCCTCCTCCATCAGCACGGTGTCGGGCTTCCAGAGCTCGACGCTCTCGCCGCTCAGCACCGTGGCGAGCTGCCCCGCGCGGTACGTGCGGTTCGAGTTGTCCTTCAGGATGACGTCGGTCGTCCAGGAGATGCGCTTGCGCTTGCGCTTCGGCCAGCCGAGGTCGAAGCCGAACTGCAGCAGGTGGTGGTCGTCGTCGGTGAACGACGCGGCGAAGCCGCTGAACAGCCGCGCGCGCGGCTTGAGCGTCGCGAAGCGCGCCGGGCGCGTCGTGATCGACTCGTCGCTGGAGATCGCCGGGTCGGTGAAGACCAGCCGTCCGCTCGCGTCGGCATGGGTCGCGTGCACGTCGACGTACGGCTTCGGCAGCCCGCCGATCGGCAGCTTGGGCCGCCGCGCCCACTGGACGACGGTGTACTCGTAGCACCACCCGAACTCGTCGTCGCCCTTGTGGTCGCTCAGCACGCCGCCGGCATCCCACGTCAGCTCGTTGCCGCTCTGCGCGATGTTGAAGATCACCGAGCCGAGCCCGAGCACGTGATGATCGGAGCTGCCGTACTCGAGGTACCAGCCGTTCAGGAACACGGTGCCGTCGAAGCCCGCCGGCAGCGTCGCCGAGTCGAACAGCCGCACGCCGATCCAGGCCTTGGTCGCCGCGCGCGGCGAGCGCGCGCAGCGGTAGCCGTGGTCGACTTTGAGCTTGGCATCGTCGATCACGCGCCAGCGCTCGCCGCTGACGGTCGCGTCGTCGGCGTACGGCGACTTGTCGAGGATGGCGTACAGATCCTCGGGCGAGCCGAGCCCGTCGGGAGCGCTGAAGGAGCACGCCTGGAGGAGCTGCAGCGCGCCGGCGACCAGCGCCACCACCAGCGCCGGCCAGCGCCGCCGGAAGACGGACCATCGCCGGAGAACCGGGACGGGTTGCAGAGTGATTCGGGGACGCACGGGGAACCTCCTTCGCCGGATCCGGTGCGGCGCCACCGGGCGTCGCGCGATCACGGACGGCGGACGGGCGCTACCTTCCGGGTAGCGCTCGCGACCCGGCGGAGGAGCGCGTCGCCTGCGGGATCGCCCGTCGACGCTCGTGCAATGAATGCGCGCCGAGCGATCGTCCACTCGCACGACCATGCATGCCCAGCGACGCGAACCGGCCACCGATTGCCGTGCGGCTTCCCGGCGACCCAGCGTCGTACGCCAGCGGCGCGGGCGGATGCGCGCCTCGTGTCCGCCGCTTCCCGAAGCGGCACCCGCAGGCCTGCTCGCGCGCGCGGCGGAGCTCGGCGCGCTGCGCACCGCTCTCGCCGCGGCCATCGCGGGCAGAGGCAGCGTGGTGCGGCTGTCCGGCGAGCCCGGCATCGGCAAGACGCGGCTCGCGAGCGCGCTCGCCGACGAGGCGACGGCGCGCGGCGTCCCCGTGTGGTGGGGCCGCTGCACGGAGGACCGGGCGGCACCGGCATTCTGGCCATGGAGCACGGCGCTGCGCCGCGGCCTCGAGCGCACGCCGGCGGAGATCGTCGACGCTGCGGCCGGACCGTTCCGTGACCAGCTCGCGCACGTCTTTCCGGCTCTCGCCGCCGACGATCCGTCCGCGCCCTCGTCGCCGGACGAATCCGATCGCGCGCGCTTTCGCCTGTTCGAGCTGGTGTGGCGCTTTCTCTCCGCCGTCGCCGCGCCGCACGGTCTGGTGATCGTGCTCGACGACGTCCAGTGGGCCGACCTGCCGTCGCTCAAGCTGCTCGAGCTGGTCGCGAGCGACATCGCCGCATCGCGCGTGCTGGTGATCGCGACCTGTCGCGACACCGAGATCGAGCCGCAGGGTCCGCTCGCGACCACGCTCGCCCGGCTCGCCTGCGAGAGCACGACGCAATGCTTGACGCTCGGCGGCCTGTCCGCGGAGAGCTGCGCGCGCTGGGTCGCCGCCAGCGGGATCGCGGGCGACGCCGACGCGCTGGGCACCGCCCTGCACCGCGAGACCGCCGGCAACCCGTTCTATCTCGGCGAGCTCGTGCGGCTGCTCGAAGCCGAGGCCGACCTGCCGCGCCTGCGCGATCCGCGCCGGCTGCCGCACGGGCTGCGCGAGGTGATCGCGCGGCGCATCGCTCCGCTCGGTGCCGAGTGCCGGCGCGTGCTGGAGGTCGCAGCGCTGCTCGACGAGCCGCTCGATGCCCGGCTGGTGGCGCGCATCCTCGCACCCGACCACGATCCGACGAGCACGCTCGACCACCTCGCGCATGCGGCGCGGCATCGCCTCCTGGTCGCCTGCGACGCGAGCGCCACGCGCTACGAGTGGGCACATGGGCTCATCCGCCGCGTGCTCGCCGACGAGCTCGCGCCGTCGCTGCGTGCCGCGTGGCACGGGCGCATCGCGGCGACGCTCGAGCACCATGGCCCGGCGGACGACGGTCGGACCACGCGTCTGGTGCATCACTTCGCGGCCGCGGGCACGCACGCGGCGCTGAGCCGGGCCTTCGACTACGCCTGCCGCGGCGCCGAGCAGGCGGCACGCGGGCTCGGCTGGGAAGAGGCGGTCCGGCTGTACGAGCTGGCGCTGGATCTCGGGGCCCGCTGCGGCGCGACCGACGCCGAGCGCATCCTCGAGCTCGAGCTGGGGCTCGCGCGTGCGCTGCGCCGCACCGGGGACGT
>JAIEPK010000432.1 GCA_019749875.1 Candidatus Binatia bacterium | reverse complement strand
GGCGAGGCCGTCCTGGTCGCGATCGAGGCACGCGACGATCGCGCCCTCGGCGGCGAGGCGCGCGGCGACGGCGCGGCCGATGCCGGACGCGGCGCCGGTGACGAGGGCACGCTGGCTCATGAAGCGCATCGGTCCTCCATGCCGCACCGCGCGACACGCCGCCAGCGATCGCGCCAGCGCCGTGCGCTTCGTGCTTGCCCGCCACGCGGAGCCGCGGCATCGTCGCGCTCTTCGCGGCATCGCCGCCCGGGAGGGACCCCATGAACGGAAGTCGTCGCATCCTCTCGACGCCCTCGTGCGTCGCGCTCGCGCTCTGCGCCGGCGTGGCATGGCTCTCGGCCGCACGGCCGGCCATGGCCGCCGACTGCTGGGGCGGCACCGCGCGACGGGTGAGCGTCGGCGCACGCGAGGTGAGCTACCGCGGCACGGTCACGCTGCCGGGTGGCTCGCACGAGAGCCTGATCGGACCGGACGGGCTCACCGTCCAGGTCGTCGACGCCGACGACGCGGGCACGGTGCTGTTCACCACGACGATCCCGCGAGCACGCTTTCGCTCGACCGCGACCACCACGCGCTACGACCGCACCGGGCCGCTGAACGGCCGCGTCACGCTGCGCAATGCGAAGAGCCAGGCCGACACGGTCGAGATCGATCTGCGCGCCTTCGGACTGTTCGATCCGAGCGGCCGCGCGTCGGACGCCGTGCGCGTGGTCGTTCGCAGCGGCAAGACCTGCGCGAGCTCGTGCGTCAGCAGCTGCGGTGCACGGGCCGGCGACGGGCCGCTCAAGTGCCGCAAGAGTGCGATCTACCAGCCGTTCGCCGACCAGGGCTTCGGTGCGCTCACCAGCGAGGCGGCGCGCAAGCCGGGAGCCCGCTCGTCGCTGTGCGGGCTCACGATTCGCACGTCGGGTCCGCGCTGCGACTTCCTGATCGACGAGCGCTGCATCCTGCCCTACCCGTCGTCGGTCTTCCTCGACGAGGACCCCACGACGCCGACCGGGCTGCGCATCCACTATGACGCGGACGCGCTGCCGGCGAACACCAGCGGCAAGCACATCGATCCGACCGACTGGAACACGCTCGACGGCTTCAGCCCGGGACCGATGATCGTCGCGCTGTTTCGCGATACCGGCTTCCCGGTCGACCTCGAGGCCTCGCACGTCGCGTTCCACACCGACTACGCGCGCTCGCTCGACGCCGACCACCCGACGGTGATCATGAAGGCCGCCGACGGTGAGCGGATCATCCACTTCGCCGAGCTCGATGCGCAGACATCCGACGTCGAGAAGAAGACGTTCATCGTCCGGCCCGGCAAGCGTCTCGACGACGCCACGCGCTACCTGATCGCGATTCGCGATCTGGTCGACACCAACGGCACACCGATCACGGCGCGGCTCGCGTTCCGCGTGCTGCGCGATGCCATCCCCGATGCCGACGTCGCGCTCGCGTGCGGACCGGCGTGCGCCGCCGCGATCGCGGCGCGGCGTCCGTCGATGGAGGACACGCTGGCGCGTCTCGCGGCGCACGGGGTCCCGCGCAACGATCTGATTCTCGCCTGGGACTTCAGCACCGCGAGCACGCAGGCACTCACCGGCTGGATGGTGTCGATCCGGGATCAGGCCTTCGCGCTCGGCACGCCGCCGTTCATCGTCACCAGCGTCAATACCGGAAATCCCGCCGGCAGCGGCTTCAACGCGCAGATCTATGCGCGCATCGAGGGAACGTTCCAGGCACCGCTGTTCATGACCGCGGACGCGCCGGGCTCGCGCATGAACCTCGTGAACGGCATGCCGGCACAGAACGGCTGGGCGACGGTGCCCTGGGTGGTGCACGTGCCGCGCATCGCGGTCGCCGCGCAGAACCCCGACGCCGTGCCCGCGCGCGCGAGCCTGTGGGGCCACGGCCTGCTCGGCACGCGCTATCAGCTGGGCTCGCTGTCCGACCTCGCCAACACCTTCAACTACGTGATCGCAGCCGTCGACATGCAGGGCATGTCCGATCCCGACGTGGCCGGCGGCGTCGTGCCGGCGGTGTCCGACTTCTCGAACTTTCACTTGATCCCGGACCGCCTGCACCAGGGCTTCCTGCACCACCTCCTGCTCGGCCGACTGCTCGCCGACCCGGTGAACGGCTTCGACTCCGATCCGGCGTTCCACCTCGGCGTCGGCGGCGCGCCGGTGATCGACACGGACCAGGTCTTCTACTCGGGCGGCAGCCAGGGCGGCATCTTCGGCGGCGCCATCATGGCGATCGCCGAGGACTTCGATCGCGGCTTTCTCGCGGTGCCGGCTGCGAACTACTCGACGCTCCTGCACCGCAGCATCGACTTCAATCCGTTCTTCACGCTGGTCAACGGGACCTACCCCGACAAGCTCGATCAGCTGCTGATCTTCCCGCTGATCCAGCAGCTCTGGGATCGCGCAGAGCCGCAGGGCTACCTGCCGCACATCCTGCCGGGCGACCTGTCCGACCCGCCGCGGCCGCACAAGATCCTGGTGCACATGGCGACCTACGACAGCGAGGTGTCGAACGTCGGGACGGAGATCATGGTGCGCTCGCTCGGCATCCCGCAGGTGGTGCCGGCGGCGCGCAGCTTCGTCGACATTCCGGAGCTCGCGGCACCGTTCGACGGCTCGGCGTTCGTCGAGGTGAATCCGCAGCGCGGCTTCGGCCGCTGCCACACGCCCGGAACGACCGACGCCGGAGCCGCCTGCACGATCGACGCGCAGTGTCCGGGCGCCGGCGATCCGGCGAGCCGCACGCAGTGCGCGCCGGGGATTCCACCCCTCGTCAATCTGCCGCCGCTGTTCAACAACGGCGCGCACGGGCGTACCGGCAACGCGACCACGGGCAAGCAGATCGCGGCCTTCCTGCGCGACGGCGGGACGATCG
Organism: Candidatus Binatia bacterium; assembly: GCA_019749875.1. Classification (GTDB taxonomy): domain Bacteria; phylum Desulfobacterota; class Binatia; order UBA12015; family UBA12015; genus VGTK01. Next base: position 92 of record JAIEPK010000432.1, on the reverse strand, counting down.
AGAACTTCTGCAACGGTCCCTGCGACCCGGAGTGACGGTGAGGAGCGCGCGGCACGACCACGGCGTGCGCCCGTGTCGCGGCGTCGAGACGC
>JAIEPK010000493.1 GCA_019749875.1 Candidatus Binatia bacterium | reverse complement strand
GCCCGACCGCCAGCAGCAACACCACGATGCTGGCCAGCGCCGACAGCGCCGCGAGCACGGCGCCGCGCAGCAGCGACAGGATCGCGCGCAGCGGTCCCGACTCGCCCTGCACGAGCGAGAAGTGGTGCGCGAGCGCCGTCAAGCGAAAGACGTTCAGCGGGAAGTAGTCGAGGCTGCCGTTGAACGCGACCAGGTACTTGGTGCGCATCAGGAAGGGCAGCAGCCGCAGCTCGCTGCCGCCGCCCGTGCCGAGCTGCAGGACGGTCACGTCGTAGCGGCGCCGGCGGAGCCGCGACAGCAGATCGAAGCGCTCCTCCCAGCGCGCGACCTCGAACTGCTCGACGTCGATCGTGCCGGCGAGCCCGCTCTCCGCCTCGCGCACGAGGAGGTGGATCCGACAGCCCGGAAAGATGCCGCGCACGCGCGCGACGATCTCACCGAGCTGCGCGCCGGTTTCGGTCTGGATGATCAGCACCTCGCGCACGCGGTCGTAGCGCAGGGGCCGGAGCAGGGTCAGCGGACTGCTCACTGCGCGCCCTCCGCGTCCCACGACCCCGCGGCACCGTTCGCCAGCGGATGCTCCTGCGCGACGCTGCCGGCGGCAACGCCGGACGCGTCGCTCGCACCGTTGCCGGAATGCGACGGCCCGGTCGACGCGGCGTCCGCGATGCCGTACGCGCGCAGCATCGTGCGCGCGATCGCGGGCCAGTCATAGGTCCGTTCGACGAAGCTGCGCGCGCTGCGCGACAGCTGGTGCCGGCGCGCGGCGTCGCCGAGCAGCGCGCAGACCGCCGCCGCGAGATCGTCCGCTCGATCCGCGATCACGATCTCGTCGCTCCCGGCGCCGAGGCCTTCCGCACCGATCGTGGTCGACACCACCGCAGAGCCGCTCGCCATCGCCTCGAGGATCTTGAGCCGCGTGCCCGAGCCGCGCTGGATCGGGGCGACGAAGACCGTCGCGCGCCGGTAGTGCGACGCCGTCTCGGGCACCATGCCCGTGACCTCGATGCGCGGATCTTCCGCCGCGAGCGCGGCCAGCGCCTGCGGCGGGTAGGCGCCGACCACGCGGAAGATCGCGTCCGGGCGCAGCGCACGGATGCGCGGCAGGACGTCGCGCGCGAACCACAGCACCGCCTCGACATTCGGCTCGTGGCGGAAGAAGCCGACGAACAGGATCGTCGCGGGCTCCTCCTCGACGTCGGCGCGCAGCGGGAAGTCGCGGCACGACACCCCGTTCGGGACGGTCACCAGCGGCGCCGGATCGACGTAGCGCGCGAGGCTCGCGCGGTCGTCGTCGCTCATCGTCAAGACCAGATCCGCGCTCTCGACCGCGGCGACCTCGTGACGCAGCGTCTTCAGCCCGTCGTACCAGAGGTTCAGCCGGCGCGGCAGCGACGTCGCGATCGCGCGCGCACGGCGCTGGGCGACGAAGGTCACGTCGTGCTCGACCAGCACCCGCAGCAGCCCCGGACAGGCACGCGGCAGGAAGTGCGCCATGTGCGTGTACTCGACCTGCACGACGTCGAAGCGCCGGCGGTCGAGCCAGTACTCGATCTGCTCCGCCATGCGCCACGAGTGGAAGCCGCGCGTCTTGCTCGGCTCGAGCCAGCCGCCGCCCTCGTGGCCGTCGCGCGGCAGCAGCACGACGTCGCGGCACAGGTCGCGCAGCAGGACGAGGTTCTCCGTGCGGCGCTCGGCCTCGGTGTCGGTGAACGCGATCAGCGTCACGTCGCACGCGGCGCGCATCTCGCGGATCAGGTTCAGCATGCGTACGGCACCGCCGTGCACCGGCGGCGCGGGGCTGTAGGGCGCGATCACCAGCGCCTGCGGTCGGCCGCCGACGGCACGATCCTCGGGATGGAAGTGCGCGCGATAGGCATGCCGGTAGCGCGACAGGTGCAGGATCTGCTCGTCGGTGAGCGCGCGCGGCACGCGCGCCTCGCGGAGCCGGCCCCGCAGCGTCACGGGGATCTGCTTCGCGAGGCCCTTGTAGGTCGCGATGGCGCAGCGTCCGCCTTCCTCGCGGAAAGCCTTGAGCGGCAGCAGCACGAGGCCCGCGAGATGACGCGACAGCAGGCGCCACGAGCCGACGTTCTTCCACAGGAGCGCCGTCAGGTTCTTCAGGAAGAAGCTGTGGATGACGCCCTCGCTCCACAGACGCCGCGTCGTGCCGCGGTGCTTGTGGTGCACCTTGCTGCGCGGCGCGAGCACCGACGCCCAGCCGCGCTTCCAGGCGCGATAGCCGAGATCGACATCCTCGATGTAGACCGGCGAGAAGACGTGGTCGTCGAAGCCACCGAGCTCGAGAAAGCGCTCGCGGTCGTACGCCGACGCGCCGCCGCCGGCGAAGAAGATCGGATAGATCAGATCCTCGTCGAAGCGGTCGAGGTGGAACAGGCGCACCAGCCCGCGGCGCAGCTCGCCGTGGACTTTGCCGGTCTCCCAGCGCGGCTTCGACGGGTCGATGAAGTCGATCTGGCACGACACGCCGAACACGTCCGGCTCGGCGGCGAAGGCGTCGAGCAGGGGCTGCACGAAGTCCGGCTCCACGACCATGTCGTTGTTGAGCATGATCACGACCGGGTTCGCAGCAGCGCGTGCGCCGCGGTTGGTCGCGCCGGCGAAGCCCTCGTTGGTCGGCAGCGAGATCCAGCGCAGCGTGGGCCGCTTGTGGGCCGTGCCGTTCGTCTCGGCCATCGCGGCGAGCGTCGCGAGCGTGTCGTCGCTGCTGCCGTTGTCGACGACGATGATCTCGTCGTCCGGATGACCGTGACGCTCGAGCGCCGCGAGCAGCGGCGGGAGGCTCATCTCCAGCAGCTCGCGTCCGTTCCAGGTCGGAATGACCACCGACACCGCGTCCGTGGGCCCGGCACGATGGCGCGACGGCGGGTCCTCGCGACGCCGCGGGCGGCGCAGCCGCGCCAGCAGGTCGCAGCCCGCGAGGCCCGCGCCGAGCACCAGCGCGAGCGGC
>JAIEPK010000159.1 GCA_019749875.1 Candidatus Binatia bacterium | reverse complement strand
TCCGGGCTCTCGCTCCTGGTGGTGGAAGACGACGAGATGACCGCCGAGGCCCTCCAGCTCGCGCTCGAATCGGAGGGCGCCAGCGTCGCCGTGGCGGGCACGATCGCCGACGGCCTGGCGCGCTTTCGCGAAGCCGCCCTCGACGCCGTCCTGAGCGATCTCCGCGTCGGCGACGGCGACGGGCTCACGCTGGTCGGCGAGATCCGGCGCAGCGACGGCTCGACCGGCCGGCGGACCGTCGCCGTTGCCGTCACCGGCGACGACAGCCGGGAGACCCGTGCTGCGGCGCGCGCCGCGGGGTTCGACGAGACCGTCACCAAGCCGTTCGCGATCGACGCTCTCGTCGCGACGGTCGTCCGCCTGATCGCGGCGCGCTGAGATCGCACGGCCGGCGCGTGCGCGTCGCCGCCGTGGCGCGCCGGCATCGGCGAGGCACTTGACGCACGGTCACTTTCGCTGCCGGCGCTTGCAACGCTTGTAGGCCGTACACGGTGCCTCGTCGCGGCGGGGCGCGGATTCGCGTGTCTTTGCCGGGTCCGACGTGTGGCATGGTTCGCGCTCTTCGCTCGCCTGCCGGCCCGCACGTCGGGTCGCAGAATCGAGGCGCTCGTGGCGATGCCGTTGGAGAAGCGAAGCGAGGAGACCTCCGTGATCGGAGCGGTCGTCGACGTGCTCGACGCGGGCCAGCGTGTGATCCTCGACCGCATCGAGCTGCTGTCGATCGAGGTTCGCGCGGCCGGATCCAGCGCGCTCGCGAGCCTCGCGTTCGTGCTGTTCGGACTCGGTCTGCTGCTGGTCGGCTGGGTAGCGGGCAACGCGCTCGCAGTGGTGCTGATCGCGCGCATCTGGAGCTCGGCGGAAGGCCTTGCGGTCGTCGCCGGCGTCAATCTCGCGGGCGGCGCGCTGGCACTCCTGCTTGCCCGCCGGCGGGCGACGGCCGCCGCCGCACCCGCACGCAACACGAACGGTCACGACGCAGAAGCATCGTCCGAGGGAGGGGCGACGGCATGAAGGAGTACGCAGAGCAGATCGAGGCGTTGCAGGGCTCGCTCGCGAGCGACCAGCGGGAGCTGCGCGAGGCGATGGAGCGCGTCAAGCGGGCGGTGAGCGAGCCGCTCGACGTGCCGCGCAGGATCCGCGAGAGCCCGGCACCGTGGATGTTCGGTGCGGCCCTGCTGGGCCTGTGGCTGGGCGTTCGAGGTGCCGCATGAACGCCGCCGACGTGCGTGAGCAGGTCGGCGAGGCGCTCGAGCCGTACGTCGACCTCGACCAGATCCCCGGACGCGAGGAGCTCGAGCGCCTCGACCGGCGGGTGCGGAGCTTCGTCGCGGAGCGTCCCGTCGCTGCGGTGCTGATCGCACTCGCCGCCGGTTACGCGGTCGGACGCGTGCTGTCGCGCGTCTCCTGAGACGATGAGAGCAGGCGCGACCGCGCAGCAGGAGGAGCGAGGAGCATGACGATCGATCACGACGACGGTTCGCACGACGCGGATCAGAGGCCAAGAAGCAACGGGGCTGCGAGCGACGAGGCCGGCGTCTCCAAGCTGCTCGAGCAGTCGCGCCGCGTGCGCGATGATCTCGAAGGCCTGGTGAGCGCGGTCGCGGACGCCCGCTCGGAGTGGGAGGAGCAGCTGCGGGCACGCTTGACGGAGCGGCCCTACGTCGGGCTCGCCGCTGCGGCAGGGGTCGGATACGTGCTCGGCGCCGGAGTTTCTCCGCTGTTGCTGCGGGCCGCATTCGGCCTCGGAACACGCGTCGCCTTCGCGATGGTGATGCGTCGTGTCGTCGGCGCCCTCGGGGACGCCGCGATGGGGCGCGCAAACGCATGACGAGAACGGAGCTCGATCGCCTGCGATCGACCACGGGAGAAACGATGATCCAGACGGCTGACATGGTGAAGAACCTTCCCTCGACCGACGAGGTGCTGCGCGCGATCGGCTTGCAGCGTGCACGTGGCGGCAGCGAGCTGCTCGGCGGCGTCGCGGTCTTCGGCGCCGGCATGCTGGTCGGTGCAGGCCTCGCCCTCCTGTTCGCTCCGAGCTCGGGAGCCGAGATGCGCGAGCAGCTCGGGACCAAGCTCGAGGACGCGAAGGAGAAGCTCGGCAGCACCGCGTCCGGCAGCCGCGCGACCGGCAGCGGTGCGGCGCGAGCGAACGGCGGCTGATCGTCAATGTAAATTCGACCAGGGGTCCGCTTTGTAAGAAGCTCTGCCGGGGCCCTGTCGTCGGAACGAGTTACATGCGGTCGCCCGGCGCCCTGCCGGCGAAAGACGTGGAAATTCGCGGCCCCTTGCGGGCGCGCGGCAGGGAGCCCGGGTGGCGGCGGTTTTGCTCGACGCGAGCTCACGACCTGAAGCAGAGGGGAGCACGATGAGCGCGATGCCAGGCATGGGTTACGACGCTGCACAGTTCTTCGCACCGGACATCATCACCCCGGAGCAGTACGTCGACCGCATCCGGCCGGCGACGGCCGATCGACCCGAGATGCGGCTGATGCTCGCGGTGATGGAGAACGGCATCGCGACGTATCTGCGCTATGCGATCGACGCCCGGACGCCTGCCAAGCGCCGCGCGCGCCGCCTCTTCGGAGAGGCCAAGGCCTGGGTCGAATCGGACGACGTCAGCTGGCCATACTCGTTCGCGAACCTCTGCAACGCCCTGGGCTTCGACGTGAGCCAGATGCGGCGCGGGCTCGGCTCGCTGCAGGGCGAGGGCGAGGTTGCGACGCAGCCGTTGCAGCGCCTGTCGATCCGCCGCATCAACGGCTCGCGTCACGTGATCGGCGCCGGGAGCGAGCGGCGCCGCCCGCGTCGCAGCGCCCGGGAGCGACGCGAAGCGCGCGCGCAGCGGCTCGCAGCGATGCGCCAGGCCGCCGCCGGCTGAGCGCCGCAGAAGAGAACGAGAGGAGCGGTGCGGCCGCGGCGGGTCGATGTCGCCGCGGCCGCGGCGTTTCGGGGGGCGGGC
>JAIEPK010000413.1 GCA_019749875.1 Candidatus Binatia bacterium | reverse complement strand
CGCGGCGTCGGGCGCGAGCTCGCGGCGTGCAACCGCAACCGGATCGATGCCGAGCGCTCGCTCGCGGCGACGGAAGTCGCGGCGGTACGGGCCTATGCGACGCAGGACGCGCTCCGGCTGCGCCTTGCGAACATCCAGCGCGACGAGCACGTGCGCATGGTCGAGAACTGGCGCGACACCTGTGCCGCGCTCGAGATGCGGCGCGCGGAGCTGCGCCTGCTGCACGCGGCGTCGCTCTCGCCCGGTCCGCCGATCGCGCCACGGCGCCCTCCGGTGACCGGTGGGATGGCCATCGCGTGGGGGGAAGCCGGACTGCCCGGCAGGCCGCACGCGTTTCGCAATGGCATCGGCTTGCGCGTCCGCCCGGGTGAGCCGGTGCGGGCGACGGCGGCGGGCAAGGTCGTCTATGCCGGGGACCTCGCGGGCGCGGGCAAGGTCGTCGTGGTGAGCCACGGACGCCGCACCTTCAGCGTCTACGGCCGTGTTGCCGAAACACTCGTCGTGCGCGGCATGCAGGTCGAGGCGGGCGAGCCGGTGGCGGACGCCGCACCGAGCGACGACGGTCGAGCGGCGGTGATCTACTTCTCGGTGCGCGAGCGCGGCAAGCCGGTCGACCCGGTGGGCTGGCTGCGCGACGATCCGTCGCGCGCCGAGGAAGGATGAAAACCACCTTCCGACGGGCGTTTCGGGAGCGTATGAGATAGGATGCGCGGAGTCGTGATTCGGAGAGCGTTCTCCAGGCGAGGAATGGAATGAGGCAGTTTTCGAAGGCCGGGCGCAGGCGCGCCACGTTGACGGCGCTCGCCTTCGGCCTGTGCATGGCCGTGCTCTTCTCCGGCGGCCGTGCGGTGGAGCGGGTCTCCGCGGTTCCGCAGGAAACCTACGACGAGCTCGAGACGTTCACCAACATCCTGTCGATCGTCCAGAAGAACTACGTCGACCAGGTCGACACCAAGCAGCTGCTCGAGGGGGCCGTGAACGGCATGCTCGCCTCCCTCGATCCGCACAGCGCGTACTTGACGCCGGAGCTGTACAAGGAGCTGCAGGTCGACACCAAGGGCAGCTTCGGCGGGCTCGGCATCGAGATCACCAACCGCGGCGGCGTGCTGACCGTCGTCTCGCCGATCGAAGACACGCCGGCGGCCAAGGCCGGCATCCAGCCGGGCGACCAGATCATCAAGATCGACGGCGAGTTCACCAAGGACCTGTCGCTCGCGGACGCCGTCAAGAAGATGCGTGGTCCGCGCGGCTCGAAGGTGGTGGTGGCGGTCAAGCGCGAGGGCGTGCCGCAGCTCCTCGACTTCACCCTGACGCGCGAGAACATCCAGATCCAGTCGGTCAAGTACAAGGACCTCGGCGACGGCTACGGCTACATCCGCATCACCCAGTTCCAGGAGAAGACCGGGACGGCGCTCGAGGAGGCGATCAGCACGCTGAGCGGCGGCTCGGACGACAAGCTGCGCGGCCTGATCCTCGACCTGCGCAACGATCCGGGCGGACTGCTCTCGCAGGCCGTCAAGGTGTCGGACACGTTCCTCGACTCCGGCCTGATCGTCTACACCGATGGTCGGCTCGACAGCCAGAAGCAGAAGTACTTCGCGCACAAGCCCGGCAGCCACACCGAGTTCCCGATGGTGGTGCTGGTGAACGGCGGCACGGCGAGCGCGGCCGAGATCGTCGCCGGCGCGCTGCAGGACCACAAGCGTGCGCTCGTGCTCGGCACGCAGACCTTCGGCAAGGGCTCGGTGCAGACCATCCTGCCGCTCGACGACCAGTCGGCGCTGCGCTTGACGACCGCGCTCTACTACACGCCCAGCGGACGCTCGATCCAGGCGACCGGCATCGTTCCGGACATCTCGATGGAGAACAACGTCCAGCTGCAGAAGGTCGAGGCGAAGAAGACGCCGTCGCAGCAGCAGTTCCTGCGCGAGGAGAACCTGCCGAAGCATCTCGAGAACGGCAACTCGCGTGATCCGAACGCCGATCCGAGCCTGAAGCCCGTACCCAAGCCGATCAAGGACAACGGCGGTGGCGACGATCAGGACCAAGACGAGACGCCGGACGACCCCGGGGTGCAGGGCACGATGGGCGAGGTCGGCAAGGACCCGCAGCTGGACCGCGCGCTCGAGCTTCTCAAGAGCTGGCAGGTCTTCAAGACGCTGGTTGCGAAGAACGATTGACGTCGGCATCGGCTTCGCCGGTCGCGAAGCGATGCACGTGCTTCGAGCCTCTACGTTGGAGGTCCGCAACGGCGTCGCCGCCGGCGAGGCATCGAGCCGGGGGGCTCCTGCCGGCGTGGATGTCGACGTCGAAGGCCTCGAGCGATGAAGCGTCCGGGTGTTTCCTCGGGCGGCGGCGGTTCGGGGACGCCGCTGTTTCCGTCGCTCGAGCGATCGGCTCCGGCGCGTCCGGCAGGGGCCGCGACGCCAGCCGTCACCTCGCGGGCCATGCCTGGTCGCGAGGGCACCAACGCCGAGCGCCCGCAGCGTCGCAGCATCACGGTGCGCGAGCTGGTCGGACGCCTTCAGCTCACGCTCGCCGAGCGTTTCCCGCAGCGCTTCTGGGTCGAGGGCGAGCTGTCGAACGTCAAGCCGGCACGCAACGGTCACACCTGGTGCTGCCTCAAGGACGGTGACGCGCAGCTCGAGGCCGTGATCTGGCGCGACGACGCCCGCGCGCTGCCGTTCGCACCCGCCGACGGGATGCACGTGCTCGCCCTGGTGCGCCGCATCGACCTCTACGGACCGACGGGTCGGCTGCGCATCAACATCGAGCGCCTCGAGCCGCAGGGGATCGGCGCGCTGTACCGCGCGCTCGAGGAGCGCAAGGCCCGTCTCGCGGCCGAGGGGCTGTTCGACGAGGCGCGCAAGCGGCCGCTGCCGTTCCTGCCGCGCGCCGTCGGCGTCGCCACCGCGGCGACCGGGGCCGCGGTCCGCGACGTGCTGCAGGTGCTCGCGCA
>JAIEPK010000164.1 GCA_019749875.1 Candidatus Binatia bacterium | reverse complement strand
TGCGGCCGCTGCCGACGCGCTCGAGCTCGCGGGCCGGCGTCCACGACGGCGCGATCAGCAGCCGGCGCCCGACCCGCACCGGCGGGAAGTGCTCGCGCCACGTGCTGGCCCAGCTCTCCGGCTCGTACGGCTCGAGCTTGAGCGAGCGCCGCCGCGCCTCGGGCAGCTCGCGCGCGAGCCCGTCGAGGAAAGCATGCAGCTCGGCCTCGATGCGGCGCGGGTCGAGCTTGGGCGGGAAGTACGCGCTGAAGCGGGCCGCGGTCGGACGCGCGGAGCGCCGGACGTTGCCGTCCGTGGTGGCGTCACGCCGCAGATCGCGCTCGTCGGTGACCACGCCCGGCGCGCCGAGCTCGATGCAGCGCGCGCCGAGCGCGTCGGCGACCGCCGCGGGCACGCGCACGCGCAGCCGGGTCCAGGGCTTCGGTCGGGTCGCCATCGCGCGGGGCAGGGTAACGACGACGGCGTCGCATGGCGACTCGGAGGTCGCGTCTGCTAGCGACGCCCGGCGAGATGGCGCAGAGCACGCACGGGCTCGTCCCCCTCACGAAGCACGCCGGCGCGGAGTTCCTGCGCATCGGTCACCGCGGCGCCGCGGCCGAGTGCCCTGAGAACACGCTCGCGTCGTTCGCGCGCGCGCTCGCGCTCGGCGTCGACATGATCGAGTGCGACCTGCAGCTGACCGGCGACGGCCAGGTCGTGATCTTCCACGACTGGACGCTCGAGCGCACCACCAACGGCAGCGGCATCGTGCGCGAGCTGTCGCTCGATGCGATCCGCCACCTCGATGCGGGATCCTGGCGCGACCGGCGCTTCGCCGGCGAGCGCGTGCCGACGCTCGACGAGACGCTCGATCTCGTCCTGCCGTCGGCGCAGCTCAACCTGGAGCTCAAGTGCCGCGGGCCGCGCAGCGACGCCCGCGCGCTCGCCGAGGCCGCCGTCGCGGCGGTCACACGGCGCGGCGCATTCGGGCGCATCGTGTTCTCGTCCTTCGACGGGGCGTGCCTGGAAGAGCTGCGGGCCGTCTCGGCCGAGGCCCGGATCGGCGTGCTGTGGAACGACGCGACGTTCCCGCAGGCGTTCGAGCGCGCCGACCGCGTGTCCGCCATGGCGCTCCACCCGCGCGCGGCGACGGTGACGCCCACGCTCGTCGCCGAGGCGCACGGCCGCGGGCTCCGGGTCTACACCTGGACGGTCAACCCGCTGGACGAGATCCTGCGGCTCGTGGGGGAGGGCGTCGACGGGGTGATCAGCGACCACCCGGGGCGCCTCGCCGAGGCCCGCGCACGGCTGCTCCACACCCCGGGTTGACTTCCGGCCCTCCGTAGACGACGTACACGGGTTCCATCGAGCCCATCCGAGGGGGGGTGTTGTTTCTTCATGCCTGGAGTACGCGTCAAGGAAAACGAGCCGATCGAGAGCGCCATCCGGCGCTTCAAGAAGCAGTGTGAGAAGGCAGGCATCCTCTCCGAGCTGCGCAAGCGCGAGCACTACGAGAAGCCCAGCGTCAAGCGCAAGAAGAAGGCGCTGGCCGCCCGTAAGCGGGCCTTGCGCCGCGCGGTCCGCAGCCAGGGCTGAAGCACGGCGGTGAGCATCTCCGGCAGTCCGCGGAGGTGCTCGCCAGGCCCCCCGTGCCGCGGTCGTCGCGGCGCGGGACAGAGGCCCGCCCGGTGAGGTAAGGAAGCCTCATGGGCGCGATCCCCGACGCGATCCTCGACGAGATCAAGCGTCGCACCGACCTGGCGGCGGTGATCTCCGAGCACGTCGCGCTCAAGCGCAGCGGCCGCGGGTTCCTCGGCCTGTGCCCGTTCCACCAGGAGAAGACGCCGTCGTTCCACGTCGATCCGGAGCGCGGCTTCTTCCACTGCTTCGGCTGCAATGCCGGCGGCAACGCGTTCACCTTCCTGATGCGCGTCACGGGCGCGACGTTCCCCGAAGTCGTGCGCACGCTCGCCGCGAAGGCGAACGTGGTCGTGCCGGAGTCGCGCTCGTCGGGCGTGCACGACCGGCTCGCCGAGGTGAACGGGCTCGCAGCCCAGCTCTTCCAGATCATCCTGCGCGAGAGCCGGCTCGGCGCGCGCGGCCGCGAGTACATGGAGCGTCGCGGCATCGATGCCGAGACCGCGCAGCGCTTCGGGCTCGGCTTCGCGCCGCTCGAGGGCTGGGTCGAGAAGCTGCTCAAGCGCGACGTGTCGCCGGCGGACTTGAAGACGCTCGGCCTCGCGAGCCCGAGCAACTACGGCCGCGGCGGCAGCATGTACCCGCTGTTCCGCGACCGCCTGATGTTCCCGATCCACGACCTGTCCGGGCGCGTGATCGGCTTCGGCGGGCGCGCGGTCGGCGACGTGAAGGGCCCGAAGTACCTGAACTCGCCCGAGACGCCGCTCTACCGGAAGGGACATCACCTCTACGGTCTCGACGTCGCGCGCGACGCGATCCGTGCAGAGGGCCGCATCGTCCTCGTCGAGGGCTATCTCGACGCGATCGCGCTCGCGCAGGCCGGCATCGGCAACGTCGCGGCGGTGCTCGGGACGGCCTTGACGGTCGACCAGCTGAAGCTCGGCCGGCGCTTCGCCGAGGACATCGTCATCTGCTTCGACGGCGACGAGGCCGGGCGTCGCGCCGCGCTGCGCGCGTTCCCGTTGTGCGTCGACGCGATCGATCTGTGGCCGCGGGCGGTCTTCCTGCCGTCGGGCGACGATCCCGACAGCTTCGTGCGCCGCGAGGGGGCGACGGGCTTCGCGGACCTGATCGCGAAGGCGCCGACGCTGTTCGACTTCTACCTCGACGAGCTGGTCGGCAAGGACGCGGGAGTGGGCGAGACCGCGCGCGCCGCCACGCGCATGGCGTCCCTGCTCGGCGGGGTCCAGGACCCGATCATGCGCGACAAGATCGTGCGCGGCGTCGCGGGGCGGCTCGGCGTGTCCGATGCGGCGCTGCTGGAAGCCGCGCGTCGCG
>JAIEPK010000001.1 GCA_019749875.1 Candidatus Binatia bacterium | reverse complement strand
GCGGTTCGCGTCCGCCCGCGCAGCAAGACCCGGGACGTGCCGGGCGGCGCGCGGCAGCGACGTCGCCGCGGCGTTCCTCACGCAAGACCCAAGGCCCACGAGGTCCGAAATGAAGATGAACCCCACGATCTTTCGCGAGTACGACATCCGCGGCGTCGCCGGGCGGGACTTCGACGAGGGCTTCGCCTACGCGCTGGGCCGCGCCGTGGGCACGCGCCTGCGCGCGCTTCATCCGGGCACGACGCCGACGATGGCGGTCGGTCGCGATTGCCGGCTCACGTCCGACGCGTACGCGGGCGAGCTGATGCGCGGGCTCAACGAGAGCGGCGTCGACGTGCTCGACATCGGCATGTGCCCGACGCCGCTGCTCTACTTCGCGCTGCACGAGCTGCCGGTGCAGGGCGGGCTCGAGGTGACGGCCAGCCACAATGCGTCCGAGTACAACGGCTTCAAGATCTGCGTCGGGCACGCGGCGATCTACGGCGACGCGATCGCCACGCTGCGCGGCGAGATCGAGCGCGGCGCGTTCGCGACCGGCGCGGGCAAGATCACGCGCAGCGCCATCCTGCCGCCGTACGAGAAGTACTGCACCGGGCAGTTCGGCGTGCTGCCGCGGAAGCTGAAGGTCGTCGTCGATGCCGGCAACGGCGCGGGCGGGCACATCGGTCCCGACATCATGCGTAAGCTCGGCTGCGAGGTGATCGAGCTGAACTGCGATCCCGACGGCCGCTTCCCGAACCACCATCCCGATCCGACGGTGCCGGAGAACCTCGCGGACCTGATCCGCACGGTCGCGGAGCAGAAGGCCGACGTCGGCATCGCGTACGACGGCGACGCGGACCGCATCGGCGTGGTCGCACCCGACGGGCGCATCCTGTGGGGCGACGAGCTGCTGGTGATCTTCGCGCGCGAGATCCTGGCACGGCGTCCGGGCGCGATCGTGATCAGCGAGGTCAAGTGCTCGCAGCGCCTGTTCGACGACGTCGCGCGCCACGGCGGCGAGCCGATCATGTGGAAGGCCGGACACTCGCTGATCAAGGCCAAGATGCGCGAGACCGGTGCCGCGGTCGGCGGCGAGATGAGCGGCCACATGTTCTTCGCCGACCGCTTTCTCGGCTACGACGACGCGATCTACGCGTCGTTCCGCCTGCTCGACATCCTGGCGCGCAGCAAAGGCGGCATCCTCGACCTGCTCGACGGGCTGCCGCCCGCGTTCAACACGCCCGAGATCCGCGTGGACTGCCCGGACGAGATCAAGTTCGCGGTCGCCGATCGCGTGCGCGATCGGCTCAAGCGCGAGTACCCGGTGAACGAGGTCGACGGCGTGCGCGTCAGCTTCGCCGACGGCTGGGGCCTGGTGCGCGCATCGAACACCCAGCCGGCGCTGGTGCTGCGCTTCGAGGCGTCGAGTGCTGCGCTGCGCGACCAGCATCGCGCGCTCGTCGAGGGGATCGTCGCCGAGGCGCGCGCCGCGGTCGAAGCGGGGCGCTGAGGCGGGAGGAGAGCACGATGCGCAGCCTGCTCGACGTGCTCGCGTTTCGCTACTGGCTGATCAGCCTCGTCGTCCTGTTCGTCAAGATGTTCGCGAACAGCGCGGTGCAGGGCCTCACGCGCTTCCGCACGAAGTCGTTCGCCTGGCCCGAGGACGCGGCGATGATCCGCGGCGCGCGCGCCGTCGAGCGCGATCCGGAGCTGGTCGAGCGCGCGAGCCGCTGCTGGCGCAACGATCTCGAGAACGTTCCGATCTACCTCTTTCTCGGGCTCGGCTTCGTGCTCGCGGGCGGCGCACCGTGGTGGGCCGCGGTCTACTTCACCACGTTCACCGTCGCGCGCGTCCTGCACACGATCTTCTACCTGCGCGCCATGCAGCCGTGGCGCAATCTCGCCTACCAGCTCGGTCTCCTGGTCTGCTTCGCGCTCGCGATCCACATCGTCGTGCTGCTGCTCACGGTCCGGCCGCTCTGAGAGACGCTCGCGCCTCCGCGCGCGCCACCCGCGTGGAAACGCGCGGGTTGAAGGAGGCGCGGCCGGCTGGGAGAGGTGAGCGTGATGGCGGCACCGCAGGTGAGCGTCCCGCGTGTGGCGCGGGTCGAGGGCGCGTCGGGTCGCGGGCTCGTCGCGCTGCTGTCGGCGTCGGCGCTGTTCGGGATGATGGCGGTGTGCGTGCGGGCCGCGTCGCGTGACCTGCCGGCCTCGCAGATCGCCTTCGTGCGCTTCGTCGGCTCGTTCCTCTTCATGCTCGCGGCGACGCGGGGAAGAGCCCTCGCGCCGCGGCCCGGCAACCGCAACCGGCTCGTCCTGCGCGGCGTGATCGGCGCCGTGTCGATCACGTTCTACTTCGTCGGCATCGAGGGCGCGGGCGCCGGCCTCGCGACGCTGGTGCAGAACTCGTACCCGGTGTCCGCCGCGATCCTCGCGGCCCTGCTCGGCGAAGAGGTGTTCACGCGGCGGCTCGGTGCGGCGCTCGCGCTGAGCGTCGCGGGGGCGCTGGTCGTGCTCGGTGCGCGCATCGACCTGGCGTCGGCCACGACTCTCGGGATCCTCGCCTCGGTCGCGGCGAGCCTGCTCGCGGGCTGGGCCGTGGTGACCGCGCAGCAGCTGCGCCGCTCGGAGGACGCGGCGAAGATCACCACCTGGTTCATGGGCGTCGGCGTGCTGGTCACGGCTCCGGCGCTGCTGCGCGGCGTGCCGCATCCGACGACGACCACGGCGCTGCTGCTCGCCGGCGTGGTCCTGACGTCGGTGCTCGCGCAGTGGCTCCTGCACCACGGGCTCGGTTTCACCAGCGCGAGCCAGGGCAGCCTCGCCGCCGCGACCAGCGTGTTCCTCGCCACCGCCCTCGAGGCGTTGACGCTCGGCGACCTGCCGAGCTCGCGCACGCTCGGCGGCGCCGCGCTGA
>JAIEPK010000475.1 GCA_019749875.1 Candidatus Binatia bacterium | reverse complement strand
GCTCGCGCTCACCGAGGAGCTGCGACGCATCGCGGAGCGCTCCGTGGAGACGGTGACGCGGACGGTCGAGAGCGGCGCGGTGTCGCCGGTCGAAGAGGGCCGGGCGAAGGTACTGCTCTCCCAGGTGCAGATCGAGCGGGAGATCCGCGCTCGCGCGCTCGACGAAGCGCGCATCGCGCTCGCCACCTCGTGGGGTGGCACGCAGCCTGACTTCGCCGCCGTGTCTGGCGCCTTCTCGACCGTTCGCGGGCCAGAGCCGCTCGAGCAGCTCTGGCTCGAGATCGAGCGCAACCCTGATCTTGCGCGATGGGCGTCCGAGCTCGCGCAGCGCGCGGCGTCGCTCGCGTTGGCCGAGGCCAAGGCGATTCCCGACGTCACGGTTTCGCTCGGCGGCCGCTACTACCAGGACGAGCAGAGCGCGGGCGTCATCGCTCTCTTCTCCGTTCCCTTGCCGGTCTTCGACCGCAACCAGGGGGCGATCCAGGCCGCCGAGGCGCGGCTCGCCGTCGCGAAGGTCGAGCAGCGTGTCACGGAGATCACCGTCCGCAGCGCCGTCGCTCGCTCCTACCAAGCGCTGCTGGCCGCCTATCGACAGGCGCTGGAGCTCCGCGACCGCACGCTACCGGAGGCCGAGACCGTGTTCCGCGGCGCGCAGGATGCTTACGCGCGGGGACTGTTCCGATACATCGAGGTTCTCGACGCGCAGCGAACACTCTTCCAGCTGCGCGCTGCCTACGTCGATGCACTCCTCGCCTACCACACGCAGATCACCGACATCGCGCGCCTGACCGGACGGGACCCGAGCGCGAGCGCGGATGCAACCTCGAGGGTATCGCCATGACCACACGCGCGTTCAAACGGCGCCGAGCGCTCGCTCTTCTGCTCGCGCTCGTCCTCCTGCCGGCCTGCCGTACGGGCGACGAAGCGAAGCCATCACCCGACGGTGCGCACGACGAGGCGTCTCACGAGAATGGGACCGAGGGTGAGCACGCCGGCGAGGGCGAACCCGCCGAGGACCTGGTGCGCGTCGCGCCGGCACAGCTCGAGCGCCTCGGGATCGCCGTCCAGGAGGCGCGGCCTGGCGCGGTCGATTCCTTCACCGAGCTTCCGGGCGAAGTGCGCGCGAACGGCGACAACCTCGCCCACGTCGTTCCCCGCTATCCCGGAATCGTTCGCGAGGTCCGCAAGACCGTCGGCGACTCCGTTCGTGCCGGCGAAGTTCTTGCCGTCATCGAATCGAGCGAGAGCCTCGCAACGTATCAGCTCACCACCGCGATCGACGGCGTCGTGATCGACAAGCACCTCACGCGCGGCGAAGCCATCGATCGCGAGAAGGGTGCCTTCGTCGTGGCGGACCTGACGAACGTCTGGGTCGATCTGGCCGTCTACCAGAAGGACCTCGACAACGTGTCTCGCGGGCAAGCCGTGCGCATCTCGGCAGGGAAGGAGGTACCGCCCGCCGACGGTACGATCTCCTACATCACGCCGACCGTCGACGCGCCGACGCGTACCGCCACCGCGCGTGTGGTGCTCGCGAACGGCGACGGTCGCTGGCGACCGGGGATGTTCGTGACGGCGCGCGTCCTCGCACCCGTTCAGGCGAGTCTCGTCGTACCGCTGTCGGCGATCCAGACGTTCGAGGGGAGCCCTGTCGTGTTCGTCGAGACGCCGAACGGGTTCGTTCCACGGCCGGTCACGCTCGGCGTGCGCGGCGAGACCCAGGTCGCCGTGCTCTCCGGCCTCGAGCCCGGCGAGCGCTACGTCACGAGCAAGTCCTTTCTTCTCAAAGCGGAGCTCGGCAAGGGCGAAGCCGAGCACGAGCACTGAGGAGGAGTCATGCTCGAACGGATTCTCCGCTTCTCCCTCCGTCATCGCGGCCTCGTAGTGCTCGGCACGCTCGCCATCGGGCTCGTCGGCGTGTTCTCGTTGCTTCAGCTTCCCATCGACGCAGTTCCCGACATCACCAACCGTCAGGTCCAGATCAACACGATCTCGGCGTCTCTCTCCCCGATCGAGATCGAGAAGCAGGTGACGTTTCCCATCGAGACCGCCCTCGCCGGTATTCCGGGGCTGATCTCCACACGTTCGTTGTCACGAAACGGCTTCTCGCAGGTGACGGCCGTGTTCGACGATTCGGTCGACATCTACTTCGCGCGTCAACAAGTCGGCGAACGACTGTCGCAGGCCAAGGAGAGCCTGCCCCCCGGAGCCGAGCCCGCGATGGGCCCGATCACGACCGGTCTCGGCGAAGTCTACATGTGGACCGTCGAGTTCGAGCACCCGCTTGGTGAGGGCGCTGCAGCGAACCCCGCCGAGCCCGGATGGCAGGGGGACGGCAGCTACCTGACGGCCGAAGGAGAGCGGCTGTCCTCGCCGGTCGAGCTCGCGGGCTATCTCCGCACCGTCCAGGACTGGATCATCCGCCCACAGCTCAAGGCGGTTCCAGGCGTCGCCGGGGTCGACACCATCGGCGGTTACGTCAAGCAATACCACGTGCGGCCCGATCCGACGGGGCTGGTCGCCTACGGGCTGACCTTCCGCGATCTTCTCGATGCCCTGGAGCGCAACAACGTCAGCACCGGAGCCGGCTACATCGAGAATAACGGCGAGCAGTACCTGGTTCGCGCCGCTGGCCGGATCGAACGCCCCGAGCAGATCGCGCGCATCGTGATCGGCGAGCGCTTCGGCACGCCGATCTACATCGAGGACGTGGCGACCGTGGGCATCGGCTCGGAGCTCAGAACGGGTAGCGCGAGCGAGAACGGCGAGGAAGTGGTCGTGGGCACCGCCCTGATGCTCATCGGCGAGAACTCGCGCACGGTGTCGCACGCCGTCGACGAGAAGATGAAGGCCATCA
>JAIEPK010000102.1 GCA_019749875.1 Candidatus Binatia bacterium | reverse complement strand
TCGCGCCGGAGCCGGGCGCCGTGGTGGTGCGCGTCGCCGACGAGGGCGCCGGCATCCCGACGGCGCGCCGCGCGCGGCTGTTCACGCCGTTCGCGACCACCAAGGCCTCGGGCACCGGCATCGGGCTCTGGCTGTCGCAGAAGATCGTCACCGCGCACGGCGGCTCGATCTCGCTGGTCGAAGCGGCCGCGGCGCAGGGCACGACGGTCGAGATCCGGCTGCC
This sequence comes from Candidatus Binatia bacterium, assembly GCA_019749875.1. Classification (GTDB taxonomy): domain Bacteria; phylum Desulfobacterota; class Binatia; order UBA12015; family UBA12015; genus VGTK01. The sequence continues at coordinate 2,631 of JAIEPK010000102.1, read as the reverse complement.
GGTCACGTGAGGAGAACGTCATGGCAAGCGTCCTGATCGTCGACGACGAGGAGACCCACGCGCGCGCGATCGGCCGGTTCCTCGGCCGGCGCGACTACGCGCCGGTGGTGGCGACCAGCGCTGCCGAAGCGCGCGCCGCGCTCGGGCGCGCGCGTCCCGACCTGGTGCTGCTCGATCTGCGGCTCGGTGAGGAGGACGGCGTCGCGATCCTGCGCGAGGTGCACGAGGTGGACGCGTCGCTGCCGGTGATCATGATGACCGCGTACGGCTCGGTCGACAGCGCGGTGGCGGCAATGAAGGCCGGCGCGCGCGATTACGTGCAGAAGCCGATCGACCTCGAGGAGCTCGCGCTGCTCATCGAGCGCGCGCTCGACGAGTCGCGCGCGCGTGCCTGCCTCGCCCACCTGCAGGACGCCGCCGTGACGGCGCCGGGCGATGGCGGCGTGCTCGGCGCGAGCGTGGCGATGCGTCCGGTGCACGACTTCGTCGCGCGCATGGCGAGCCTCGGGTCGCTGCGTGCGGGCGACTATCCGTCGGTTCTTCTGCTCGGCGAGACCGGTACCGGCAAGAGCCTGCTGGCGCGTGCGCTGCACCGCTCGAGCCCGCTCGCGCAGCGGCCGTTCATGGTCCTCGACTGTACTTCCCTGCCGCGCGAGCTGGTCGAGGCGGAGCTGTTCGGCTTCGAGCGCGGCGCCTTCACCGACGCGCGCGCGCCGAAGCCCGGGCTGGTCGAGGTCGCGGCCGGCGGCACGATCTTCCTCGACGAGATCGGCGAGCTGGGATCCGATGCGCAGGCGAAGCTGCTGCGCGTGATCGAGGAGAAGACGGTGCGACGCCTGGGCGGCCTGCAGGACGTCTCGGTGGACGTGCGCGTGATCGCCGCGACCAATCGCGATCCGGCCGCGGAGGTCGCGGCCGGCCGCCTGCGCGCCGACCTCTACTACCGGCTGAACGTCCTGACGGTGACCTTGCCGCCGCTGCGCGAGCGCGGTGACGACGTCGTGCTGCTGGCGCGGCACTTCCTCGCCTCGTGCGCACGCAAGTACGGGCGGACGCCGAAGACGCTCGCTCCCGATGCAGTCGACTGTCTGCTGCGCGACCGCTGGCTCGGCAACGTGCGCGAGCTGGCGCACGTGATCGAGCGCGCCACCCTGATGGTCGACGGCGACGTGGTCGAGGCGCGGCATCTGCGCCCCGCGGTCGCCGACGTCCTGCAGCCGGCCGTGCTCGAGACGGCGGCGCCGGGACTCGAAGCGGCGGAGCGGCAGCTCATCCGGCAGGCGCTCGAGGACGCGCACGGCAACGTGTCCGGCGCGGCACGGCGGCTCGGGGTGAGCCGCGAGCTGCTGCGCTATCGCGCACGCAAGCACGGCCTGCGCTGACACGCCGCCGGAGCGTCGGCTGGCCGTCCGTGGCCGATGCGTGACCGCACCAGCGGTTGTCGGTGGTGGTGCAGATCGGCCGCTGGTGGTCGAGCCGAGCCGGTCGACCCCGGCGCCGCCATCCGTTGCGGCGGATTTTTTCTGCTTTTCGCGCGCTGCCGGGTCGGCGCGCGGCTTGCTCCACGGCGCCGCATGGCCTGCGGTCACGCGGGTCGCCACCACCGGAGGGATCGCCATGGAGCTTCTCGAGCGGACACGATGCCGGCGCGCGCTCGTCCTGTCCCCGGCACTCGCGGCGGCGCTGTTGCTCGCCGCACCGGGGCCCGCGCGCGCGCACCGCCCGCAGGTCAAGACCAATCTGATCCGCCTCGACGGCAACGTGCCGAACGGCTTCCTGTTCATCCGTCCGACCACCGGCGGCAGCTTGCTGATCGACCTGCCGCAGCATCCGCCCGACGGCGCGCTGGTGATCGATTACCGGCTGAATGCCGGACCGCTCGTCAGCCGTTCCTACCCGCTCACCGCCGACCAGCAGCTGTCGCCGCTCGGCTTCGCGACGGCGGACCAGGACAAGATCGAGCTGCACGACGTGCGCGTCGTCGACCATCTGGGCGCGACGGTCGCGGCACTCGGCTCGGCGAAGAACCCGCGCAGCGCGCACGTGCTCGCGGCCCCGCTGGTCTGGGTGGTCGACACGCAGAGCGACGTCGGCTTCACGCGCGGCGGCGACACGCTGCTGAAGAAGAACGGCAGCTGGACGGTGGGCTTCGATGCGCTGCGCTCGCGTGCGAGCGGTGGCCGGCTGAACAACAAAGGCAACTACGCCGAGCTCGAGATCTCGATCAACGACGGTCCGTGGCAGGTGTTTCGCGTCGCCTTCGACGTGCAGAGCGGGAAGTCGAAGCCCGGCGGCCGGCCCGGCATGAACATCGGGATCAGTCCGAACGATCGCGTGCGCATCCGGCGCGTGGACGTGTTCGACGCCGCCGGACGGAAGTTCGCGATGCTCGGTGTCCGGATGGGCAAGCAGGGGCACTACGCGGAGTCGCTGCCGACACCGGCGCCCACGCCGAGCGCTTCGCCGACGCCGACGCCGTCGCCGTCCGCGACGCCAGCGGAGCCGACGCCCGAGCCGACCGCGGAGCCGACGCCGACGTCGGAGCCGACGCCGACACCGGAGCCGACGCCCGAGCCGACCGTGGAGCCGACGCCGTCACCGGAGCCGACGCCCGAGCCGACCGTGGAGCCG
>JAIEPK010000381.1 GCA_019749875.1 Candidatus Binatia bacterium | reverse complement strand
GCGCGCGACCGCCGCCTGCGCGCGCTCGCGCGCCCGCGCCGTGAAGCGCGTGCCCTCGGGATAGATCAGGATGCCCTCGTCCGGGCCGAGGTCGCTCGCCAGGGCGCGGATCGCCGCCAGCTCGCGCGCCGCCTCGCCCGAGCCGCGGCGCACGAACACGTTCGGCAGACGCTGGCCGAAGAGATCGAGGCACGGATCGAGCAGCAGCTCGCGCTTCAGCACCCAGCGCAGCGGGATGCCGTGCCGCCGTCCGACCAGCACCGCGGGCAGCAATGTGTCGGCGATGCTGGTGTGGCGCGACAGCAGCAGGAAGCGGCCTGTTCGAAGCGCGTCCTCGCCCTCGATCGCGAGACGCAGCCCGAACAGACGCCGACCCGCGCCGAGCAAGGCGCTCGCCCACAGGTCCTGGACCGTACGGTGCAGGCGCAGCATGCGCGTACGCGCGCCCAGGACCGTCGGCCAGAGGAGCAGCGCGGCGACGATGCCGAGCGCCTCGCAGCTCAGATACGTCACCGCGAACAGCACGCAGCGCGTGCGCGGCAGGCGCCGATCGGTCGCGAGGTCGAGCAGCAGCACGACCGGCAGCACCAGCGGCAGGGCGGCGAGGCTCACCAGCAGCGCCGCCAGCCAGAGCGGGATCGTGACGCCGCGGCGCGCGATGCGTGCCGCCGGGCTCTCGTCGACCAGCGAGCTCACGGCGGACCCGCGGGAAAGCAGCGCGGCCAGACCAGCGCATCGAGCACCAGCGTCTGGAACGTGAACGCGAGAGCGCCGGCGATGGCGAGACGCCGCGCACGTCCGCGCGCTGCGGCGTCGACGGACCACACCGCATGGACGATCCCCGCCGAGGCGAGGCCGGTGATCAGCAGCCCGGTGCGCATCGCGATCCACAGGCCCTGCGACGGCGCATCGAGGTACTCGAAGGCGATCGGCATCCACAGCGCCGACGGCAGCAGGACCAGGGTCAGGAGCAGATTGACGCGGTGGAATCCCGACGACGCGCGGTCGCCATGGCGAAGCAGGAACGGTGCGAAGGCGAAGTACCCGGCCGCTGCGGCGAGCATGCTCACCGTGTAGAGCGCACGTCCCGCGCCGCCGATCGAGCCCCACAGCGCGCCCGCATCGTTCGACGGATTGCCGAGCCACAGCACGTAGCTCGCGAGCACCGCGCTGCCGCCGACGACGTTGAGTGCGACGAAGGCCGCGCGTCCGCCGGCCACGCGCGCGTCGTCGTCGGCGGAGCGGGCGCCATCGGCTGCATCGAGCACGGCACCGGTGCCGTCCCTCGCAGCGCGCGTCGTGCCCACGAGCTCGCCCTGCGCACCCGACGGCGCACCGCCGGAGGGCGTCGCGGGCGCGGCCGGTGCGGGCGCGGGCTGCTGCACGGCCCTAGAGTGCCCGCTCCGGCCCTTCCCGCAAGAGCCCGTACCTCAGGATCGGGCGAGGAGCGCGCCGACGATCCCGCCCAGCAGCAGGATCAGCTGCGGCAGCACGGTCAGCGCGAAGCCGGTGCTGCGCTTGGCGGGGTCGTCGACGTAGCCGCGCAGGTAGAGCACGCGGCCGCCGATCCAGACCAGGCCGAGCAGGGCCGCGAAGCGGCTGCTGACGTACGTTCCGAACAGCAGCATCGCCGGCACGAACACCACCAGCTGCTCGAGCGTGTTCTGGTGCACGCGCATGTAGCGCTCGAAGATCGGGTGGCCGGTCGTCGCCGGTGCCGCGACGCCATACTGCGCGCGCGCACGGCCGACGAGCAGGCTGAACACGAAGTACTCGACGAGGGCGAGGCCGATCACGGCGGCGACGAGATTCATGGCCGTCGCTCCTATCGCAGCGCGCGTGCTGCCGCGAGCGGACGCGTCAGATGAAACGCCCTGCGGGTTCCATCCTTCGTGGCCGGCGGAGCCGGTGCGGACGTCAGCACGCGGCGCCGACGATCGCCGCCTCGCGGCTGCCGACGCTTCGCCGCTCGACGTACACGTCACGAAATCCGGCCGCGACCAGCAGCGGCGGCACCCGGGCGATCTGCTCGTCGGTGAGCCCCGGCGATGCCAGGCGCCGCGCCTCGGGCAGTGCGACGCGCAGCCCGAGGACCACCCGCCCGCCGGTCGTCAGCACGCGGCGCAGCTCGCCGAGCCCGGCCTGCGGATCGCTCCACAGGTGGAAGCTGTTCACCGCGAGGGCGCGATCGAAGCTCGCATCGGGCCACGGCAGTGCTTCGGCGACGCCGAGGCGCAGGTCGACCCGGCCACGTGCGGCGTCGTTGCGACAGCGCCGGCCGGCCCGGGCGAGCATGAGCTCCGAGGGATCGATGCCCGCGATCCGTGCCACCTCCGGTCGTCGCACGAGCGCCTCGAGCACGACCCCGGGGCCGAAGCCGATCTCCAGCACGCGCGCGCCGGGCGGCAGGTCGAGCGCGTCGAGCGCCGCCAAGCCCATGGACCTGTTCTTGACGGCCATCAGGAGGCCGGCGATGCGGCCGCCGAGCCCTCGTGGAAGGCGAAACTGCGCGCGCAGCCCACCTCCGTCGGGGCAGGCTGCGTCGAGCGGGACCGGTGCTGCAGCCGCAGAGGCGCCCGTGCCGGCCGTCGCCCCGGCGGCGGCGCTCCCGGCGTTCACCACGCGCCCCGACGCCGGTGGTCGTGGCGGTCCTCGGCGAGCCGGTCGGCGAGCTCCGCGCGCTGCTCCGGATCGAGCGCCGCGTGCAGCGCGAGGACGTCGTCGAGCGCGCGGTGCGCGCGATCGCGCAGCGCGTCGAGCTCGCGATCGACGGTGGCGCGCAGCGCATCGCGGTCGGGTGCCTCGCGGCGCCACTCCGCGAGCAGCTCGCGACCGACGCGGCGTCCGTC
>JAIEPK010000443.1 GCA_019749875.1 Candidatus Binatia bacterium | reverse complement strand
GCCGCGAGCGACGCCACGAGCAGCGAGGCTGCGGCGCGCTGCACCGCAGCGCGCCGCCTGCGCGCCGGCACCGTCTGCGATCGCGTGCTCAGGCCGGCTGACTCAGGACGAGCGGCACGCCGTGCGTGTGCGCGACGTCGACGCGCAGCACGCGCCGTCCGCCGGCATCGGCCTCGAACGCGGAGCGCAGCCCGCGCTCGGTGAGCGTCGCGTGCGCGGCCTGCAGATCTTCGACTTCGAGCTCGATCTGGAACAGGCCCTCGCCGCGTGCGGCGACGCTCTCGGCCACGGGACCGGTGGCGCTCGAACGCAGCTCGATCTCGGCCGCGCCGATGGTCAGGAACGCGCTCGACGAGCCGTTCGTCGCATCGAGCGTACGCCGCGCGAGCGCGAAGCCGAAGTTCTTCTGGAACGTCGCGAGCGCCGCATCGACGTCCTTGACGGCGGCGGTGAGGGTCTTGAGCTGTCCTGCTTGCATGCCGGCTCGCTAACCCTCGTCGCGGTGTGCGTCAACGGCACGGCTCACCGGGGCGGCCGCCGTCGCCGGCGCCTTGCGTTCGCGCGGCTGCACGCGCAGCAGTGCGGTGATCGGAGTGATGCCGACGATGCGCCAGCCCTTGCGCGGCTGGTTGCCGAGCACGAGATCGACGGTCTTCTCGCCGGCCGGCAGCGTGAAGTAGGCGAGGTCGCCGTCGCGCCGCATGCCCCACCAGGCTGCCAGGACGTCGCCGCCGGTGATCTCCAGAGGATGCTCGGGGTCGGTGAACACCGTGGTGACCTTGCCGCCGCCGATCACGACCGCGGCGAGCTGGCCGAGGTCGAGGCCGTTGCGCCCGTCGAGCTCGTCGACCGCGCGTTGCGTGACCGACGCAATGTCGACCATGCGGCTGATCTGCTCGGTGTCGTTCGCGTCGATCGCGGTCTTGAGCCGCCACAGCGCCCAGGTCGGCGTCGCCGGCAACATGGCGGCGAAGACGCCCACCGCGATCGACAGGACCGCGCCCACCAAGGCGCCCGCGACGAACCCGCGACGCATCCGCTGCCTCTATCAGACCCCGCGTCGGGCGCCTACCCGTGCGACGCCGCGCTGCGCCCCGCTGCCTCCGCCTCGCAGCGGAAGCGGGCGAGGGTGGCGCGAATGCGGCGCTCGCACTCGGCGACGATGGCGTACGGATCCTCGTCGGGCCGGCGCTCGATCGGATCCCCTGCCCAGAAGCGCATGCGAACCCCCCACGGGATCGGTCGCATGCCGTGCTGCATGATGCGCCAGGAGTTGTCGATGCAGACCGGCACCACCGCCGCGTCGGGTGCTTCCTTCAGCAGCGTGACCGTTCCGACGGGCTTGAACGGCGCCAGCTCGCCGCCGCGCGCGCGCGTGCCTTCGGGATAGATCACCGCCGACACTCCGTGCGCGGTGATCTCGTGCGCGAGCTTGTGGATCGCCTTGACGGCGCTGTCGCGGTCCTTCCTGTCGATCAGCGCGTGTCCGCCGCGGCGCAGCTGTACCGAGATCGCGGGGATCCACTTCGCGAGCTCCAGCTTCGAGATGTACTTGGGAAAGTTCGTGAAGAACTGCCAGCCGAACACCGGGATGTCGAACATGCTCTGGTGGTTCGACACGATGATGTAGGAAGTCTTCGGCTCGATCTTCGGCGAGCGCTCGACCTCGATGCGGATGCCGGCGAGCCGCATGTCCGCGATCAGCACGCTCTGCAGCGCGCCCATGACGTACTGGCTCGGGCGCCGCCCGATCAGGAACGTGATCCGCATCAGCACGTCGAACACGGCGAGCGTCAGCCCGAAGGCGACCGAGAAGAGAACGGTTCCGACCCAGCTCAGGATGGTGCGCATGGCCAGTGTCCGACGTTTCGCATGCAGCCCCCGGAAACGCTAGGTGCCGCAGACGCCCGGTGCGAACGCGCTCAGACGGTCAGGTGATAGTTGCCGAGCGTGTCGAGGCGCGCACGCTGCCCGGGATAGACGACGATCGTCGTCAGCGGCTCCTCGATGATCGCCGGTCCGGTGACGGTTTGCCGCGCGCGCAGCTTGACGCCGTCGTAGACCGGCGTCGACACCCATTTGCCGTCGAAGTACGCGCGACGCTTGCCCTTCAGCGCGATGCTCGCATCGCGCGACGACGCGCTGATGTGCGGCAGCTGCGGCTTTGCCGTCACCGCCGTCGCGCGCAGCCCGAGGCCGCGCAGGACCGGCATCTGCTCGCGCGACGCGTAGGTGTGCAGGCTCTCGTGCTCGTGGTGGAACGCCTCGATCAGGCGCTTCAGGTCGCGCGCGCCGAACGTCCCTTCACCGTCGACCGGAACCGGCATGTCGAAGGTCTGGCCCGGGTAGCACATGTACGCGACCCGCTGCTGCTGGATCTCGCGCGACGGGAACCCACCCGCCAGCAGCGAAGCGCAGGCCGCGTCGCGCATCTCGGTGAACAGCGCGCCGATGCGCGCGAGGTCGGCTGCCGACGCGGGCGTGATGTACGACCGCAGCTCGATCACCACCGGATCGGTGAGCAGCAGGCCGAGCGCCGAGAACGTGGGTGCGGTCTTGGGCACCAGCACCTGCGCGATGTCGAGCTCGCGTGCCTGCATCCCGGCGTGCACCGCGCCGTTGCCGCCGAACGCGACCAGCGGCAGCTCACGCGGATCGACCCCGCGCGTCGCCGACACGCGCCGGATCGCGTTCGCCATGTTTGCATTGACCATGCGGAAGATGCCGTGCGCGGCCTCTTCCACCGTCGCGAGGCCGAGCGGCCGGCGGATCTGCTCGTCGATCGCGCGCTGCACACC
>JAIEPK010000105.1 GCA_019749875.1 Candidatus Binatia bacterium | reverse complement strand
TCGGCGCCGCCGTACTCGGAGAACAGATCGTCGGCGCGCTTGCTGCCCTTGCCCGCGGACAGGAACGCCGCGGTGTGGAAGCCACGCTGGCGCAGGATCTCGGCGAGCGTGGTGGCCTCGGACGCGATCGGCTGCACGACGAGATCGCCGCCGATGCGGCGGCGCTCGGCACCGTGGTACGACGGCCAGCGTCCCGTGAGCAGCGACGCGAAGGCCGGGACGCACCACGTGCCGGGGCTCGCGGCGCGCTCGTAGACGACGCCGTCGCGGGCGAGGCGGGCGAGGTTCGGCAACTCCGCGTGAACGCGGCCGTCGTCGTTCGCAGGCGTGTGGCGACCCGTGTCCAGCGCGCGCTGCACCCGGTCGGCACGCAGGGCGTCGACGACGAGCAGCACGACGTCGGGTGCGCCCGCCCCGGGCTCGCTGCGCCGGCATCCGCCGAGCAGCACGCCGCACGCGCACGCGAGCACCACCAGCGCGCGGGCGAGCGCGTGGCGCGGGCGCCCCGGCCCACCGGGCTCGGGCGACCGCGACGCTCGAGGAGCGACCGTTTCCACACCCCGCACAGACGACGTTTACGGCGGCCCTTTTCTGGTCTCAAGCACTTTCCTCGGCGGCGGCCGGCGTTTACGCAGGCGGTGATGGCCAGCGACGAGCTCTTCCGAAACCCGCCGGACGACGTGATCCGCGACATCCTGACGGCGCCGAAGACGATCGCCGTGGTGGGCTGCTCCGCAAACCCGGCGCGCGACAGCCACGACATCGCCCGCTTGCTCCAGCGGCGCGGCCACCGCGTGATCCCGGTGAATCCGGCCGAGACCAGCGTCCTCGGCGAGCGCTGCTGGCCGACGCTGCGCGACGTGCCGGAGCCGATCGACGTGGTGGACGTCTTCCGGCGTCCGGAGTTCGTCGCGGAGGTCGCCCGCGATGCGATCGCGATCGGCGCACGCGTGCTGTGGCTGCAGCTCGGCGTGATCGACGTGCGCGCGGCGCTCGAGACGCAGCGCGCCGGCCTCACCGTCGTCATGGACCGCTGCCCCAAGATCGAGTACGCACGTCTCTTCTGAGCGCGCCCGCGCGCCGCGACCGCATGTCCCGCCCCGTCAAGATCAGACCCTGGCAGCGTCTCGACACCGAGATGGTCTACACCTGCCGCGTGTTCTCGCTGCGGCGCGACCGCAGCCGCTCGCCGCGGACCGGGTCCGATCACGACTTCTTCGTGCTCGAGGCGTGCGACTGGGTGAACGTCCTGCCGCTGACGCGCGACGGCCGCGTGGTGATGGTCCGGCAGTACCGACACGGCGTCGGCGACTTCACGCTCGAGATCCCCGGCGGCATGGTCGACGACGAGGACCCCTCGCCGCTGGTCGCGGGACGTCGCGAGATGGTCGAGGAGACCGGCTGGGACTCGGACACGCTGATCGAGCTCGGCGCGGTGCATCCGAACCCCGCGATCCAGGGCAACCGCCTGCATACGTTCGCGGCGCTCGACGTCGAAAACGTCCACGAGACGCACTTCGACACCACCGAGGAGACCGAGGTCGAGCTGGTGCCGCTCGACGACGTGCCACGGCTGGTCGCGACGGGCGTGATCTCGCACGCGCTGGTGATCTCGGCGTTCTACCTCTTCGACCTCTGGCGGAACGGCGCGCGCGGCTGAGGGCGTCGAGCGTGTCGAGCTTCGACCGTCTCCTTGCGCGCGTCCCGCTGTCTCCGCTCGGCCTCGCGGACGACGACGCCGGCACGGTGTCGCCGTCGCGAGGGTTTCTCGTCGCGGCAGCACTGCTCGCGGGCGCGATCGTCGCGCTCTGCATCGGGCTCGCACGACGCGAGTTCTTCTTCGGCGACGACTTCATCTTCCTGCGCCTCGCGCAGGAGCCGCGCGACTGGCTGCAGATCTTCCTGCCGTTCCGACACCGGGTCTGGTGGAGCTACCGGCCGCTGTCGATCGAGGTCTTCTTCTCGACCATGAGCCGGCTGGTCGGGCTGGCGGCGTTCCCGTACCTCGTGTCGAGCATCGTCCTGCACGCCGCGACCAGTGCGCTGGTCTGGCGGCTCGCGCGCCAGCTCGGCATCGAGCGCCGCGCGGCGATCGCCGCCGCCGTGCTGAGCCTCGGCATGTACCCGTCGCTGAACGGCGAGCTGTTCTGGGTGTCGGCGTTCCAGACGGTGAGCGGCTGCTTCTTCTACGTGCTCGCCCTGACGGCTTTCGCGGATCACGTGCGCAGCCGGGGCGGCACGAGCACGCTCCTGCTCGCCTGCGCGAGCCTGCTGGTCGGGCTCGCGTGCAACGAGCTGGTCGTCACGTTGCCCGGCGCGGCCGTGCTGCTGGCCTGGGCGCTCGCCGACGGAAGCGCGGTCGCACGCGCGCGTGCGGCGTTGCGGCGCAGTGCGCCGCTGATCGCGATCGTGCTCCTGTACGTACCGTTCCGCTACCTGCTGATCGCGCGCCCGGACTACGCGATGCCGGCGGTGAACGCGCCGCACCTCGGCTGGCACGTCGTCGGCAACTTCGAGCTGCTGCTGCGCTACTTGACGAACGTCGACACGCTGCTGGCGACGGTCTACGCGGCGGTGGCGGTCGCGGGCTGGATCGTGGTCCTTCGGCTGGGGGCAGGCGCCCCCGCCCGGCTCGCGCGCCAGGCGGTCGCCGCCGGCGGCTGGCTGCTGTGCACGATGGTGCCGTTCCTCGCGGCCGCGCTGGTCCCGCATCGCGCCGCCATGGTCATGGAGGCGCCGTTCTGCGTGCTGGTCGCGGCACACCTCGACCCGCTGGTGCGCAGCGCGGCGCGCGCT
>JAIEPK010000514.1 GCA_019749875.1 Candidatus Binatia bacterium | reverse complement strand
AGCAGCATCGCTGCGCTGCGCGAGGCTGGCGCCGAGGTGCGCGTCGTCGCCGCCGACGTGGCGGACGGGCGCGCGCTGCGCGCGGTCCTCGACGAGATCGACCGCGAGCTGCCGCCGTTGCGCGGCGTCTTCCACGCGGCGGGTGTGCTCGACGACGGCGTCCTCCTGCAGCTCGACGGCACGCGCCTCGCCGAGGTGATGGCGCCGAAGGTCCTCGGCGGGTGGCACCTGCACCGGCTCACGCAGCACCACGAGCTGGAGCACTTCGTGCTGTTCTCGTCGGCTGCGTCGCTGCTCGGCTCGCCCGGGCAGGGCAACTACGCCGCGGCCAACGCCTATCTGGACGCGCTCGCGCACGCGCGCGTCGCGCGCGGTCTGCCGGCGCTGTCGATCAACTGGGGCCCGTGGTCGACGATCGGCATGGCCGCGGCCGACGCGCGCCGGCTGAAGCATCTCGACGCGCTCGGGATCGCGACCATCGAGCCCGAGGTCGGCTGGCGCGCGCTGCGCGTGCTGCTCGCGGGCGGGCGACCGCAGGTCGGTGTGCTGAGGATCGAGCTGCGACGCTGGCTTGAGCGCTTCCGTGTCAACGACCCGCCGTTCTTCCGCGTGCTGGCCGCAGAGCAGGGAGCGGGCGGTGGGGCACGGGTCCGTGACCCGCAGCTGCTGAAGGAGATCCTAGCGCTGCCCGCGGGTCAGGACCGGCATCGCTTCCTCGAGTGCCGCCTGCAGGCGGAGATCGGGCGCGCGCTCGGCATGGACCCGTCCGAGATCGATCCGGCGGCCGGCTTCGCCGACCTCGGCTTCGACTCGCTGGTCGCAGTCGAGTTCAAGAACCGGCTCGAGGACCAGCTCGGCGTCACGCTCAGTGCGACGACGATGTTCGCACACCCGACCCTCGAGTCGCTGGTCGAGCTACTCGCGGGCCAGCTCGGCTTGGCGGACGCGCGCGACGCGGCGGTCGCTGAGGACGCCACCGCGGCGAGCGTCGAGATCGAGCGCGTCGCGGCGCTCTCCGAGGACGCTGCCGCCGACCTGCTCGCAGACGAGATCGACGCCCTCACCGAGGGCCGCCTCGAGGCGATGTCACGATGAGCGACGTGCAGCACGACGAGGCGGCGCTGTCGCCCACCAAGCGCACGCTGCTCGCGGTGCGCACGCTGCGCGCCAAGCTCGAGCGCCTCGAGGCGGACGCGCGCGAGCCGATCGCGGTGGTCGGCATGTCGTGTCGCTTCCCCGGCGGGGCCAACGGCACCGACGCCTTCTGGACGCTGCTGGCCTCGGGTGTCGATGCGATCTCGCGCGTGCCGGCCGATCGCGCGCACGCGATCGCCCCGAGCGTCCGCGAGCTGCTCGGGTGGGGTGGCTTCGTCGGCGACGTCGATGGCTTCGATCACCGGTTCTTCGGCATCGACCGTCACGAGGCCGACTGGATGGATCCGCAGGCGCGCCTCTTCCTTGAGGTCGCGTGGGAGGCGCTCGAGGACGCCGGCATCCCGCCGGACCTGGTGCGCGGCTCACGGAGCGGCGTCTTCCTCGGCGCTGCGACGCACGACTATGCCTGCCTGCAGACCGCGCAGTCGTCGCCCGACGAGCTCGACCTCGCCTATCCGCTCGGCGCCTCGCACGCCGCGATCGCGGGACGGACGGCATACCTGCTCGACCTGCGCGGCCCCGCGATCGTCTTCGATACGGCGTGCTCGTCGGCGCTGGTCGCCGTCCATCAAGCAAGCCGCAGCCTGCGCAGCCGCGAGGTCGATCTGGCGATCGTCGGTGGCGTGAACGCGATCCTCTCGCCCGAGGTCACCGTCGCGATGCGCAACGCGGGCTGGCTCTCGCGCGACGGACGTTGCCGACCGTTCGACGTCGCGGCCGACGGCTTCACCCGCGGCGAGGGCTGCGGCGTCGTGATCCTGAAGCGCATGTCCGAGGCGCTCGCCGACGGCGATGCGCCGCGCGCGTCGATCCGCGGCTCCGCCGTCAATCACAACGGCAGGAGCGCCGGGCTGGTGGCGCCGAGCGCGCGCGCGCAACGCGAGGCGATCGAGCAGGCGCTGCAGGAGGCGGGCATCGCACCGGCAGACGTCGGCTACGTCGAGGCGCATGGCTCGTCGACCAAGCTCGGCGATCCGATCGAGCTCGACGCGCTGCGCGCCGTGTTCGGCGAGCCGCGCAGCGACGGCAGCCGGTGCGCGGTCGGCTCGGTGAAAGGAAACCTCGGACACCTGGAGGCCGCTTCGGGCATCGCGGCGCTGATCAAGACGGTGCTGGTCCTCGAGCACGCGCTGATCCCACCGCAGGTGCACTTTCACAGCCTGACGCCGCACGGGACCATGGCCGGTACACCGCTGTTCGTCGCGCGCACGCGCGAACGGTGGGCGGGTGGCGATCGGCCGCGGCGCGCCGGCGTCAGCACGTTCTCGTTCACCGGCACGAACGCGCACGCGATTCTCGAGCAGGCTCCCGCGCCGCACGCACGGCCGGCCGACGGCGCCGAACGGCACCCGGCAGCACTGCACGTCCTGCCGCTGTCTGCACGGGACGACGACGCGTTGCGCGCGCTCGCCGGCGCGACCGCCGAGCTGCTGCGCGTCGGCGATCACGCGGTCGCCGATATCTGCTTCTCCGCGAGCGTGCGCCGTGCGCATCACGCGGAACGCGTCGCCGTGGTGGGGCGCGACGGCGCCGAGCTCGCCGACCGGCTCGCCGCGTTCGCGCAGCGCCGCAGCAGCGAGGCCATTCGCGTGGGCCACGTGCCGCCCGGGCGGCGCGCGCGCACGCTCTTCTTGTTCCCC
>JAIEPK010000680.1 GCA_019749875.1 Candidatus Binatia bacterium | reverse complement strand
CAGCGCCACGCCGACCAGCGTCGCGAGCGTCGTCAGGGCCCGTCGCAGCTCGAGCACCGGCACCGCCTGCATGGTCTGCCCGGCCGCGATGCCGCGCGCGCTCAGCATCACGCCGAGCCATGCGACCAGCACCCCGAGCCCGCCCGCGAGCATGGTGACGACCAGCGTTTCCGCCACCACCTCGGCGAACACGCGCCGGTTCGAGGCCCCGATCGCCTTCATGAGGCCGATCTCGCGCGTGCGCTCGGCGACCATGACGAGCATGATGTTCATCACACCGACCGCACCCGCGATCAGCGTGACGAAGCTCGCCGCGCTGAGGAAGACCCGCAGCGCGAGCAAGAGGCCGTGGACGATGTCGACCGGCTCCTGCACGTTGAAGTAGCCCATCGCCGCGTCGTCCTTTTGCCGGAAGCCGTGGTGCCGGCCGAGCGTCGCTCGGACCAGCTCGACCGCCTCCCAGCTCCCCTCGCGCGTGCGCGACGCGAACGCGATCTGCTCGAGGACGTCCGAGCGCGTGAACCAGGTGCGCGCGGTGGTGAACGGCACGAACGCGATCTCGTCGTCGGGAGGGCCCATGAACAGCAGCTGGTCGCCCTTCGCCCGCGCGACGCCGATCACCTCGAACGGGACGCCCTCGACGTGCACCGTACGGCCGACGGCGCGCTCCGCACCGAACAGACGCCGCGCGGCGCGTGGCCCGAGCACCACCACGTTGCGCGCGAGCTCGACGTCGCGTCGCCCGAGGAAGCGACCGTCCGCGATCTCGAAGCTGCGCAGCGCCGCCGTCTCCTCGGAGCCGCCGTAGGTGTGCACCAGCTTGGTGCGGCCGGCGGCGCGCATCACGCGCGGTCCGAGCCACAGGTTCGGCGCCGCACGCTCGACGGCCTGCAGGCGCGCGATGCGATCGAGGTCTTCGCGCTCGAGCTCGACGCGCCGTGCACCGCGCTGCCCCACGTGCGGCTTGGTCGCGACGCCCGGAAACAGAAAGACGATGCGTTGCCCGAGCTTGTCCAGCTGGCGCTCGAAGTGCTGGTCGTAGCCGTCGGCGGTCGCCGACAGGTAGGTCAGCATCATGGCGCCCCAGGCGATGCCGAGCGCCGTCAAGCCGAAGCGGAACTTGTGCGCCCAGACGTTGCGCCAGGTCGCGGATGCGAGGTCGAGCAGCATGCGGCGATCACTCCGCCCGGAGCGTCAGTGCCGGATCGATGCGCGCCGCCCGCCGCGCCGGGACGATTCCCGAGGCGAGGCCGACGCCGGTCATGACGCCGAGCGCGATCGCGATGGTCTCCCAGCGCACGATCGGCGTCGGGATCAGGTCCGCCGCCGGCAGGCTCGCCAGCACCGCGCAGCCGGCGAGCCCGAGCGCGATGCCGAGCAGCCCGCCGAGTCCGGTGATGAAGAAGGTCTCGAGGAAGAACTGCCCGACGATGTCGCGTCGGCGCGCGCCGACGGCGAGGCGCACGCCGATCTCGTTGCGCCGCTGCTGCACCGAGTCGAGCATCATGGTGAGGATTCCGACGCCGCCGATGACCAGCGTCGTCGCGCCGAGGGTGAACAGGAGCCCGCCCATCTGATCGAGCGGGACCTTCTCCAGCGCGTCGAGCGGGCTCATGACGCGGATCGCCTCCTCGTCGTCGGCGCGCACGCGCAGCCGCTCGGCGAGGATCGCGCGCACCTCGCGCTCGGCCGCCTTGCGCTGCTTGCGGTCCTTGACGCTCAGCATGACGCTGTCGACGACCTCCGCGTCGCGTCCTTGACGCTTGCCGAACCCGACCAGCGTCGAGAACGGGATCCAGACCTGCTCGTCGAGCTGGCTCGGTCCGTCCTGCCAGAGCTGCGTCCCGACGCGCCCGAGCAAGCCGACGACCTCGAACGGCTGGCCCGCGATGCGGATCATGCTGCCGACGCCGCCATGCGGCCCGAGCAGCCGCTCGCGCGCCTTGGTGCCGAGCACCGCCACGCGACGCCGGTGGTTGAGGTCGTCGCGCGTGATGCCGCGGCCGCTCGCGATGCTCATGCCGCGCAGCGCGAGGTTGTCCGGCACGACACCGCGGATGTTGAGGCTGGTCGTCTTCTGGCGGTAGCCGACCTCGCGGAACGTCTGCGACTCGGGGAGCACGAGGCGCGACAGGCGCACGCGCCGGCGCAGCGCATCGACGTCGTCGAGCGTGAGCCACAGCAGGCGGCGATCCGACGCCGGCGAGAAGTCGGATCCGATCTGCCCCGGAAAGACCTGCACCAGGTTGTGACCGACGCGCTCGTACGCGGCCTCGAGCATGACGCGCACACCGAGCCCCCACGACAGGAGGAACACGACCGACGCCGTCCCCCAGACGATGCCGAACAGAGTCAGCACCGTGCGCAGCCAGCTCGCGCGCAGCGTGCGCAAGGCTTCGCGCGCGGCTTCGGAGAACGAGGGGGCACGCGCCCCCTCGCCCCGCACGGCGAAGCCGCGCGCGGCCCCACTCCCCGCGCTCCGTGCGGTCGGCCGCGCGCTGCGCGCGCACGGGTCCGAGTCTCGCGTCACCGTTCCGGATCCGCGCGTCCGGCGGCGAGGCGCGGACCGCCGTCGCGCTCGATGAGCCCGTCGCGGATCTCGACCACGCGCTCGACACGCTCGCCGATGCGCGGATCGTGCGTGACCATCACGATGGTCGCGCCGTCGCGCTGCAGCGACAGCAGCAGGGCGAGAATCGCGTCACCCGTGTGCGTGTCGAGGTTGCCGGTCGGCTCGTCGGCGAGGATCACGCTCGGCCGGTTGCCCAGCGCGCGCGCGATCG
>JAIEPK010000576.1 GCA_019749875.1 Candidatus Binatia bacterium | reverse complement strand
CCCCGCCCGGCCGCGCACGCGCTTCGCGCCGTCGCTCCTTCGCCCGCGAGCGCACGCGCACCGCACGTGCCACGGCGCCGGCGCTGGTCCTCGGTTTGCTGCCGCACGCCACGCCGAGCCGCGACGATCGACGTCGCTCGAGGGGGAAGCATGATCTCGCTGAACGTGAACGGAGAGAGCCTTCAGGTCGACGTCGACCCGGAGATGCCGCTGCTGTGGGTGCTGCGCGACGTCCTCGGCCTCACGGGGACGAAGTACGGCTGTGGGCGCGAGCTGTGCGGCGCGTGCACCGTGCTGGTGGACGGCCAGCGCGAGTACAGCTGCGTCTACGAGGCAAAAGAGGCCGCGGGGCGCGCCGTGACGACGGTCGAAGGCCTGTCGCCGAACCGCTCGAACCCGATCCAGAAGGCCTGGATCAAGAAGCAGGTGCCGCAGTGCGGCTACTGCCAGTCGGGCATGATCATGGCCGCGGAGGCGAAGCGGCGCGAGGGCGCGCCGGGTCGCGAGATCGCGAACGAGCTGCACAACCTGTGCGTCTGCGGAACGTACCAGCGCATCCGCCAGGCGCTGAACACGCTGAAGTGAGGAGGCGCCGATGAACGCACCGCTGCAGCCGGCGTCCGCGGGAGTCAGCCGGCGAAAGTTCCTGGTCTCGTCCGCGGCCGGCGCCTTCGTGCTCTTCTTCCGCGTCGACGGCAGCACGCGCGCGACCGAGGCCGCGGAGCTCGCGGCCGCCGCGACGCAGGTCGGGACGTGGATCCGCATCGCGCCGAGCGGCATCGTGACGATCCTCGTCGGCAGCGCGGAGATGGGCCAGGGCGCCATGTCCGGCCTCGCACAGATCCTCGCCGAGGACCTGATGGTCGACTGGAAGAAGGTCCGCGCCGAGCACGCGCCGGCCGATCCCGCGTTCGCGAACCCGCTGTTCCACTTCCAGCTCACCGGCGGCAGCTCCAGCATCCGCGGCTACTACGCGACGCTGCGCAAGGCCGGTGCGACGGCGCGCGAGATGATGATCGCGGCGGCGGCGCAGACCTGGGGCGTGCCGGCGAGCGAATGTCACGCGACCAAGGGCACCGTCGTGCACGCGGGCGACGGGCGCACGCTCGACTACGGCGCGCTCGCGGCCCTCGCCGCGACGATGCCGGTGCCGTCGGAGCCGCCCCTCGCGTCGGACGCGACGCTGCGCCTCATCGGCCGGCCGGTGAAGCGCCTCGACATCCCGGCGAAGGTCGACGGCAGCGCCGTGTACGGCATCGACGTGCGCATCCCCGACATGGCGTACGCCGTCGTCAAGCACTGCCCGACGCTCGGCGGCACGCTCGCCGCGACGCCGCCGGTGCCCAAGGGCGCGCTCGCGGTCGTCCCGCTGAAGGTCCTCGCCGGCACCGGACGCGGCACCGAGGTCGCGGGCATGGTCAACGCGGTGGCGGTCGTCGCCGAGAACACCTGGTACGCGATCCGCGCCGCGAACCAGCTCCAGGTGCGCTGGAACGTCCCGGCATCGTCCGCGGCGATCGACAGCGCGGCCCTCCTGCAGCAGGCGCGCGACCTGCTCGACACCGGTCCCGCCGCCGTCGCGGAGAGCGTCGGCGACGCCCGCGCAACGCTCGACGATCCCGACGTACCCGTGATCGAGCGCACCTACACCCTGCCCTACCTCGCGCACGCGATGATGGAGGTGCCGAACTGCACGGTGCGGCTCACGGCCGATCGCTGCGAGATCTGGGCGCCGACGCAGGGCCAGGCGATCGCGGTCGGGACGGCGACGGCGCTCACCGGACTCACCCCGCAGCAGGTCACGATCCACACGACGTTCCTCGGCGGCGGGCTCGGGCGCAAGATCGAGCAGGACTACATCAGCCAGGCGATCCAGACCGCGCAGGCGATCGGGCGACCCGTCAAGCTCATGTGGACGCGCGAGGAGGACTTCGCGCGCGACCAGTACCGGCCGCTGGCGGCGGTGCGCGTGCGCGCGGCGCTCGGTACGGCCGGCAACGTCGCCGCCTGGCAGTACCGCAACTGCTCGCCGTCGATCACGGTGCAGCGGCGCCCGACGTTCACCGGCATCGACAGCCAGGCGATCGACGGCTCGACCACCGCGACGGGCTGCAGCTACGCCTTCGACAGCCGGCTGGTCGAGCACGTGCTCCATCCCGCGCCGGTGCCGCTCGGCTACTGGCGCTCGGTCGGCCACTCCATCAACTCGTTCGCGATCGAGAGCATGATCGACGAGCTCGCCGACGCGGCCGGCATCGACGCCTACGAGTACCGGCGACGCCTGCTGGCCAGTGATGCGCGCGGCCTCGCGGTCCTCGATCGCGTCGCCGCGATGGCCAAGTGGGGCGGCGCCGTGCCGTCGGGACGCGCGCGCGGCCTCGCGTTCTCGTGGTCGTTCGGCAGCGCGGTCGCGCAGGTGGTCGAGATCTCGGCGCCCGCCGCGGGACGCATGACCGTGCACAACGTCTGGTGCGCGATCGACTGCGGTCGCGCCGTCAATCCCGACTCGGTCGCGGCCCAGATGGAAGGCGGCATCGTGCACGGCATCAGCGCGGCGCTGTGGGGTCAGGTGACCTTCACCGCGGGGCGGGCCGGCGTGCGCAACTTCGACGGCTACCCGATGGTGCGCATGAGCCAGATGCCGTCGATCGCGGTCACCGTCATGCCGCCGGATCCGACGGTGCCGATCGGCGGCGCCGGCGAGCCCGGCGTGCCGCCGGTCGCGCCGGCCCTCGCCGGCGCGTACGCGCGGCTCACGGGCGTGCGCATCC
>JAIEPK010000352.1 GCA_019749875.1 Candidatus Binatia bacterium | reverse complement strand
CGCGGCGCCGACGCCGCCGCGCGCCGGCAGCTCGAGGACACGCAGGCGCGGATCGTCCAGCGTCGCGAGCGCGCGGGTCGTCGCCGGGTCGGGCCCGTCGACGACGACCACCACCTCGATGCGGCGCTCCGTCTGGGCGAGCGCGGTCAGCACCGCGCGCAGCACGAGCTGGGGGCGATCCGCGGTCGGGATCACGACGGTGACGAGCGGCTCCGCCGCGGCTCGGACAGACGTCACGCCCGAGCGATAGCACTTTGTCCCCCCGCCACGGCATCCCCGAACGTGCCGGGCTCGACGCGAGCGGAGCGTCGCCACGCGCCGCTCGCGCGGCCGGTCAGCGTCGGCGTCAGCGCGGCCGTGTGGGCAGGATGTGCACAGCCTGTGGATAGACGG
The DNA here is from genome assembly GCA_019749875.1 of Candidatus Binatia bacterium. Taxonomy (GTDB): domain Bacteria; phylum Desulfobacterota; class Binatia; order UBA12015; family UBA12015; genus VGTK01. The sequence continues at coordinate 2,377 of JAIEPK010000352.1, read as the reverse complement.
TGCACAACACCTCGCGCAGCAGTCCGCGGACGAGGTCCGCGAAGCGCGCGTCGGCGTCGGTGACGAAGCCCGAGTCGTCGCGCGCCGCCCAGACGCAGCTCTGCAGCCGGTCGGCGCGCGCCGCGAGCGTGCGCTCGACGAGCTGCGTCCAGCGCGCGGCGTTGCCGAGCTCGCGCCACTCGCCGCGGCCGCGGCCGAAGTGCGCGACCGCCAAGTACCGCAGCGCGCTCTGCTGCACGAGGTCGCGCAGGAAGTCCTGCGACCAGCGCACCGTCGGCTGGTCGTCGCCGAGCGCCATCTGGTAGCCCTTGAGCAGACCGGCGGCCCCCATCGCGCCCAGCACCGCGCCGGCGATCGCGCCCGCGCCGAACGACAGTCCGCCGGTCAGGATGTCGGTGACGATGCCGCCCGCGGCACCACCCATGGCGGCTCCCCAGACCGCCGCCCGCCCCGACGACACGAGCTCGCCCGGCATGCGGAAGTCCTCCTCGAGCCTGGCGCGCGCCTCCTCCTGAAAGCGTCCGCCGAGGCCGTGCAGGTCGAGCAGCGTCGCCATCAGGTCCTGCGTCGACTGATCGAGGCGCATGGCGAGCGTGCGCATCGCACGCCGCTTCTCGCCGCGTCCGGGCTGGTCCTCGGCGAGGCGCTCGTGATCCGCCGCGGCACCGGCGAGGTACTGCGCGATGCGGTGCACCGCCTGCTCGAAGGTCTCGCGGCCGCGCCGCTGCCACTCGGCGAGCAGGCGCTGCATGAGCGGTCGCTGGCGCTCGGGCAGCACGTCGGCGACGCGCTCGAGGAGCAATCCCTCCTGCACCCAGCAGCGCGTGAACGCGTCGAGCGGCAGCACGTGCTTGACGATCGGCCAGGCGTGCATCGCCTCGTCCCAGCGCGCGATCGGATCGTCGGCGAGCGGTGCCGGCGTCGCCTCGCCGGTCTGGTTCAGGATCACGATCACCGGCTTGCCGATCCAGCCGAGCAGCTCGAGCTCGTGCGCGACGTAGCCGGCGTCGCCGGGCTCCTCGGACGCGTTGACGAGATAGAGCACCACGTCGGCGTCGGACTGGATGTTGCGGACGGCTTCCTGGCTCGAGTAGAGCGCGCGGTCGCGCGTGCGATCCCACACCTGGTGCAGGAGCCAGCCGAGCGGGTTGCCCTCCTTCTTGACGCGTGCGACGAGGCGCGCCGAGTCGCCGAGCCCCGGCGTGTCCCACAGCAGCAGGCGATCGTCACCGGCCGCGACCAGCTCGTGCGCCTCGCTGACCTCGGTCACGTGCGCCTGATCGAAGACCTCGCCCACGTCGCGCCGCAAGAGCGTCCGCGCGAGCGTCGTCTTGCCGACGTTGGTGTGCGAGATGAGGCTCAGCGTGACGTCGCTCACGTGCCCTCGCCGCTCAGGGTGACGTTGCTCACGCGCCCTCGCCGCTCGCGCGTCCGAGGCGAGCCTCCGCCTGCTCGACGACGTCCGCCTCGAGCACGGCGGCCAGATCGACGTGCAGCGGCGCGAGACCCGCCTCTTCCAGGACCCGATCCCAGGCGCGGCGGCGCTCGCCCTCGCGACGCGCGTCGCCCTCGCGAAAGCGCGCGTGCCACGCCGAGCTGTCGACGACCGCGAGCACGTGCGTCCTGCCGCCCGCGCCCTCGAGCAGCTCGCGCGCGAAGCGTCCGTGCACCTCGCGCTCGGGCGACTGCACGAAGCCGAACACGACCACCGCGCACGCGGCGGGGGGCTTGCCGTTCACCGCGATCGCGTCCTCGATCTCGACGCCGTACGGCAGCGCATCGTGCACGCGGACCTCGGCGCGCAGGCCGAAGACGTCGTGCAGGAGCTCGCGCAGCGTTTCCGCGGGACGACCGCTGATGCCGTAGCTGTACGGCAAGACGTCGACGGCCGTGCCGGCGCCGCGGTCCGGCGCGAGCAGCACGCGGAACGGGCCCGCGAGCGGATCGACCGCGAGCGCGCGCGAGAGACGGCGCTCGCGCAGCAGGGTGAACGCCGCGAGCACGCCGCGCGGCAGCAGGACGACCAATGCCGCGGTGATCGCCCAGAGATGGATCCACAGCGCCGCCGGCGCATCCGACGGCGCACGCATCGCCTCGAGCATCGCCGCGTCGGGCAGCGGCGCGCCGAGCAGCGATGCGGCCGGACCGAGCACCAGGCGCAGCAGCGCCGACGCCGCGCCCGAGCCGATGAAGGTGCTCTCCCACGTCGCGCGGTACTCGAAGGTCAGACCGCGGACGTACATGCCCGCGACCGCGCCGAGAACGAGGAACGCCGCGCCGACGTGCAGCGCGAGGCGCACGCGCGCGCCGACCAGCGGGGCAGCGATCCGTGACCAGCCGCGCCAGTAGGCGCCGAGCGCGCGCGCCGCGACGGTCG
>JAIEPK010000133.1 GCA_019749875.1 Candidatus Binatia bacterium | reverse complement strand
GGCGTGTCGAGCATGCGGAACGCCGGCCCGGGCACGTACGCACGCGCGCCGTCGACGTCGACCGGACGCAGGAAGCCGCGCGCCGTGAGCTGCGGTCCGGACGCCGCCTCACGCACCGACTGGACGTCGCCGTACGGCAGGCGCCGCTTCTGTCCGCCTGCGAAGACCTCCGACGCCGGCTTGGTCGCGGCCCAGGCGCGGATCGCGGCCATGATCTCCTCGTTGCGCGCGAGCAGCTCGAGGGCGCTCTTCGGCGGGTTCTCGGCGAGGCTGCCGAGCATCCCGTCCTCCGCCATCCACTTGAAGAGCCGTCCCGCGTGCGGCGCCGGCGTGACCATCGCGTGCCCGCTGGCGCACGGCACCACGTCGTAGACGCGCGTCCAGTGCAGTGCGCCTTGACGCTTCGCGAGGCGCTCGGGGAACGTCTGCGGGAAGAACCAGTACATCAGCACCTGCTCGGTGCAGCTCACCACGCATTGCTGGAGGCTGAGATCGACGTGCACCGCGCGCCGCTCGGAACGCGCGACGCGCAGCGCGACCAGGGCCGCGATCGCCGCGTAGAAGCCGCCGATGTTGAACGACTGGCGTCCCCAGCCGTTGAGCGGCATCTCCGGCGTGCCGCTGACGGCAAGCACGCCGCCGAGCGCACCCGCGACCAGATCGCTCGCCTGCCAGTGCGCGCGCGGACCCGTCGCACCGAACGGCGTGAGCGACACGTGCGCCAGGCGCGAATTGCGTGCGGCGAGGCGGTCGTGGCCGAGCCCGAGCTGCGCGAGCCTGCCCGGCCGCTCGGTCTCGAGCAGCACGTCGCAGCGCGCGGCCAGCTCCGCGAAGTGCTCGCGATCGCGCGCGTCGTCGAGGTCGAGCGATGTGCGCCGCGTGCCGCCGTCGTACCACCAGTCGAGCACGCCGCCGCATGCGCCCGCGGCCCCGGGCAAGGGCGCTCCCGCGGCACCGCGCCGCACGCGCACCACGTCGGCACCGAGCTCCGCGAGCAGCTTGCCCGCGAGGCGCCCGCTCTCGTCGCACGCGTCGAGCACGCGCAGACCGGTGAGCGCCGGCGTCACGGTGCCGACACCTGCACCGGCTCGCGCAGCGCGTCGCTCTGCGGCAGCAGCTCCTGCCGACGGGCGCAGTACGCGCGATGCGCGACCGGATCGGGTTCGCCGGCAATCAGGCCCGCCGTCGCGAGCTCGCGCTGCACGAAGAACGAAAGCCAGCAGTGGGTGTAGCTCGTGGGGTGCACCATGTCCCAGAAGAAGACCTTTGCCTCTTCGACGCAAACGTTCTCCGCGTCACCGGTGCCGAGGTAGCCGCCGCGGTAGCAGCGGTCCTGGATCGGAATCACGCCCTTGCGGTCGCGCAGCGCGGTCGAGCGCAGCGTGCGCAGATCGAAGCCGTACGCGAAGCGCGTCTGTCCGGCGAGAGCGCTGCCCGAGCCGGCGCCGCGCGACCGGCCCTCGCGCGGGGCGGGCAGGCGCCCCGCGAGGATCGACGCGATCGCCTGCTGCGTGTCGAGCAGTGTGATCGACGCCCCGGGCAGCTCGCGCCGCACGTCCGCGATCTTGTCCGCCAGCTGGTCGTTGTGGTGACGCGTGAGCTGCGACATCTTGCGTGACAGCTGCGCACGCCGCATCGCTTCGGAGACTCCCTCCTCGTCCGCGCGATAGCTGTCGTTGTGCAGCACGCCGGGGATCGTGCCGAGGTCGGGCAGCGTCATCACCACGAAGCGCCGGCCGCCGGCGGCGTACAGGCGCCGTACCTGGTTCGCGATCGCGGTGGTGGTCTGGTCGACCACCGTCAAGTATCCGGACGGCTCGTGCGGCTCGTCGAGCAGCGTGTCGATGTCGCCCGAGATCGGCTCCTTCGAGAGGTAGTCGTTGCCGCCCGACCACAGCACGAAGACGGTGTCGTTGGTGCGCTGCAGCTGGCCGTCCGACAGATCTCGCGTCAGGTAGTGCGTCACGTACTCCTCGACGCTGCCGGTGAGCAGGAACTGCGCGCCCTGCTGCACCGCCGACAGGATGCCGCTCGCCGGCACGTCGGCGTGCTCGACCGAGACCGCGCCGCCGACGGCGTGATTGTAGACCGGCAGGCTGGTCCGCTCCGCGAGGTACTGCGCCCAATTCGGCCCGTCGCTGAAGCGGCCCAGGTAGTACGGCGCGTTCGGGAACACGAGCAGGCGGCGCTTCAGGTTGCCGGGATCGGACAGGCTGTCGCCGAACACGACGATGCGCTTCGCCGTCGTCTTCGGCGCGCCCGGCAGATCGTCGGCGAGCGCCATCGCGACGTCCACGTTCTCGTCGGCGCGCGCGGCAGCGATGCGATCGACGGTGACGTCCCGGCCGGCGAGCTCGCGCGCCACGGTATCGGCGCACAGCCAGCGCAGCGCGTCGACCGACGGTGCGACGCCCAGCTCCTCGTCGCCGCGCTCGGGCGTCCACGCGGCCAGCGCGTCGACACGCAGGAAGCCGTCCTCGAGGCCACCGCGGATCACGACCCGCCGCCCGTTCGGATCCTGCGCCCACAGCGCCCCATGGTCGGCCGGACCGAGGTCCTGCTCCGCTCCCGCCGGCCGGTGCTCGACCCACGTGCAGCGCACCGTCCACGGCGCCGCAGCCGGCGCGGGCTCCGGGTCCGGCCGCGCCAGCGTGCGGAATGCGGCACATCCGTGCAGGAGCACGAGGGCGAGGGCCACGAGCGGCCGGGCGGCACGGCGCATGGCGTGCCGTATCCCGCGCCCCGGAGCGGACGTCAAGTATCCCGGAC
>JAIEPK010000188.1 GCA_019749875.1 Candidatus Binatia bacterium | reverse complement strand
GTGACCGCGGTCGACTCCGCGCGCCGTCGCGGGCCGGCGACGCGCGGACGACGCGCCCGCGCGTCGTCATGACGCGCCGCGACGGATTCTGTGGCTTGCGGGCGTCGGCTTCGACCGGATAGTCCGCCCGGAATGCGCCACGACCCCGCCTCGATCTCTCCGCCGCATCGGTCGCTCACGCACCGCTCGCTGCTCGCCGTCCTGATCGCTGCATCCGTGCTCGCCGGCGTCGGCGCGCGCGCCGACGCGAAGCCCGTCGTGCATGGCTGCTCGCAGCCGCTGCCCGGTGCCGGTCGCGTCACCGGCAACGGCATCGTGCGTCCCGGCGGACGTGCGTGCGACAAGGCCGTGGCGGGCGAGCCGCTGCGCGTGCTGGTGTTCTCGCGGACGGCGGGCTTTCGCCACGCGTCGATCGCCGACGCGCACGACTTCTTCGCGAGCCTGCCCGAGCGGGAGGGGATCGCGGCGACGATCACCGAGGACCCGGAGCAATTCGACGACGACGTGCTCGCGACCTTCGACGTCGTGGTGTTCGCGAACACCACGGGCGACGTCCTGAACGACGCGCAGCAGGCGGCGCTCGAGCGCTTCGTCCGTGCCGGGCACGGCTGGGTGGGCGTGCACTCGGCCGCCGACACCGAGTACGAGTGGAACTGGTACGGCAAGCTGGTCGGCGCCTACTTCACCAGCCACCCGATCTTGCCGGTCGAGGTCGAGGTGACCACCGAGGACGGCGAGCACCCGTCGACCGATCACTTGCCGGGCAAGTTCCTGTTCACCGACGAGATCTACAACTTCGACCGCAATCCGCGCTTCGACAACGCGATCCTGCTGACGGTCGACGAGGCGGGCTTCATCTACCCGAACTTCCCCGGCGGGCCGTCGATGGGTCCCGACCATCCGATCGCCTGGTACAAGGAGTACGACGGCGGGCGCTCCTTCTACACCAACCTCGGCCACCGTCCGGACTCGTGGCGCGATCCGCGCTTCCAGGAGCACCTGCTCGACGGCATCCGCTGGGCGGCGGGTCCGCCGACCTGGAGCGCGATCCCGGTGTCGCGTCAAGCACGCAACCCGCTGACCATGGACGTCGCGCCCGACGGCCGCGTGTTCTACGTCGAGCGCACCGGTGAGGTCTGGGTGTGGAGCCCGAAGAGCGGCCGCGTGTCGCTGGCGGCGCAGTTCGACGTGTCGCTGTACGGCGAGAACGGCCTGCTCGGCATCGCGCTGGACCCCGACTTCGCACGCACGCCGTGGGTCTACCTGTTCTACGCGCTCGACGACTTCGACCCGCCCGCCGACTACGACGCGGACGCGTTGCCGTACGAGGGGCCGCTCGGCGAGAACGTGCTCGCGCGCCTCCGCCTGGCGGACGACGGAACGCTCGACCTGGACTCGTACGAGGAGCTGCTGCGCACGCCGAGCGAGCGCGTCGGCGGGCACGAGGGCGGCCAGATCACCTTCCTGCCCGACGGCACGCTGGTGCTCTCGGTCGGCGACAACACCAATCCATTCGGCGACGCCTTCGGCTTCGCGCCGCTCGACAACCGTCCCGAGCGCGACCGCTACGACGCACGTCGTACGGCGTCGAACCCGTTCGATCTGCGCGGCAAGCTGCTGCGCCTGAACAGCGACGGCTCGATCCCGCGCGGCAACCTGTTCCCACGCGACGGCTCCGCAGGGCGGCCCGAGGTCTACGTCATGGGCGCGCGCAACCCGTTCCGCACCGCCGCCGATCCGCAGACGGGACGGCTCTACTTCGGCGACGTGGGCCCCGACGCGCCGCTCGACGGCCCGCGCGGTCCGCGCGGCTACGACGAGGTGAACGTGGTCGATGGTCCGGGCAACTACGGATGGCCGTTCTGCATCGGCGAGAATCACGCCTACAACGCGTACGACTACGCGACCGGCGAGGTCGGCGCGCCGTACTCCTGCGCGGGCACGATCCCACCGGTGCTCGCATACGACTACCTCACCGTGAGCGAGCTCGCGCTCGGCAACGCGCGCGATCAGAATGGCGGCTTGACGGGACGCTCGGCGATGGCCGGTGCGGTCGTGCGCCGCCCGCCCGGCAAGGCGCCGTTCCGGCTCCCGGACACGTACGAGGGCGCGCTCTTCATGACCGACTGGACGCGCGACGTGATTGCGGCCGTCGAGGTCGACCGCCGGGGCAAGCTGGAGCGGGTGCGCCGCGTCGCGCCGTGGATCCCGCTGCACCGCCCGATCGATCTCGAGATCGGACCCGACGGCGCGCTCTACGTCCTCGAGTACGGGACCGGCTACGGCGGCAACAACGACGACGCGCAGCTGACGCGCATCGAGTACTCGCCCGACGGCGACTTGACGCCGGTCGCGGTCGCCAGCGCGTCGCGCACCGCGGGCATCGTGCCGCTGACGGTGCACCTCTCGGCCGCGGGATCACGCGCGCCGGGCGCGAACGGCGTGATCACCGCGTACGCATGGGACGTCGACGGCGACGGCACGACGGACTACACGACGCCCGAGGTCGACCACACCTTCACGGCCGGCGGCGTGCAGTATGCGAGCCTGGTCATCACCGACGGTGCGGGGCGCGAGAGCTTTCCCGACGTGGTCGAGATCACGACGGGCAACGAGCCGCCGGTGGTCACCATCGAGGAGCCTGCGGCGGGCACCGTGGTCGCGCGCGGCGCGAAGATCACCGTGCGCGGCAGCGCGACCGACCGCGAGGACGGCGTCGCCCGCTGCGACCGCCTGAGCTGGGACATCCGCCTCGGCCACAC
>JAIEPK010000550.1 GCA_019749875.1 Candidatus Binatia bacterium | reverse complement strand
TCGAGCGCGGGGCAAACGCCACACGCGTGTGCGGCGCGACATGCCGGGCACGTGCCGCGCCGGACTCGCGGCACGCGCCTGTCGCGCGCCGCGCGCATGCGCTACGGGACGACCGTGTCCGAAGCTCCCGACGTGGCCCGGAGTCCGCGCACGCCGCTGGTCGGCCTCGCGCTCGGCGGCGGCAGCGCACGCGGCTGGGCGCACATCGGCGTGATCCGCGCGCTCGACGCAGCCGGCGTCCGACCGGACCTGGTGTGCGGCACGTCGATCGGCGCGCTGGTCGGTGCCGCGTGGGCGGCGGGCGAGCTCGAGCGCTTCACCGACTGGGTGCTCGCGATGCGCGTCAAGGACGTCGTGTCCTTCGTCGACCTCGGGCTCTCGGGAGGCTTCCTCAAGGGCGATCGGCTGATGGACTTCGTACGGCGGAGCTTCGTCGACCGCCCGATCGAGGATCTGCCGGTGCCGTTCGGCGCGGTCGCGACCGCGCTGCAGAGCGGCTCCGAGGTCTGGCTGCGCCGCGGCTCGACGGTCGATGCCGTGCGCGCGTCGATCGCCCTGCCCGCCCTGTTCACGCCCGTGATCCGCGACGGCGTGATGCTGGTCGACGGCGGGCTCGTGAACCCGGTACCGGTGTCGCTCGCGCGCGCCATGGGCGCCGAGCTGGTGATCGCGGTCGACCTGAGCTCCGACCTGCTCGGGCGCCACCTGCGCCCCGATCCGCGGCCGACGCAGGCGTCGAGCCAGGTCGGCGACTGGCTGCGCAAGCTGCAGGACAGCCTCGGGCTCGAGACCGCGACGTCGACGCGGCCTCGCCTGCCGTCGATGCTCGACGTGGTCGCGTCGAGCCTCAACGTCATGCAGGTACGGATCGCGCGCAGCCGGCTCGCCGGCGACCCGGCCGATGCCCTGATCGCGCCGCGGCTCGCACACCTGGGCCTGCTCGACTTCCACCGCGCCCGGGAGGCGATCGAGGAAGGCAAGCGCGCGGTCGAGAGCGCGCTGCCGAGCCTGCGCGCCCTCGGACTCGCCGCGGCCGGACCCGCGACCGATCCCGCGGCGCATTGAACCGCCGCGCGGCCAAAGATCACCGAGCACGTCCCGTATGGATCTTGCCAAGCACCACGGAGTGCGGGAATACGCGATCGGCGTCGCGGCGGCCGTGTGCGCCGTGCTGGTGCGTGTGCCGCTCGATCCGCTGCTCGGCCCCGGGTCGGTACCGTTCATCACGTTCTTCCCGGCCGTCGTGCTGGCCGCCATCTTGGGCGGCGTCCGCGGCGGTCTGACGACGGCATTCTCGGGCGCGCTGCTCGCGTGGTTCCTGATCCTCCCGCCAAAGTTCTCGTTCGCGGAAGGGGACCACTTTCTCCCTGCGCTCGCGGCGTTCCTGATCGCCGCGACGCTCATCGCCGGCATGGGCGGCAGCCTGCGCGCCTCGCGCGACCGTGCGCGCCGCGCCGAGGCGCTCGCCCGGCAAGAAAAGGATCGCCTGCGCGTGACGGTGGCGAGCATCGGTGACGGGCTCATCGTCAGCGACGCCGACGGCCGCGTGACCTTCCTGAACGCCGTCGCCGAGAGGCTCACCGGCTGGACGAGCGCCGAGGCCGCCGGACGCCCGCTCGCCGACGTCTTTCGCATCGTCGCCGAGGACACGCGCCAGCCCGCCACCAACCCCGCCGAGCGCGCGCTGCGCGAGGGGCGCATCGTCGGCCTCGCGAACCACACGCTGCTGCTCGCGCGCGACGGCAGCGAGCGTCCGATCGACGACAGCGCCGCACCGATCGTCACCGGCGACGGGACGATCGAGGGCTGCGTCCTGGTCTTCCGTGATGTCTCGGAGCGGCGTGCCGCCGAGCAGGCGCGGCACCTCGCCGACCGGCGCAAGGACGAGTTCTTGGCGACGCTCGCGCACGAGCTGCGCAACCCGCTGGCGCCCATCCGCAGCTCGATCGAGCTGCTCGGGCGCGCCGGCGGCGATCCGCGCGTCGTCGCGTCCGCGCTGCGCACGATGGACCGCCAGGTGTCGCACCTGGTCCGGCTGGTGGACGACCTGCTCGACATCTCGCGCGTCACGCACGACCGGCTCCAGCTCGAAACCGCCCGCGTGACGCTCGCCGACGTGCTCGAGCCGGCGCTCGAGGCCTGCCGGCCGCTGGTCGAGGAGGCCGGGCACGAGCTGCGGGTCGACGTCCCCGAGGAGCCGATCTGGCTCGAGGCGGACGCGATCCGTCTGGCCCAGGTGTTCACGAACCTGGTCGGCAACGCCGTCAAGTACACGCCGCGTGCCGGCCGCATCACGGTTTCGGTGCGGCGCGACGGCGACGACGTTCGCATCGTCGTGCGCGACACCGGCATCGGCTTTCCCCCGGACGCGGCGCCGCGGCTGTTCGAGCTGTTCTCGCAGGCCGGTCCGCGCCCGAGCCACGTCCACGGCGGCCTCGGGATCGGGCTGTCGCTGGTGCGGCGCCTGGTCGAGATGCACGGCGGCGACGTCAGCGCGTCGAGCGACGGCCCGGGACGCGGCAGCGCGTTCGTCGTGCGGCTGCCGGTCGTGACGGCCCCGGACGCAACGGAGATCACCGCGACGGTCGCGGCGACACCGACCGGAGCGCAACCCGCCCGTGAAGCGCAAAGCGCCGGCCCCGACGATGGCGGCAGCAATGGCGCGCTGCGCGACGGCACGGCCGCCGACGGGACGTCGCGCACGGCCGCACGCCGGATCCTCGTCGTCGACGACAACCGCGACGCCGCGGAGTCGC
>JAIEPK010000383.1 GCA_019749875.1 Candidatus Binatia bacterium | reverse complement strand
GCGTAGGCCAGCGCCTCCGCGCGCGAAGCGCGCGGCCGAGCGAGAGCGAGCGCGGGGAGTGGGGCCCCGTCAAGCTTCGCTTGACGGGGCGAGGGGGCGCGTGCCCCCTCGTTTCAACTGATCGTCCCCCAGGCGTCCGGGTTGCGGCGCAGAAACGCGTTCACCTTCACGTTCGCGACGATCATCGCGAGGCTTTCGAGCAGGCTCTTCCGCGGCGGCGGCACGAAGCGCCGCAGCATGCTGCGCACCGAGTAGAAGCCCGAGTACACCGCCTTGAAGCCGTCGATCATCTGCTCGCTGGTCATGCCGGTGGGCGCGACGTTCGGCGTGCCGTAGTCGTAGCGGCCCCAGTCGTGGTTCTGGATCCGGCCCGCGGCGAGCATGTCGGCGTGGAACTTGGTGCCCGGATACGGCGCCGGTGTGAACAGCTTCAAGAAGCTGATCTGGTTCTCGTCGAGCCAGCGCAGCGTCGCGGCGAAGGTCTCCGGCGTGTCGCCGTCGAGGCCGACCATCACCAGCGCGATCACGTGGATGCCGCGCGCGCGCAGCTTCGCGATGTCCTCGGCGTAGCGGCTCGGCCGGTTGAAGCTCTTGCCGATCGAGGCGAGGCTCTCCTCGTTGAGGCTCTCGAAGCCGATCGAGAGCACGCGTGCCCCGGAGCGCGCGACGAGGTCGAGCAGCTCGGGATCCCGCGCGACGTTGATCGTTGCTTGACTGACCCACTGCACGCGCCGCGCCACGAGCGCGCGCAGCATTTCCTTCGCCTTCTCCGGGTGCGCGATCGGGTTGTCGTCGAGGAACAGGAAGCGGCTCGCACCGAGCGCGCGCATGCGGTCGATCTCGGCGACGAACTCCTCCACCGGACGCGTGCGGTAGCTGCGCTTGTAGTACGTCTGCACCGCGCAGTACTCGCAGGGGTGCGGGCAGCCGCGCGAGAACATGATCGGCCAGAAGAAGTACTTGCGGTACAGCCAGCTCGAGCGGAACGCGTCGGGCTTCAGCAGCGGCAGCGACCAGTAGTCGATCTCGGGCAGGTTCGAGAGATCGTGCCAGCGCTCGGCGCGGTAGATGCCCGCGGAGCGCCCCGCGTCGAGGTCGTCCAGCACCTGCGGCCAGACGTACTCGGCCTCGCCCGCGACCACGGCATCCGCGTGCCGCAGCGACTCCTCGGCGGTCAGCGTGACCCACGTTCCGCCGAGCACGACCTTCTTGCCGCGCGCGCGGAAGTGGTCGGCGAGGTCGTAGGCGCGGCGGATCTGCGGCCCCATCGCCGTGAGTCCGACCACGTCGGCTTCGCGCTCGACGCGCGCCACGTCGAGCTCCTGCATGAGCTCGTCGGTGAACGACACCTCGTGTCCCGGCGGCGTGAGCGCCTTCAGGTACGGCAGCGTCGTGCCGCTGGTCCAGTAGCGCGTCGTCTTGTGCAGCGAGCCGTCCGGCAGGTAGTGCGTCGGCGAGATCAGGTGCAGCCTCATCGGAGCCGCAGATGATGACGATGCGCCACCCCGTGTGTCAACGAGACGGCGCTGGCGAGGACAGGGGCGGCACGCACGCCGGCCGCCTTGACGAACGCAGCGAGCACGGCGAAGGTGCGCCGCGCGATGGGGGTCGTCTCGAAGCGCCGCTCCACGGAGAGACGTCGCGGCATCGCGACCGTGGCGCTGGCGCCGTCGGCGAGGAAGACGGGGCACCCGAGATGACGAGCCCCCGCAGCGCCGCGGGGGACGGTCCGCCCGCCGGGGACGCGGCGGATCGCCTGCCGGCGCTCGCCTCGCTCGACGTCCTGCGCGCGGTGGCGACGGATCTCGCCCGCGACGACGTCGTGAACGAGATCGGCGAGTACGCGTCGCGGCTCGGCGAGGGCCGCTTCTTCGTCGCCGTGCTCGGGCAGTTCAAGCGCGGCAAGTCGTCGCTCGTGAACGCGCTCGTCGGCCGCGCGATCCTGCCGGTCGGCATCCCGCCGGTGACGAGCGTGGTCACCATCGTGCGGTACGGCACGACGGACGGTGTTCGAATCCGCCTGCGCGGCGTCGCGGAGCCGTGCGGCATCGCTCTCGACGAGCTGGCCGAGTACGTCGTCGAGGAGCGCAATCCGGGCAACGTGAAGGGCGTCGTCGCCGGGGAGGTGCTGGTCGCCTCCGAGCTGCTCGAGGCGGGCCTGTGTCTGGTCGACACGCCGGGTCTGGGCTCGGTGTTCGCGGCCAACACTGCCGAGACGCGCGCGTTCCTGCCGCAGATCGACGCGGTGCTCCTGTGCTCGGGCATCGATCCGCCGCTGTCGGCCGACGAGCTCGACGTGCTGCTCGAGCTCGCCGCCGGCGTGCCGACGATCTTCGTCGTGCTCGGCAAGGCGGACCGCGCGAGCGCGGACGAGCTCGCGGAGGCGCGGTCGTTCACCGAGCGCATCGTCGCGCAGCGCCTCGGCCGACCCGCGACGCAGGTCTTCGCGGTGAGCGCGCTCGAGCGCATGCGCGACGGCGTCGCGACGCGCGACTGGTCGGCGCTCGTCAGTGCCCTCCACGGACTGTCGGCAAACGACGTGATCCGGAGCGCGCTCCAGCGCGGCACGCGACGCTTCGCGCAGCGCCTGCGGCACGAGATCGACGAGCGTCGCGACGCGCTCGCGCGGCCGCTCGAGGACTCGGCGCGCCGGCTCGAGGCGTTGCATGCCGCGTCGGAGCGCGCTCGGCAGGCACGCGCCGACCTGCGCCACCTGCTCGCCGCCGAGGAGCGCACGATCCGCGACCGCTTCG
>JAIEPK010000366.1 GCA_019749875.1 Candidatus Binatia bacterium | reverse complement strand
CCGCGCTCCCTTCGGTCGGCCGCGCGCTTCGCGCGCGGATGCCGTGGCCCCGCCAGGGGGGTCTCGAGACGGCCGGCGCGAGCGCGCCGAGGTCAGCGTGGCATCGCCGCGATCCGCTCGAAGTAGCGCGCGAAGGCGACCATGCCGCCCGATGCTTGACGCCAGTCGAAGTTCTCGTTCGGCGCGTGATACCCGTGCTCGGGCAGGGACAGACCGAGGAAGTACACGGGCGCGCCGAGGATCTTCTCCATCGACAGCACGGCGCCGATCGAGCCGCCCTCGCGCACGAACACCGGCTCGCGGCCGAACGCCGCCTTCATCGCCGCGCGGACCGCATCCGCGTAAGGACCGGTCGTCCGGCCCTTGTAGGCCGGCAGCGCGTGCTCGGGCGCGACGCGAACGTCGGGATTGATCCGCTTCACGTGCTCGCGCACGAGCTGCACGATGCGCTCGGGCTGCATGTCGGGCACCAGGCGGCACGACAGGATCGCCGTCGCCTCGGGCGGCACCACGGTCTTGACGCCGGGACCCTGATAGCCGCCCGCAATGCCGTGCACCTCGAGCGTCGGCTCGAGCCACAGGCGTCGCATCGCGTCGAGCGCGTCGGTCGTGCGCAGCGAGCGCAGCAGGTGGTCCTTCTTGAAGCCGGCGACGGTGAAGCCGCACTGCTTCAGGTCCTCGAGCTCGGCCCGCGTCGGCTTCACCACGCCGTCGTAGAAGCCCTTGATCTTGACGCGGCCGGTGCGCGCGTCGAGCATCGACGCCACCACCTCGCAGATCTCCGCGACGGGGTTGCGCGCCGCACCGCCGGTCGTGCCGGAGTGCTGGTCGGTCTCGCCCGTGCGCAGGCTCAGGCGGAAGCCCTGCAGGCCGCGCAGCCCTGCCGGACAGGCGGGCCGCGCGCGCGAGACCCACACCGTGTCGCTGACGATCACCGACTCGGTCGCGAGCCTCTTCTTGTGCTTGCTGATCGTCGCCGCGAAGTGCGGCGAGCCGATCTCCTCCTCGAGCTCCCAGAGGAAGTTGACGTTCGCCGCGACGCCGTGCTGGCGCGCGTAGCGCGCGCCGTAGAGTGCGGCGAGCGCGGGGCCCTTGTCGTCGGTGGTGCCGCGCGCCAGATAGCGGTCGCCCTCGATGGTCAGCTTGAAGGGGTCGCTCTTCCACTGCGGCTCGTCGGCCGGCTGCACGTCGATGTGGTTGTAGATCGTCACCGTCGGCAGGCGCCGATCGCTGCCCAGGCGCCCGTGCACCAGCGGGTGACCGCCGGTCTCGATCACGTCGGCCTCGCCGCCCGCCCAGCGGATCAGCTCGGCGGCGCGCTGCGCGGCGCGTCGCACGTCGTCCTTGCGCTGCGGATCGTTCGAGACGCTCGGGATCTCGACCAGCTCGCGCAGGTGCTTCTCGTAGCTGGCGCGCGACGACGACGCGTAGGTCTTCAGGTCGGATGCCGAGAGGACGCCGGTTTCGCTCATCGACCTCTTGTCGCGGCCGAGACCGCGGAGCGCAAGGGCAGAGCGAGACCGGCGTCCGTTGCCCTCACGGCAGCGTGCAGGGGAACGCGAGCACACCCGGGTAGTCGACGACCAGCGTCCCCTCCTGCGTGCGATCGGTGACCCCGGCCGGGTTCGCCATCGCGTCGCCGAGCCAGTCACGCAGGATCGTGCCGTCGATGATCGCGCTGTCCCAGTTTCCGTTGTTGAGCTCGCCGTGGATCGGCGTCGACGCCGCGCGCAGGAAGCTGTGCAGCCCGGGCAGCCCGCGGATGTCGCAGTAGGTCGAGCGCAGCGTGTTGACGAAGGCCGGGATCGACGGGAACAGCGTCGTCGACACCTGCGTCGTGTCGATCTGGTTCGAGACGTGCAGCATCTGCTGGTACGGCGTACCGAGGAGCCGCGGCGCGGTCGCGACCTCGAGGTTGCCGAAGATCTCGGTGCAGTCCGCGGTCTTGCAGTACGGCGGCAGGAACGGCAGCACGTTCCAGCCCGGATACTCGGCCGGCAGACCGATCGAGCCGAGCGCGATCACCCCGAAGCTGCCGTTGTCCATGCCGAGCCCCGCGTCCGGCACCGCGGTGGTGTTCACCCAGCCGAGGTCGTCGAGCATCCAGTGGTAGTTGTACGCAGCGCCGTAGCCGCCCGCGGAGCTACCGCTGAACACGACGATCGGACGGTCCGCGCGATATCCCGCCGGGTCCGACGCCTGCAGCTCGGCCCAGATCACGTCGCGCAGGTACTGCATCGCCGCGCGCACGTTGAGCGCGCCGTGCCGGTACACGGTGATCTCGGGATACGCCGTCGGCACGCCGCCGCCGATGTGCAGGTCCTGCGTGCAGTACGGCAGCGAGACCTTCGTCCAGTCCTTGAACGGGTTGGTCGCGTCGGTGCTCGACATCATGCCGTTCGACGGCAGACCGTCGCTCATCGCCTCGAAGAGGTCGGCCGACTTCGCCGCGCAGTCGGGCCCGCCGACGCACACGCCGCCGCCGCCCATGTGGACGACGATCTTCTCGACCGGCGAGCCCGTCGGCGCGAGCTTCATGCGAAATGCGTAATCGCTGCCGTCGCCGCAGCGCGAGCCCCACACCGCGCTCGGCAGCACGATCTGTGTATTGACGCCGCGCGCCGGCACCGGCACCGCGGCACGCGGGCCGCAGTCGAGCACGAGCGGCTCGTGTCGCCGTGGCTCTCGACGACGAAGCCCTGCTCGTTCTGCGCGCGGTGGACGAGCAGCGATCCC
>JAIEPK010000118.1 GCA_019749875.1 Candidatus Binatia bacterium | reverse complement strand
GGCCGGGGCTACCGGCAGACCACCGCGCCGCCGTCGCCGCGACACGCCGACGGCGCGAACGCCGCGACGCCGCACTGGCCGGTCTCGGCGGTCGGCGGGTCGGCGACGAAGAGCGCCCGCAGCGGCAACCGGGCCTGGTCGATCGCGTAGGTGCCGCGCATGCCCTTGACGGTGAAACGGACCAGGCCCGGCGTCTTCGCCGACAGGTCCTGCAGGCTGACGCTGGTGATCGCGCCCGGCGCGCTCGCGTTGCGATTCAGGTAGCGCCAGCGGCGGCCGTCGGGCGAGACCTTCCAGCCGCTGCGCGTCGCCGCCGAGTACGCACCCGGCGGCACCAGCACGTCGAGCGGCCGCGCGCCGCTCGCGTCGGCGAGGACGATCTGCACGCCGGTCGCGACCGGGTCGAGCGCGGGTGCGAACGGCTGCGGGAACACGACGTCGCCGCGGAACGCGAGCGAGTCGTCGCCGGGCGGCGTCGCGAGCTTGCGCACCACCACGCTGGCCTTCGTGACCATCGCACCGCCGTCGCAGCTGGCGGGGCAGGGCGGCAGCGGCGCGGGCGGCGGGAACGACGGCGGACCGCCCGTCGGCGGGTTCGCCGGATCGTACGGCACGAACGCGAGCACGAAGATCAGCACGTTGCGCCGCGGCTCGACCCCCTCGCAGAACCCGACCACGCGGCCCGCGCTGCGGTTGTCGGTGAACGTCGTGCCGCTGTGGCCGTGCACCCAGCGATACGGATTCTGGTTGCCGGTGATCGAGGTCTGGTTGCCGGAGATGATCGTCCCGTCCACCGGCAGCCCCAGCGCCGGCGTCCGGAAGCGGGTGCCGACCAGGATCGCGACCTGCGACGGGTCGCTGCCGTCGATCACGTTGTCGCGGAGCTGGCTGCGATCGTCCTCGACGCGAATCGCGTACTGGACGTCGTGGAACGCGTTGCCCCGGACCACGTTGTCGCGCGCGTAGTCGAGCACGATGCGGTTCACGCCGTCCGTCAGGTACGCCGGGTCGCTGCACTCCATCGGCAGCGTGTTCTCACCCATGCGCGAGCCGATCCACACGCCGTTGTTGCCGCCCGTGAAGGTGTTGCCCTCGATGGTGTTGCCATCGGCGCCGTAGCGGCGGTGCCACCAGCGCTGCGGCTTCGAGCTCACGAACTCGCCGCAGTTCTTGTACAGGAAGATGCCGCCGTCGGCGTTGCCGGAGAACGTGTTGTTGCGCACCAGGTTGAAGCGCGAGCCGTCGATCGCGAGCCCTTCGCGCCCGGTGCCCCAGAACCAGAAGCTGATGCCGGCGAAGTCGAACGTCTGCCCGCTCGGCCCGTTCTCGCCGAAGCCGTTGTTGATGATCGTGCTGTCCTCGACCACGTTGTCCTTCGAGCCGTGCTCGAGGTAGATGCCGGTCGAGCCCGCGCCCTCGACGTGCAGGCGGCGCAGCGTGACGCCGGTCACGTAGCCGTTCACGAAGATGCCGACGCCGCGCGAGTCGAGCGACGTGCCGTCCTCGATGACGATGTTCGCGAAGGCGTTGTCGTACTCGTCGTCGACCGTGTAGTCGCGGAAGCCCTCGTGCTCGACGTGGTAGTTGTTGAGGAAGCCCTCCACGTGACAGTTGCGCACGGTGATGTTCTGCAGAGAGGTCGACTGCGGCGCGTGAATGTAGATGCCGCGCTGGCGCTGGTTCCCCGGCAGGCTCGGATCGGCGACGACGTGCGCGCCCTGGCAGTCGAGGGTCACGTTCGACGCGACGATCTCGATGCCGCGCCGGTAGTCGCACGACGGATCGAGGTGCGCGCTGGCGGTCAGGACGTGGGGCTGCGTCGCCTCGTCGCAGCCGATCGGCTGCGAGCCCGGGTCGACGGCGCGCGCGACCGAGGTGCACAGGAGCGTGGTCGCGAGCAGAGCGGTGGCGGTGAGGGACAGCGTGCGTCGTGCGGACATCGTGGTGGAGCTCCTCCGGCGTGACGGGCGCCTCAGCGATACCCGACCGGCTCGACGCGGGACAAGCCGCAAACGCGCGACGCGCCGCAGACGCGCGTCTGCGGCGCCCCTCAGTGCGCGAGCAGTCGAAACACGATGACGAAGTTGTTGGCCGGCATCGCGACGCGCTCCTCGAGGACCAGCCCGTGCTCCGCCGCGACGCGCGCCACGTCGTCCAGGTCGCGCACGCCCCAGCGCGCATCGCGCGCGCGCAGGTCGAGGTCGAACGCCTCGTTGCTCGGCGCGGTGTGGACGCCGCCGACCTTGTACGGTCCGTAGGTCACGAGCACGCCGCCCGCCGCGAGGTGCGCGCCCGCACCGCGCATCAGCCCCAGGCACGCCTCCCATGGCGCGATGTGGAGCATGTTGGCGTCGAAGATCGCGTCCACGGTGCCGACCGCTGCCGGCCACGGATCGGACGTCACGTCGAGCACGATCGGTGGTCGCACGTTGTCGACACGAGCGTCGGCGCACCAGGCGGTGATCGATGCGAAATCCTGATCGTCACGATCGCTCGGCTGAAAGACGAGCCCCGGCAGGGCGGCCGCGAAGCGTGCGACGTGCTGTCCGGTGCCGCTCGCGATCTCGAGGGCGGTTCCGCGCGCGGGCAGCACGCGCCGCAGTACGCCGAGGATCGGCTCGCGGTTGCGCTCGGCGGCGGGGGCGTGGCGACGTGCATCGGGCATCGGCGTGTCGATCGGGATCGACCCGGTGGCGCCAGGAGCGAGGTGCCCCCCAATCGACCCCGACCGGA
>JAIEPK010000407.1 GCA_019749875.1 Candidatus Binatia bacterium | reverse complement strand
CTGTCGCGTGAGCGCGGCTACACGATCGCACCCGACGGCGCGGGCTTCCGCCGCGTCGTCGCGTCCCCCGAGCCGCGCGCGATCCGCGAGCTGCGCGCGATCGAGATCCTGCTCGGCGCCGGCGTCCTGGTCGTGTGCGCCGGCGGCGGCGGGATCCCGGTCGTCACCATGCCGGACGGCGGCGTGCGCGGCGTCGAGGCGGTGATCGACAAGGATCTCGCGTCGGCGCTGCTCGCGCGTGCGCTCGGCGCGCACGCGCTGCTGCTGCTCACCGACGTTTCCGCCGTGCTCGACGGCTGGCCCGCAGGAACGCCGATCCGGGACACGACACCGGCGGAGCTGCGCGCACGCCGCTTTGCGGCCGGCTCGATGGGACCGAAGGTCGAGGCCGCGTGCCGCTTCGTCGAGCAGGGGGGCACCGTCGCGGCGATCGGTGCGCTCGAAGACGCGCCCGCGCTGCTGCGCGGTGAGCGCGGCACGATCGTGCGGGCGTCGACGGCCTCGCGTTGACGCGGGCGCGGCGCCCTGGCCCGCGCCGCGCCGCGGGCTCGACCGGTCGGACTCGCCCCGCCATGGTGCTTGCGCCAAATGACCCAGATTTGGGTGCTGGCCCGGAGCGCGCCGCGTGACCTATACCGTCCGGATCGGCTGCGTGAAGCAGCCGATCCGGAGGACGGAGAATGCGCGCGACCAGGACCGGGGCCCTCATCTACTTGACGACTGCGCTCGTGCTGGGCAGCCCGCTGGTCGCCCGCGGCATGCTGCCCGGTGGCGGCAATCCCACGCTCGACTGCTTCGCCGAGTTCGAGGCACCGCGCCTCCGCCTCTCGTATCCGCCGTTCGATCCCGCACGGCCGAAGGCCGGGCGGGAGGTGCGCTGCTTCGACGGCGACCCGGCTTGCGATCTCGACGGCGCGGTGAATCACTCGTGCCAGTTCGACGTCGACGTCTGCCTGTTCAACGCGGACCCCGCCCTGCCGACCTGCAGCCCGACCACCGTGACCGAGGTCAAGGTCGCGGGGACGCTGGACCCGGATCTGATGGCGCTGTCGAACGCGATCGCGGCGCTGCTGCCGGCGTCGAGCAACGTCTGCACCTCGGGCCGCACGCTTGCCGTACCGCTCAAACCGACCCTGCACGGGTACCGGGGCGCGGCCAAGA
This sequence comes from Candidatus Binatia bacterium, assembly GCA_019749875.1. Lineage (GTDB taxonomy): Bacteria > Desulfobacterota > Binatia > UBA12015 > UBA12015 > VGTK01. The sequence goes on along the minus strand of JAIEPK010000407.1, from coordinate 1,557 downwards.
GCGTGCGCCTCAACGCCAAGGCGAGCGGGACCGACCTGGACTCGCTCAAGCTGGTCTGCTTGCCGCGTGGCTGGACGAGCCACGGCTACGACGAGCGCAACCGGCGCGCGACGCCGTCCGAGAGCGCGATCACGCCCGCGAACGCCTCGACCTTGACCGAGAAGTGGACGCTCGACCTGCAGGCGCGCGAGGGCGGCGCTGCGAATGGCGTCACGTCCACGCCGACGGTCGCCGACGGCACGGTTTACGTCACGTCGTGGAACGGCAAGGTCTACGCGGTCGACGCAAGGTCGGGCAGGGTTCGCTGGACGTACGACACCGGCACCGGTGGCGGCCAGGGCGTGCAGAGCTCCGCCACGCTGACCGCGGACGGACGCGTCCTGGTCGGCGACAGTGCCGCCGCGCTGCACTGCCTCGAAGCGAAGAACGGCAAGCGGCTCTGGAGGAGCACGCTCGGCGACGCCGCGGTCGACCACATCTGGGGCTCCCCATCGGTCGCAAACGGCCGGGTGTACATGGGCATCGCATCGCACAACGACAATCCGTGCACGCAGGGGCGCGTGGTGGCGCTCGACCTCGACACCGGCGTCACGCTCTGGACGCGGAAGATGGTTCCCGACCGGATCTGCGACAACGACACCAGCGTCACGTGCACCGTCGACGCCGAGTGCGGCGGCGGCAGCTGCGTCCCGGCGCGCGGCGCCGGCGTGACGGCGACCGTCGCGGTCGATCCGCTGGACGACGCGATCTACCTCAACACGGTCGGCTGCTACACGTTCCCGTCGGTCGGCGACTCCGACTCGATCATGAAGCTCGACGGAGCGAGCGGCAGCGCGCAGTGGATCCGCCGCGTGCAGCCGCCCGAGCAGTTCAAGGTCTGCGATACGGACCCGTCGATCGAGTGCACGCCGTCGACGGTGTGTCCGTCGGCCGGCAGCTGCACGCCGAAGGCGTTCTACCACGACTTCGGCTTCCTGAACGGCCCGCTGCTGGTCGATGCCGACGACGGCCTCGGCGGCACGCGCGCGCTGGTGGTGTCGGGGAGCAAGGACGGCTCGCTGTACGCGCTCGACCGGGCGGACGGCTCGATCGTCTGGCAGCGCGCGGTGCTGCCGACCCCGGTCACGCCGGCGTTCGCGGGCTTCGGCCTCTTCGACGGCGCGATCGCGTTCGCCGACGACCGCTTCCACGCAGCACTCTACGAGTTCATCCCGCAGACCGTGCCCGAGCCGCCGCACCGGCAGGCGTTCAGCGCGGTCGACGGCAGCACGGTGTGGTCCGACGACATCGGTGCGGGCTGGGGGTCGGTGTCGCTCGGCGGCGGCGTGAGCTACGCGGGGACGCTCGCCGCCGCGGGTCTCTACGTGCACGATGCCGCGACCGGGGCGCGGCTCGCGACGCTCGATCTGCCGTCGGTGACGTCGTCGGGTGCGTCGATCGTCGACGGTACGGTGTACGTCGGCTACGGCATCTTCGGCGCGCCGGGCGGCGTGCGCGCGTTCACGCTGCCGTGACGTCACGCTGATGCGGCGGGCGCGCCGACCGCACGCGCGGGCG
>JAIEPK010000511.1 GCA_019749875.1 Candidatus Binatia bacterium | reverse complement strand
GCCGCGACGCAGTCGTCGCACAGGTCGCCGACGCCGTCCGCGTCGCGGTCGGCCTGCGCCGGATCGGCGACCGCCGGGCAGTCGTCGAGGACGTCGGCGATGCCGTCGCCGTCGGCGTCGGCCGGCGCGGTGCCGGTCGCCGGAACGGACGACGGGTCGGCCGGGTCCGAGCCCGCGTCGAGCTCGTCGCGATCGAGGTAGGCGTCGCCGTCGCGGTCGATGCCGGCGCGCGTGCCGGCCTCGACCGGCACCACGGTGAGCGTGATCTCGCCGCCCGCGGCCGCTGCTTGACGGAGCGTCGTGGTCGCGACCACCTCGGCGAGCCGGTCGGACTGGAACGTTCCCGTGCCGCCAGGTACACGAGGCCGCGCGGCAGGCCGGCGATGCGGCCCTTCGCGATCAGTGCCACGTCGCCCGCGTCGGCGAGCGCGGTCATCTGCGCGAGGCGATCGATCACGCCCTGCTGGGACTTGTTGGTGCCGTCGATGGTGAGCTGCGTGCCGACCGCGGGGTGCGTGTCGGTCGGGAAGCACATCAGGAAGGCTTCCAGGTCACGCCGCTCGGCGTCGCCCGACGCCCCCGCGGGGAAGGTGAACTCGGCGGCCTTCAGCAGCGTGAAGATGGTGTCCGCGCTGCCGTCGTGCAGGTAGCCGAAGCCGCGCTTGTTGGATGTCGACGCGAACGAGAGGCCGGTCTTCTTGTAGAGGTCGCGCAGCTGCGGGACCTTGAACGCCTGCGTGTCGTTCCTCACGTCGGCCGACACCAGCGTCGCCGCCCCGCCGCTCGGTGCTGCGTGACAGTCGACGCAGCGCAGCCCGCCGCTGAAGCGGCTCGCGGTCTCGAACAGGATCTTGCCGTTCGCCGGGTTGCCGCTGAAGCCGGGGACCGAGGCCGGCAGCTGGTCGTCGAAGGTCCGGAACGGGTTCGGCGGGAAGCGGATCGAGGCGAGGAACTCCTCGAGCTGCTTCATCTCCGCCGGCGACGGCGGCGCGTCGAGGCCGAGGAGCCCGGTGAAGCCGCTGGTGAACGCCGACAGGTCCTTGCGGTCGCCACGCCAGTGCAGCGGCTCGGTGCCGACGGCGCCGATCAGCGTCTGCGTCATCATGGGGCCCTTCATCGGGTGCCAGTCGTTGCACGCGCCGCTGAACGGCAGGCCGGCGTTGCACGGGGCGGCGAGCGGATCGAGCGCCGCGGTCGGGTCGCCGAGGTCCCACGCCTCGGTGTCGCGCGTCGCGTCGACGTGGCAGCCGGCGCACGACGCGTTGCCGAGCCGCGACGTGCGGTGCGCGTCGTAGAGCAGCGGGCGCCCGATCTTGATGCTGGCGGGTGTGGGGTCGTAGAACGCGACCCGCCCGAGCTCGCTGTCGCTGCCGGTGTCGATCACCGACACGGTCGCGTCGAAGCGGTTCAGGCAGTAGACGCGGCTGCGCGCCGCGTCGAGCGCGAGGCCGGTCGGTCCTTGACCGACGTCGATGGTCGCCAGCCGCGCGCCGCTCGAGTTGGTCTTGACGACGTTGTTCGAGCCCATGCCCGAGACGTAGGCGCCGGTGCCGGCCGCGTTCCACACGATGCCGCGCGGGTCGGCGAGCGACAGGTGGCGCTCCTGCGGCGTCACGTCGGTCTTGTACGGCTGCATCGGCGGCGCGATCAGCAGGTGCTGGTTCATGTCGAGCGCGGGCGCCGGACCGCCCAGATTGTTGGGGTTGAACGTCGCGATGCGGTTGCGCTGGAACTGGTTGCGCGCGCTCTGCTCGAAGCGGTGCTCGTTCGGGCCGTAGGTCCCGACGACGGTCACGTAGCCGGTGCCCGGCTGCACCGCGAGCGCCATGTCGATGTTGAGCAGGTTCTTCTGGTAGCTGACCGCGAGCGTCGACACGTCGATCAGCGCGACGTCGTTCTCGTTCAGGTTCCACGTCACGAGCGCGTCCCAGAGGTGGTTGTTGTCGTCCTTCCAGTTCTGGCCCTCTTTGTTGACGATCAGGCTCGTCGCCGGTGGCGCGGGCAGGCCGGGCGCGATCGCCGGCACGAACGTCGTGCCGCTGTTCGGCGGCGGATTCTGTCCCGCGTACGGGCTCGCTCCGCTCGAGACGATCGTCTCGGGCACGATCATCGATCGGTTGCCGGACTGGAAGATCGCGACGAAGACGCGCGTGCCGTCGGTCGCGAGCGCGCGCGGATCTTTTCCGGCGATCGGCAGGACGGTCGGCGCCGCGGCGCGGTTCGCCGGATCGTAGACGTTGACCTGGTCCAGCAGCGACACGGTGACGAACGCGCGCTGCGGGCTGCCGGCGAAGATCACGTCGGCCGGCTCGTCGCCCGGGAAGAGCGTCGCGACCACGTTGCGCGTCGCCAGGTCGACGATGCTCACGCTGTCGGAGATGCGATTGACGACCCACGCCTCGCCGTTGCTGCGCGCGCGCACCGACACCGGATCGAGGCCGACCGGCACCGACGCCGCGTGCACCGGCAGGCCCGCGCCGAGCGTGAAGATCTCGAGGCGCGCGTCGGCCGTGTTGACGACCAGCAGCGTCGAGCCGTCGGGTGTCATGTCGACGGGATGGACCGGCGGGCTCTCCCAGTTGACGAACGTGCCTTGCGCCGCGGCGGGTGCGGCGGCGGCGAGCAAGACGGCTGCGGCGAGCGTCGCGATCAGCGGTCCGGGCACGCGCGTGCGCAAGGAGCGCACGGCGCGCGTCGTCCGCCGCGCGGGGAGTGCC
>JAIEPK010000071.1 GCA_019749875.1 Candidatus Binatia bacterium | reverse complement strand
GCTCGGACCGCGCACGTACGCGCGCATCTTACCGCTCGGCGATCCGCCCGACTACGAGCCGCCGCGCGACGCGAGCATCGCGGCGCGCGCCGCACGCGAGGGCCGCGATGCAGACGAGCTGCTTTACGACCGCATGCTCGACGACGACGGCCGCGCGCTGCTGCTCCTGCCGCTCTTGAACTACAGCGCGCTCGACGCGGAGCCCATCCGCGAGATGATGCTGCACCCCCGGACCGTCCTCGGCCTCGGCGACGGAGGTGCGCACTGCGGGATCATCTGCGACGCGAGCATGACGACGTACGTGCTCGCGCACTGGGTGCGCGACCGCACGCGCGGCGCGCGCATCCCGCTCGAGCTCGCGGTCGAGCAGCTGACGCGCGGTCCGGCGCTGCTGTACGGCTTCACGGACCGCGGCGTGCTGCGGCCGGGTGCCAAGGGCGACGTGAACGTCGTCGACCTCGACCGCGTCGCGCTGTGCGCTCCGGAGATGGCGTACGACCTGCCGGCCGGCGCGCCGCGGCTCCTGCAGCGCGCGCGCGGCTACGTCGCGACGGTCGTCGCGGGTGAGGTCACGCTGCGCGACGGCGAGCCGACCGGTGCGCTGCCCGGGCGGCTGGTACGCTCGCGTTCCGCGCAGGCGGGGTGAGGGATCGAGTGTGTCGATGCGCCCGTTGCTCGTCTTGGAGCTCGGCGCCGCGATCCTGGCCAGCCTCCAGACACGATATCTCTGGGAATCCTGGGTGCGGCCGCCCACAAGTCTCGCGACGGAGGCCTGCACGGGCGGACCGGTCCGGTGGGCGGTGGTTGGTCTTGACGAGGAGCCCCTGGATCCGCGCGTCCAGGTGCCCGCAGCTCTGGATTCGGAGCTCGCGCAGGAAGCCTGTCAACGCGGGTCGGGAGGATGCGGTCGGACGAACGTCGAGATCGCGGCGGTCTAGTGCAATGGGAAGACGATGCCGGCCTCGCTCGATCAACGTCGGACGATGGAGCTCTGGCGCGCGGTGCGCACGTCGGATGACTACGCGCGCATCTGGCGCGACGCCGAACCGGCGCGGCGTGGCGCGTATGCGACCGTCGTTGCCTTTGGCAACAGCGGCGACGAGCGTGCCGTCGTTGCGGCGAGCGGGGCGGTGCATCCCACGAGGCTTGGTGATGACACGTACCGCTTCGCGGAATGGCTGCTGGCGCCAACCGGCCAGGGTCTACGCGTCGTTGCCGCGCAGACGTATCTCTTCGATGAGGCGGGCGTGGAGTTCCTGTCGTGGCCGGTGCTGTTCTTCATCGATCTCGTCTTGCTCGTGATCCTTTGGGGCGTCGTGCAGGTGGTGCGCGCGTTGTGCTCGGTTGCGGTCGGGGTGATGACGAAGTTGTCGCGAGCTCACTGACCAGGAAGCCACGTCGAGGTGTGAATGCCGTGGTGCGCTGCGCGCATCGCGCCGAGGCGATACGACCGCGGCGGGCACGTCACTGAACCGTCGCGACCTCCGACTCGGACGGTAGATCTGCCGCGCTCCATCCCCGACCCAGCGCCGCGACCCGTCGCGGCCTGAACGCCCGGCTCCGACGACGGCGTCTGACGGCGATGGTCCGTAAACATGTCGACACAGTGAGGTGATTCTGTACAGATCGCCTCATGCGCTCGCCCGCGGAGCGACTGCGCGCCCTGGTGTCGCGCTCCGAGGCGAAGCGCCTCGTCTTGCGCTTGACCGAGTGTCGCCACGTGACGCTGGACTTCTCTGGCGTCGACGTCGTGGGACAGGGGTTCTGCGACGAGGTCTTCCGCGTGTTCGCGCGCGCACACCCGGAGCTCGTGCTGGAGCCGACCGGGATGAACGACACGGTGGCCTTCATGGTCGCGCGCGCCCGTGCCGCCGCCCGTGCCGCGTGAGCACTGCGTCGCCCGTCGACGCGCGGCGCCGTCACGGTGTGACCGCGACCTCCGCCTCGCTCGGTAGGTCGTTCGCGCTCCATCCCCCACCCAGCGCCGCGACCAGCTGCACGCTCGACGCCATGCGCCGGCCCAGTACGTCGACCGCGCTGCGCTCGTTGCCGAGCGCGATCGCCTGCGTGGTCACGACGTCGATGTAGCTCGCGACTCCGGAGTCGTACTTGTTCTGCGTCATCTGCACGGATTGACGCGCCGAGCGCACCGCAGCCTCCTGCACGACGGCCTCGCGCTCGAGGACGCGCAGGGCGGCGAGGTCGTCCTCGACTTCCTGAAAGGCGCCCAGCACGCTCTGCCGGTAGCCCGCCACGGTGGCGTCGTAGGCGGCGAGCGCCTGCGCGGTCTGCGACGCGCGCAGCCCGCCGTCGTACACGGTCTCGGTGATCGCCGGGCCGACCGACCAGAAGCGGCTCGGCCAGGTGATCCAGTCGGCAAAGTGCGACGCCTCGAAGCCGCCCGACGCGCTCAGCGTGACGGTCGGATAGTAGGCCGCCTCGGCGACGCCGATCTGCGCGTTCGCCGACGCCACGCGCCGCTCGGCGGCCGCGACGTCCGGTCGCCGCTCGAGCAGCTCGGACGGGAGGCCGGCCGGGATCAGCGGCGGCGGCGTCTCGAGGGGACGCGCCGCGAGCGAGAAGCTCGCCGGCGGCTCGCCGATCAGGACGGCGATCGCGTGCTCGAGCGCCGCGCGCTGCACGCCGAGGTCGACGAGCTGCGCGCGCGT
>JAIEPK010000635.1 GCA_019749875.1 Candidatus Binatia bacterium | reverse complement strand
CCCGGCGCTCGCCCCGCCCGCAGAGCGCCGTCACGGCGCCGCGTCGGTCTCGCGCGCGGGTGCGGCAGCGGCTCGCTCCGCGACCTCGCGACGCATGCGCAGCGCGTCCGGGGTCGGGTCGGCCTCGTACAGGACCGCGCCGAGCGGAGCGCGATCGGGATCGACGAACCAGTCGTACAGCGCATCGCCGCGCGCGCGCGCCAGCTGTCGGACCGGGCCGAGACGCTTGGTCTCACTCAGCGTGGTGCCATCCTCCGCGCGCAGCAGGAAGAACACCCGCCGACCCGCAACGTGATAGCGCTCGACCACCGCGCCGCGATCGACCGAAAGCAGCGGCAGCTCGGTCGCATACATCGCGTGCACGCCGACGTAGTGTGACAGGTTCTCCGCCGGCCGGCCGAGGCTCTCGCTGGTGATCACCAAGGACCCCGCCGGCAGCCAGGCACCCAGGGTCGCGCGCGCCTGCTCGATGCGCTCCTTCTGGAACGGATCGCGCGGGCCCGGCGGACCGAGCACCACGATCAGAGCCGTGACGGAGAATGCCAGCGACGGCGCGAGCGCGAGCGGACGTCGCAGCCGATCGCCGAGGCGCGGAACGAGCGGCACCAGCGCCGCCGCCAGCAGAGCCCACGCGAGCGCACGCTCGACCATGCCGATGCGCAGCGCGGATGCGGCCCATGGCCACGCCGACGCGCCCAGACATGCGAGCGCGAGGATCGCGGCCGCCGCGCGCCAGCGCGCAGCACAGCTCCGATCCGCGAGCGCCCGGCACGGCAGCACGATGCCGAGCGCCGTCACCGGCAGCAGACACAGCACGACACCCGCCAGATAGCGTGCGTCGGGATGCGACCAGCAGCTGAAGAACAGCAGGGCGAGCAGCGGATACGGCAGCAACGCGACCGCGAGCAGAGGCCGTGTACGCCAGGCGAGCCACGCCCCGAGCAGCGTCGCCAGCACGAGCCAGCCGAGTCCACGAACGAGATGCGCGACGTTGCCCGGCAAGGTCGTCCACAGGTGCACGAGACGAAAAGCTCCACCCGACACGTGCTGGATGCCGTCCGCCGCCCACGCGCTCCGGGGGCTCAGCAGCACGCCCAGCACGTCGCGAAACTCGGTGCCCTGCGTGAAGGCCAGCGGGTGTCCCTGGGTGACCCAGTTGTACGCGAACAGCGGCGCCGAGCCGATCAGGAACGCGATCGCCGCGACGATCGCCGGGCGCAGCCGGAACCCGTCGCGCGCGTAGAGAGCGGCGACCGAGACGCCGTAGAGGATCGCGTCGGGCCGGATGGTGCAGGCGAGCCCGAGCACGAGAGCGCTCGTGCCGAAGCGTCCGCTCGCCGCCGCGAGCAGTGCGAGCAGTGCCAGCAGATGCGCCGGCAGGTCGCGCGCCACGGTGATGCCCCACAGGTGCACGTCGGTCGGGAGCAGCAGGAGCAGCCACATCGCCGCGACCGCCGTGCCGGCGGCGACCGCGCGATCGCCCGCACGCAGCAGCACCCAGGTGAGCCACCCGAGCACGGCGAGGATCACCAGGTACAGGGTCGGGTTGAGGGCGTGCTGTGCGTCCTCGCCGCCGATCAGCCCCGCGAGCGCCAGCAGCGCCGGGAAGCCCGGCGGATAGCGCGAGTACAGCTTGCGGTCACGCCAGAAGTAGGTCTGGACGCGGGCGTCGTGCGTCCGGTCCGCACGCGCGTACGGGGCCGCGAGACGCTGCGCCTCGTCGTCGTGGAACACCGTGCCGTGCTGCAGGTCGCCGGCGAAGGTCAGGAAGGCGTACTGGTCGGACGCGAGGTACCAGGTGTTGTGCCGCAGCAGCCCGCGCGCGGCCACGAGCAGCGCCAGGACGGCGAGCGCGAGCGCGACCAGGCGCGTCAGCCGACCCTGCAGACGCGAGCCCATCAGCGTTCAGGAATACGCGAGGTCATGGCGCTCGGCGAGAGCTTCGGCCGGATCGGCTCAAAGCTCCCCCTCGACGTGCTGCTGGAAGCCGCGCAGCAGCTCGCGCTGCGCGGGCGACAGCGTCAGCTCGTAGAGGGCGACGCCGGCGCCGCCGCGGCGCGGATCGACGAACCAGTCGAGGACCTCGGGGCCGCGCCGGCGGGCGACGACCTGCACGCCGGCCACCGTGCGCAGCGGCGCCAGCGACTGGACCTCGTCCGCACCGAGCAGGAAGAACGGACGCCGCCCGCTCATCGCGAGCAACAGTGCCGCGCGACTCTGATCCGTCCGCAGCAGCGGCAGCTCGCTGACGTAGAACACCGGCACGCCGAGGTAGTGGGCGATGTTCTCCGCAGGACGGCCGAGCGCCTCGCTGGTGATGAGCACCGCGTCGCGCGGGAGGAGCGGACCGAGCGTCGCTCGGGCACGCGCGACCTCGGCGGACTGGAAGGGATCGCGCGCACCGCTGCCGTCGCGCACGCGCAGCAGCGCGAACACGAGCAACGCGACCGCGGGAAAGACGGCCACCGCCGGGCGCAGCATGCCCCGGGCGCGCGGTACGCTGCCGGCGATCACGGCCGCGACGAGTGCGGCCACGAGCGCACGCTCCACGGCCGCAACGCCGGTCGCGCCGCTCCGCACCACGACCACGACCACGAGCCCAACGACCAGCACCGGCCAGCGCCAGCGCCCCGCCCGCTCCGGATCGGCGAGCCAGCGGC
>JAIEPK010000456.1 GCA_019749875.1 Candidatus Binatia bacterium | reverse complement strand
GGGTGCGATCACGGTGCGCTCGCCCGGCTCGTCCGCGCTCGGTGCGGCGGAGCCGCTCGCCGGAGGTCCTGCGGGCGCGACCGGCGGCACGCCGGGCGGACGCGCCGGCGCGATCACCGTACGCTCGGCCGGCTCGTCGGCAGCGGGTGCTGCCGACGGCGCAGGCGTAGGCGTGGCAGCCGGCGCCTGCGGCGGCTGCGGCACGACGGGCGGCAGCCCGCCGATGCGCGTGCGCTCGCCGTCGTCCTGGGAATCGTCGCCAGCCATGCCCCGATCTCTCGCCTCCGCAGCTCCCACTAGCGCTCGCGCGTCACGGGGTTTCCGGACGGCGGTTGAACTTCAGGTACGGCAAGCGGACGCCGTCGCCCTGGTTCTTGCGCAGCACCAGCTGATCGGACCGGATCGACTCCGGTGCCTCGAAGCCGGCGGTGCCGGCGCTCGCCACCAGGTCGTTCTGCTCGCCGCCGTCGCCGCTGACGCCGAAGCCGCCGATCAGGACGCCGTTGCGGTAGAGCGGCACGCCGCCGGGGAAGAAGATCGCGCCGTTCTGCTTGCCGTTGGTGGGCTCGCGCAGCAGCGTGCACGCGAGCGCCTGGTCGTTGTTGAACGACACGCGGAACGGACCCGGGGTGGTGCCGTTGATGCCCGACGGGAAGAACGGCTGCGCGCCGAAGCCGATCGCGCGACCGGTGATCGCGGTGCCCGGCGGGAACGCCTCCCCGAGCACGACACCCGGCGCCGGGTTGTCGAGCGTGTCGAGCGGATTGATGTCCTGGCTCGACGCGTAGACCGACGTACGCGCCTTCGCCGGGCAGACGTCGATCGCGTCGGGCAGCGCGTCGGGCTGACGGAAGAGACCGATCAGCTCGCCGTTGGTGTCGGTGACCGCGTGCACGACGCTCACTGCGGTGCCGTTCGGCAGGCGAACCGCCGAGCGCGCGTCCTTCGCCTGCGCGACTGCGTTCTCGACGATGCTCCGCACCTCGGCCGCCGTCAGCGGTGCCGCGCCGGGCGGGTTGTCGGTCGCGTCCTTCGGACCCACGATCCAGCCGTCGGGCGCTTGATTGCCCTGGCGCGGATCGACCAGGAAGGTCGTCAGGTCGCCATAGCTGCCGGGGTTCGGCGGCGTCGCCGGATTGAACTCGACGAACGGCAGCGCGAGGCCTTCGAGGAACACCACCGCATCGAAGGGCGCGGGCGGCGGAACCGGCGCCACGCTGATGAAGCACGGCTTCGCGGCGAAGCAGCACGCCGGCGCGACGTCGGTATCGCAGACGTTCTTCAGGCCCTTTGGCTTGACGTTGTCGATCGCGATGGCGTCGCCCGCGAAGGCGCGCGCCGCGAACTCGCCCGTATCGAGCAGCGGATTGGTCGCGGCCTTGCGGAGCCCGTTCGGATTGTCGGGATTCGCGACCGGATCGGCGGGCAGCGTCTCGTAGCTGACGCCGCGCACGGCGACCCCGATGCCGCCGACGAGGCGGCCGTTCTTGTAGACCGGCACGCCGCCCGGCAAGGTCGCGATGCCGGTGTTGCAGCCGCAGCGCGTGTTGGGCGCATCGGTGTTCTGGCAGCGCAGCTGCTCCTCGCCATCCTGCTCGCGCAGGAGCGACGCGAGGTTCAGCTGCGGCGGGTACTCTTTGCCGGGGTTGAAGTCGGCCGAGCGCGGGTTGTTCGCGTCGAGCCGGCAGCCGCGGTTGGTCGCCTCGATGCTGAAGAGACCGCCGGCGCCGGTGTTGCGCACGCCCGGCGGGAAGTTCGGATCGCTGATGAAGCGCACCGCGCGCGAGGTCAGGAAGATCTGGTCGGCGGCGAAGAGCCCGGCGGTGCGCGCGAGCTGCACCGAGAGATCCACGCTCGCGCAGTCGGACGAGACCTCGGAGCACACCGGCGCACCGCACTGGTTCGGCTCCGAGCTGCAGGCGACGGCCTTGCACGCGTTGCGGTCGATCGGGAAGTTGGTCGCGACGCCGAGGATGCGCGCCTGGCGATCGGTCACGGCGACGGCGATCTGCTGGTCCGTCGCGCGCGACGCGAGCTGCATGATCGCGTTGATCTCGTCGGGCTCGAGCACGGGTGCCGTGTCGGCCGGCTGCTCGGTATTCGACACCGAGCCGCCGCCCCCGCCGCACGAGACCGCTCCCGCGACCAGCAGGGCGATGGCGACGCAGCGGATCCCCGCGCCGATCGACGAAGGCTCCCTGGAAATGGATCGCCGCATGGGTTCCGTCCTCTCCTCCAAACGCGCTAGCCGGGGATCTTGAGCTTGACCGGGCCCTTGACCTTGGCGACGCAGGTCAGGCGGTACTTCTTCGGATCGGGATCGAGAAACGCCTTGTTCTCGATGGTGTTCATCTCGGGCGAGCCGGGATCGGGCGGAACGAAGTTGTCCGCCCCGTCCGCGATCTCGACCGCGCACAGGCCGCACAGCCCGACCTTGCACTCCCAGCCCAGCGGCTCGTCCATGTGATCGGTGGGCTCGCCGGTCTTGCTGGTCTTGCAGTCGGGGAAGCGCGCCTTGAGGCTCTTGAAGTACGCGTGCAGCAGGTCCTCGTTGGGACCCGCGCCGTAGGTCACCGGGAAGTCCGGGTGATCGATCGTCACCGCAGCACCGTCCACCGCTGCCGCGGGCGCTGCAGCCGCCGGCGCCGCCG
>JAIEPK010000396.1 GCA_019749875.1 Candidatus Binatia bacterium | reverse complement strand
GTACCGCGCTCGTGTGCCGCGTCGCGACCGGCGCGCGCGGCGTGCGTCAGAGCCGCGCGCGCGGCGCCGGTCCGACCGGGAAGGCCGCGTCGAGCCGGCGCATCTCGTCGTCGCTCAGGTGCAGCGCGGCAGCCGCGGCGTTGTCCTCGACGTGCGCCAGGCTCGCCGCCTTCGGGATCTGGAACACGCCACGAAACCCACCGAGAAAGGCGAGCGCCACCCGGCGCGGCGTGGCGCCGTGTGCGGCCGCGATGTCCGCGACCAGGCGACCGCCCGCGTGGCGTCGGGAGAGAAAGCTCTCGCCCTCGAACGGGCTGTAGCCGACGACCGCGATGCCGTGCTTCGCGCAGCGCGCCACGTCGTCGCGCTCGATGCCGCGGTCGTCGAGGTGATAGCGCACCTGGTTGCAGGCGACGCGTCCGGCCCCGGCGAGGCCGACCGCGGCATCGATGTCGCCCGCGTGGAAGTTGCTCACGCCGAACGAGCGGATCTTGCCGGCGCGCTCGAGCTCGTCGAACGCGCGCAGGGTCTCCTCGAGCGGATGCGACGACGGCCAGTGCAGCAGGTAGCAGTCGAGACGATCGGTCCCGAGGCGGCGCAGGCTGCGCTCGCACGCGGCGATCGTGCCGTCGCGGGTGGCGTTCTTCGGCAGCACCTTGGAGACCAGGAACAGGCGCTCGCGAAAGCCCTCGATCGCCTCGCCGACGATCTCCTCGACGCGCCCGTCACCGTACATCTCGGCCGTGTCGACGTGCACCAGGCCGAGCTCGAACCCGCGTCGCAGAGCGGCGATCGCGCCGTCGCGCGGTGCCTGCTCGAGCTGCCACGTGCCCTGGCCGAGCCACGGCACGGCGTCAGCGTGCGGGCCGAACGGCCGCTTCTGGACCGGATCTGCTGGCTTCATGTCGACTCCATCTTCCGCGGCGCCGGCCGTGGGGCAACCGCGGGACATCGGCCGCACGCGCGCGGCGCGCGGCGCCGGCCCGCCGCCGCGCCTGAATTTGGACCCTGAAAGCCGCAAAGTCTCGCCGCCACGCGATCTCTGGTTGACGAGACGCCGTGCGGCCGTGCTAAGCCACGGATTCCCGGAGCCCCGCATGGAGACGACTGCGCGCGCCGCAGCCCCTCCGGCTCGCTTTCGACTTCGATCCCGTGACCGAGCGCACCGACGACCGATCACCGACCCGATGCGAGAGGGACCTCGTGAACCGTGACGCCACCACGACTCCGACCGCGGCGCGCCTGAGCGCGCTCGCGCTGGCTGCCGCCGCGACGCTGTGCCTCGCGGGCACCGCGCACGCCGACACGCGCTGCGGCACCGCGCTGCAGAACGACGTCTGCCTGGAAGCGAATCCGACCTGCCCGCCGGCGCCGGCGCCGCTCGGGCCGGGCACCGGCAGCTGGCCGCTCTTCCAGAGCAACCTGCAGCACACCGGCGACAGCGCTGCAGCCGGGCCGACGTGCGGCAAGGTCCTCTGGACGCGCAAGCTGCGCGGCAAGATCCTGAGCTCGGCGTCGCTGGTGCACAACGCGACCGCGGGGCTCGAAGAGCTCTACGTGCCGGTCGGCAAGGCACCGGTGTGCGCGCTCGATCCGGCGGACGGCAGCGTCCGCTGGTGCGGCACCAACAACAAGGGCAAGTACGTCGACCGCTCGACCCCGGCGGTGGGCAACGGCCACCTGCTCTACGTCGGCACGCGCGACAACGACCTGTGGGCGATCAACGTCGCAGAGGACAAGCAGAAGCCGAGCGTCGAGTGGCGCCAGAAGATCTGCACCGACGGCGACGTGACCACACCGCCCGCGATCGGCGCGAACGGTGTGGTCTACATGGGCTCGGACTCGCTCGGTGCCGGCACGCTGATGGCGATGTGCCCGGGCGACAAGCGCCAGCCGAAGTGGTGCATCAATCCGATCGGCGGCGGCATCCGCAACGCGTCGCCGGCGCTCAGCGTCGACGGTCACCACCTGTACATCACGATCGGCGGCAGCGCGCTCGGCGCGTTCGATCCCGAGACCGGCGCGGAGCTGTGGCGCGTGCAGCTCGAGCCGCCGGGCAGCGTCGGCCGCGCGCCGAACTACGCGCCGGTGGTGAATCCGTCGAGCGGCAAGATCTACCTCGGCACCAAGAGCGGCATCTGGGAGATCACCCCTGGTGTCGATGGCGCGGGGAAAGAGACCGGGACGGGGCGCCTGCTGTTCGACACGCGCGGCAGCAACGGGCAGCGCGTCTACACGCCGCCCGCGCTCGACGTATCGCGCGCCACGCTGGTGTTCGGCGCGTCGCGCGGCAACGACAGCACGCTCTACGTCACCGATCTCGACGGCAAGCTGAAGTGGCAGCGCGCCGGGCTCAGCGGCCGCTTCCGCAACAACCCGCCGGTGATCGACCGCGACGGGCGCATCTACCTCGCGTTCGCGAAGGGCGTGTACGCGTTCAATCCCGACGGCACGACCGTCTGGGCGCTCGCCTCGACCAGGAGCTTCAGCGCGTCGCCGATCCTCGCCGAAGGACGCCTCTACGTCGGCACCACCAACGGCCTGATGATGGCCGTCGGCTGCAGCAATGGCTGAGTCGTCCGACGCCCGCGCGCCGCGCCGGATCAGGGCTGCGGCGGCGCGGGCGGCGCACGGTCCGCTGCTGCGGGC
>JAIEPK010000110.1 GCA_019749875.1 Candidatus Binatia bacterium | reverse complement strand
AGCGTCCGGTCGCGCCCGCGGCCGAGCCGGCAGCACCGCTTGCTCCGGTTGCGGCCGACGTGCCGTTCCCGCCGCCCTTGCCGCGGGCGGCCACGCGCGACGTGCTCTACCGGGACTTTCTCGGCGCCGCGGCGTGCCGCCCGTGCCATGCGGAGCAGTACGACCTGTGGGCCGCGTCGACGCACGGCAACGCGGGCGGCGTGCCCGGCGAGGCCGCGCTCATCGCGCGCTTCGACGAGAGGCCGCTGCTCTTCTCCGATGCCCGCGTGCAGCCGGTGGCGAGCGCCGACGGTCGGGTCTCGTTCACCGTCGCGCATCACGACGGCCGCAGCGAGACCTTCGAGGTGGCGGCGATCGTCGGCCGCGGTCACATGATCGGCGGCGGATCGCAGAGCTTCTTCGGACGCTTCCCCGACGGCACGCTGCGCTTCCTGCCGTTCGACTTCATGCGGAAGGAGGACGTGTGGTTCGCCCAGCTCGCGAAGGACGGCACGTGGGCGCCGATCGACGGCAGCTTCGGTCTCGCGGACCTCGAGAACTTTCCGCCCAAGCGGATCCTCGGCAACGCGCCGATGTTCTCGAACTGCGACGTGTGCCACGGCAGCCAGATCCAGGTGCTGCCCCGTCCGCAAGGCGGCGGCGTGACGACGCGCTTCCAGTCGCTCGCGATCAACTGCGAATCGTGCCACGGCCCCGGGCGGCGGCACGTCGCGTGGGCGAACGATCCGGCACGCGCGTCGAAGCCCGACGACGGGTTGCCGGCGCTCGATACCTACGCGAAGGACGCCTCGCTGCGCGTCTGCTTCCAGTGCCACGCGGCGCGTCCGGTGCTCGATTCGGATTACCTGCCCGGACGACGCTGGGACGACTACTTCACGCTCAAGTACTGGCTGTTCGAGAACAACCCGTACTTCCCCGACGGCCGCATCAAGACCTTCAGCTATCAGGACAATCATCAATTCAGCGACTGCTACGTGAACGGCTCGATGACCTGCGTCGACTGCCACGATCCGCACTCGCAGAAGTACCGCGACGCGTTCGGCACCAAGCTCGAAGGACGCTTCGACGACCGCCAGTGCACCGCCTGCCACGCGAGCAAGGCGGTCGATTCACCGGCGCACACGCACCATCCCGAGGGATCGACCGGCGACGTCTGCACCGCGTGCCACATGCCCTTCCTGCAGGAGCCGGCGGTCGGCACGAAGCTGCGCTTCGCGCGCTCCGACCACACGATTCCCATCCCGCGCCCGGCGTTCGATGCGGGCCTCGGCATCGCGAACGCGTGCTCGCAGTGCCACGCCGAGCGCGGCGTCGACGCGTTGCAGGCGCAGGTCGAGGCGTGGTGGGGACCGATCAAGCCGCATCCGGCGATCATCGACGCGACGATCGCGGCCGAGAGCGTCACCGCGCGCGACGACGCTGTGCAGCTTCTGCTGTGGCCCGACGACCGGCGCGTGATCGCGCAGTTCGCGGCACTCGGCGCGTTCTCGCGGCGCTTCCTCAAGGTCGACGGTGGTCTGCCTCCGGACGGCGTCGCGCGGCTCGAGGCACTGGCGCGCAGCGCGGATCTCGACGTGGCGTCGCTGGCGCTCGCGAGCCTGCACTTCGCGGCCGGCAACGAGCCTTTGGTGCGTGCGTTTCTCGTCGCGTCACTGCAGACGCTCGGTGAGAACGATCGCGCGGTGCGGCTGCGCTGGGCGTCGGCGCTCACCACGCTCGGCGTCGCCCGCAAGCGCGCCGGCGATCCCGACGTCGTGCCGCCGGTGAAGGCGAAGATCCGCGAGGTGCTGCCGCTCGGTCCGCAGGATCGTCTGTGGAGCGACTTCCGCCCGGCGCCGTAGCGGACGCTCGTGCGAGCGATGTCGTGCGCTGCCCCTTCCGCGTGGCGTGCCCGCACGCTAAAGCGTGCGAATGCCGTCCGCGCCGTCGTCCGCATCGATCCCCGACGCCGGTACGCTCTTCGACCGCACGGCCGCGATCTACGATCGCACGCGGCGGCAGCTGATCCCGTGCTTCGACGCGTTCTACGGCGCGGTGCCGGCGCTGGTCGAGCGCGCGGCGGACGCCGAGCTCGCGGTGCTCGACCTCGGTGCGGGCACCGGACTCCTCGCGCAGCAGATCGCGCACGCGTTCCCGCGCGCGCGCTTCCTGCTGGTCGACGTCGCGGAGCAGATGCTCGAGGTCGCGCGCCAGCGCTTCGCGTCCGAGCCCGAAGGTCGCTTCCGCTTCGCGATCGGCGACCTGGTGAGCTTCCCTTTACCGCCGCGTCAGGACGTCGTGATCTCGGGCCTCGCGATCCACCATCTCGATCATCCCGCGAAACGCGATCTCTTCGCACGCGTGCGCGACGCGCTGGTGCCGGGCGGCGTGTTCATCAACGCCGAGCAGGTGCTCGCCCCGACGCCCGACGAGGAGCACGCCAACCACGAGCGCTGGCACGCCGAGGTCCAGGCCGCCGGCATCGCGTCGAGCGATCTCACCGCCGCCCTCGAGCGCATGCAGGCCGACCGCCTCGCGACGCTCGACGAGCAGCTCGCCTGGCTGCGCGAGGCCGGCTTCGTCGACGTCCGCTGCGCCTTCGAGTCCGGCCGCTTCGCCGTCTACGCCGGCCGCCGCCGCAGCGCCTGACTGCTGCGGC
>JAIEPK010000250.1 GCA_019749875.1 Candidatus Binatia bacterium | reverse complement strand
GCGCAGCGGCGTCGTGCCGGTGCTGCTGAACCCGGCGCTGCTGCCGGCCGAGCAGGAGCTGCTGCTCGACGACGCGCAGCCGTCGCTGGTGCTGCGTGACCCCGACCTGCCGGCGCTCCTCGACGGCCCCGAGAGCGAGCTCGCGCCGGCTCCGCTCGCGCGGCCGATGCTCTACACGTCGGGCACCACCGGACGACCGAAGGGCGTCTGGTCCGGCATTCTGGACGCGTCCGACGCGGCGGCGCTGCTCGACGAGGAGCGCGCGCTGTGGGGCTTCCACGCCGGCGACGTGCACCTGGTCGCGTCGTCGCTCTACCACTCCGCCCCGCTGCGCTTTGCAGCCGGCACGCTGCTCGCGGGCGGCGACGTGGTGTTCCTCGGCGGCTTCGACGTCGCGCGCATGAAGGACGCGATCGCGCGCCACCGGCCGACCACGACCTTCGTCGCGCCGGCGCACCTGCAGCGCCTGTTCACCTCGGGAGAGCTGCCGTCGCTCGCGTCGTTCCGTCTGGTTGCGCATGCGGGCGCCCCCTGCCCCGATGCGATCAAGCACGAGGCGCTGCGCCGCTTTCCCGAAGGTGCGGTGTGGGAGTTCTACGGCTCGACCGAGGGACAGTTCACGGCGTGCCCGCCCGAGGACTGGCTCGCGCACCCCGGAACGGTCGGCCGCGCGCGCGCGAACCGCACGCTGTCGATCGACGACGACGGCATGATCTGGTGCCGCGTGCCGCGCTGGGCGCGCTTCACCTACTGGCGCGACGCCGACAAGACCGCGCGCGCCTGGCGCGACGACGCGTTCAGCGTGTTCGATCTCGGCCGCCTCGACGCGAACGGCTTCCTCTATCTCGACGGACGCCGCGACGACCTGATCATCACCGGCGGCGTCAACGTCTATCCGCTCGAGGTCGAGCGCGTGCTCCTCGATCATCCCGACGTGCGCGAGGTCGCGGTGTTCCCGCTCGACGACGAGCGCTGGGGCCAGATGGTCTGCGCGGCCGTGGTCGGCGGTGCGAGCGACGGCGAGCTCGACGCGTGGCTGGCCGCGCGGCTCGCGCCGTACAAGCGCCCGAAGCGCGTGTTCCACGTCGATGCGATCCCGCACACGCCGACGGGGAAGATCCGTCGCGGGCGGCTTGCCGAGGATCTCGGGCTCGCGCCGGCGAGCCCGACGCCTCGCGGCTGACGGCGCGCGTTCATCAGTAGGTCTTCGCGCGCACCTCGCGCAGCAGCTTCTCGATGCGCGCCGTCGCCTCCGGACCGACGTCGCGAAACGTCTCCAGCTTCGTGTTGCCCTTCGGATAGCTCGCCGGATTGTCGAGCTCCTCGCGCGTCAAGAGCTTGCGCGCCGCGAGGTTCGGGTTGGTGTACGGGAACTCGCGCGAGATCAGCAGGCTCACCTCGGGGCGCAGCACGTAGTCGATGAACTGCAGCGCCAGCTCCGGGTGCGGCGCACCGCGCGGGATCGCGAGGCTGTCGAGGAAGCGGTGCGCGCCCTCGGCCGGCAGCACGTAGTCGTACTTCGGGTGCTCGTCGAAGAGCAGCGCCGCCTCGCCCGACCAGACGATGCCCAGATCCGCGTCGCCGTCGAGCAGCGCGTCCTTCGGGCTGTCGGAGTCGAACAGCTTGATCAACGGCAGCCAGCGCGCGAGCACCGGCCGCACCTTCTCGAGCGTCGCCGGATCGACGTCGTTCGGGCCGTGCCCGAGCGTCGCGAGCGCCCACGCGACCAGCTCGCGCGCATCGTCGAGCACCACGATGCGGCCCTTGAAGCGCTCCTGGAACACGTCGCGATAGCCCTTGACCGGCGTCGCGATGCGCTCGGTGTTGACCACGATGCCGACCGTGCCGGCCATCCACGGGACGGTGAAGCGCTGCTCGGGATCGTGCGGCAGGTTCCGGTACTCGGTCCCGATGTTCACGAAGTTCGGCAGCTTCGCGAAGTCGAGCGCCAGCAGCGCGTCCTGTCGGATCAACGCCTCGACCGCGTTCTCCGACGGCTGGACGATGTCGTAGCGGTGCGGCTGCGCGGCGAGCTTGGCGAGCATCTCCTCGTTCGAGCCCACCGACTCGTAGAGCACGCGCACGCCGTACTCGTCGCCGAAGCCGTCGATGACCGACTGCGGCACGTACTCCGACCAGCCGAGGATCTGCAGCTCGCGCCGCTCGCGCTCGGGGCTGCACGCTCCGCTCGCGACGATCAGGAGCGCGAGCAGCAGGTGGACGAGGCGCCCGCGCATGCGTCTCACGGCGCCGGTGCGAGCAGGGCGATCTGCTCGTCTCCCTCGGGCAGCGCCGCGTGCCGCGTCCACAGCGGCGCCATGTCGGCCGGCCGCTGGTGCGCGCCGTACATCACGTACAGCGCCCGCACGATCGCGCGCACCTCGGACGCGGGCAGCGTGTCCTCGTCCTCGCGCCCCACGCGCCGCACGATCAGCGACAGCGGCAGCGGCGTGACCCCGCTCGCGTCGATCGCCGCCGCGGTGCGGAAGTCCGGCTGGTGGTACGCGACGCGCTCCGGTGCGACGCAGCGAAAGCCGGCGCGGCCGTAGATGCGCAGCCGCGCCATGCGCTCCTCGATCGCCGGGTCCGCGGGCTCCATCTCGGCCACCAGGACGATC
>JAIEPK010000147.1 GCA_019749875.1 Candidatus Binatia bacterium | reverse complement strand
CCTCGGCATAGCCTACGACGATGACTCGTCGTCGCGCCTTGCAGGCGGGGTGCCTCGACCTCCCGGCTCGGTCCGGGGATTGATTCACAAACTCTCAGCGGCCGAGGGCGCGCATCAAGGCGAGACCCGCGACGACGCCGCCGAGCAGCAGCAGCCAGGCGCCGAAGCTCATCGCGGGGTCTCCCGGCGCCGGGGCGCCGAACGACGCTCAGACGCCGAGGATGCTGAGTCCGGCATCGACGTAGAGGATCTGGCCGGTGATGCCGGCACCCGCGGGGCCGCACAGCGCGACCGCGAGCTCGCCGACGTCGCCCTGGCTCACGTTGCGACGGAGCGGGGCGCGCTCCTCGGCGGCCCGCAGCATGTCGCGGAAGCCGTGCACGCCGGACGCCGACAGCGTCTTGATCGGGCCGGCGCTGATCGCATTGACCCGGATGCCGGCCGGACCGACGTCGGCCGCGAGATAGCGCACCGACGCCTCGAGGGCGGCCTTGGCGACGCCCATCACGTTGTAGTTCGGGAAGACGCGCTCGCTGCCGGCGAAGCTCAGCGTGAGAACGGTTCCGCCGTCCTTCATGCGCGGCTCGGCGGCGCGGGTGACCGCGACCAGGGAGTATGCGCTCACGTCGAGCGCGAGCCGGAAGCCGGCGCGGCTCGTCGCGAGAAAGCGGCCGGAGAGATCCTCGCGGTTCGCGAACGCGACCGCATGGACCAGCACGTCGAGGCCGCCCCACACGCGATCGACTTCGGCGAACAGCGCATCGATCTGCGCGTCGTCACCGACGTCGCAGGGCGCGATCAGGTCGGCGCCGACGCTCTCCGCGAGCGGTCGCACGCGGCGCTCGAGCGCGTCCCCGAGGAACGTGAAGCCGAGCCGCGCACCCTCGCGATGCAACGCCCGGGCGATGCCCCATGCGATGCTGCGCTCGTTCGCGACCCCGATGACGAGCGCGCGCTTTCCCTCGAGCGACGGCATGCGCGCTTATCGCAACCGCTCGTGGGCGATGCAACGAGACGGCGCACGATCCGCGCGGGCGGCTACTTCGGGCTGTTGCGGATGCCGTCTTTCGCGCGCCGCTCGGTGCCCAGCTGCTCGGGGCGCGGCACGCTCACCTTGTAGCCCGAGCCGGCCTTGGTCCGCGTGAGCTCGATGTCCTTCGGCGTCTCGTAGAAGTACTTGCCGTTGCGTGCGTAGCCGCTGCCGCCACGCTTGCTCGGCTCCGGGTTCGGGATGACCGCGCTGCTGCGCAGCGGCAGCCGCTGCTCGGGCTCGGGAATCGCGGGGCGCTGCATCTTGCGGCCGCCGGGCGACTTCTCGCGCTGCGCACGGAGGCGCTTCGGGTTGCCGACGCGCCCGCCCTCACCGTGCGTCACGTCGGCGCACGACACGACCAGGGCGAGCGCGACGGTGCCGGGGATCAGGATACGAAGCAGGCGGCGGATGATCATCGGTGTGCTCCCAAGTCTGCCACGCCGGTATCGGCCGCGCCATTCGAAGATGTCGATCCGGTGACGTCGAGATCCTCGACCGTTCCCGAGCCCTGGTCGATCGCGGGGCTGGTCTGTGCCTGCGCCGGCGGCTGCTTCAGGCTCAGGTCATCGTCGGCCCAACCGGCGCCACCGAGGACGCCATCGCCTCCGCCCTGGCTTCCGTCCGGATCGACGTACAGGGGGTTCCCGGTGAGCGGCGCAGGGCCGCTCTGGACGATCATCGGCGGCGTGTCGTCGCTGATGTCCGAGGAGTTGCCGAACAGCAGCACGTGATCGAGCAGGAACGGCTTCCCACCGCGCACGTAGATCGCGGCCCCGCCGTTCTCGGACAGGATGCTGTCGTGCAGGTGCATGCTCGCGGACAGCGAGCGGATGCCGCGGCCGGTGTTCTTGTGCACGGTGAGGAAGGCCAGCTCGCCGCTTCCCTTGCGCAGGAGGAGACCGGAGCCGGGGTTGGCGTAGACGTCGGTGTCGCGGATCTCGAGGCGCTGCGCGCGGCGCGTCGCAATGCCGGTCGCGGCCCCGGTGACGATGCAGCCGCGGATCGACACGTCGTTGGCCTGCTCGATCGAGATGCCTTCCTGCGTGGTGTCGGTGACGGTGACGTCGTGCAGCGTGAGCCCGTGCGCGCCTTTCAACGCGAACACGCCGCGCTTCGCGCCGTCGATCCACAGGTTCGAAACGTGCACCCCGGTGCCTTTGACGCGCAGGCCGTCGGTGCCCGCCGACAACGTCAAGCGGACCGCGGAGCGGTCGGTGCCCTGGCCGACGATCCACAGGTCTTTCACCGTGAGGGCGAGCGGTGCCGCCTCGACGTAGTCGCCCGGGGCGACCAGCAGCGTGTCGCCGGCGGCCGACTGCGAGACCGCGCGCGCCAGCGTCTTCCACGGCGTGGTCGGCGACGTCGCCTGCGCGCGCGTGCGCGCGTCGTCGCCGAGGTCGGCATCGATGTAGAGCGTCGTCGCGACCGGTGTCGGCCCGTTCGACGGCGTCGGCGTGACGACCGGGGTCGGCGTCGGCGTCGGCGTCGGTGTCGGTGTCTGCGTCGGCGTCGGCGTCGGCGTGACCGTCGGTGGTGCGGTCGGCGTCGGGGTCGGTGTGGCGGTGGCGACGG
>JAIEPK010000433.1 GCA_019749875.1 Candidatus Binatia bacterium | reverse complement strand
CGAGCACGCCTCGAGCACCGTCGCGCGCTTCGCGTCGGCGTGCGCCAGCGCGTAGGTCGGACAGTTCCAGACGTCGGCGAAGCGTGCGACCAGCGGCAGCGTGAAGCGCGCGCCTGCGCCGCCGACGTGGATCGGGGGACGCGGCCGCTGCGCGGGCTGCGGCACGTTCGGCAGATCGCGCACCACGAAGCGCTCGCCGACGAAGTCGCAGCGCGCGCTCGCGAAGGCGCGCGTCACGATCTCGAGTGTCTCCTCGAGCAGCAGCGCACGCTCGCGCGCGCTGCCCCAGGCCAGACCGGCGCGCTCGTGCTCCGGCTGGTACGAGCCGCTGCCGATGCCGAGCTCGAGGCGCCCGTCCGCGATCACGTCGAGCGAAGTCGCCATCTTCGCGAGCAGCGCCGGATGACGGAAGGTCGCGGAGAGCACCAGGTGCCCCACACGCAGCCGCGTGGTCCGGGCGAGCAGCGCGGTCGCGAGCGTCCACGCCTCGAACGACGGCACGTCGGGCAGCTCGGGCGGATACAGGTGATCCATCAGCCACAACGCGTCGAAGCCCAGCTCCTCGCACAGCAGCGCGCGCTCCAGGATCTCCGCAAAACCGAAGCCCACCTGCGGCAGGTAGATGCCGAACGTCGGACGTGCGCCGGTCACGCGCGGAGATTGACCCAAATGCGCGCGTGGCGAAAGCCGGCGCCGCGCGACGAAACGCCTGCGTTCGCCCACGCCCGCGCGCCGCGAGCGTTCCGCTGCGTCGCGCCGTGGCGCGGTCAGTGCTCGAACGTGTGCACGAGCGCGTGCGCGGCGAAGATCAACGCGGCCCCCGCGAACGTCACGGCCGGCAAGGTACGCGATCGGCTCGCCTCGTGTGCCGCCGGCAGCAGGCTGCTCGCGCCGAGGTAGAGGAAGACACCGGCGAACCATCCGAGCAGCAGCGCGAACAGCGGTGCGCTCAGATTGACGACCGACTGCGCGACGACACCGACCAGCGGCGCCGCGGCGACGAGGTACACCATGTGCAGCGTGGCGCGCTCGGTGTGCTGCGTGCCGAGCATCACGCCGGCGACGCTCACCCCGTCGGCAAGCTTGTGCAGCGTCACGCCGGCCGCGATCGCCCAGCCGAGCCCGTCGGCCGCGTGAAAGCCCTGCCCGATCGCGAAGCCGTCGAAGAAGCTGTGCACGGCGAGTCCGACGGCACCCCAGAATCCCGCCTGATGCGTATCGGAATGCTGTGCGCCGTGGTGGACGTGGCCGCCGTGCGCGAGGTGGTCGATCAGGTAGAAGACGAAGTACCCCAGCGACGATGCCACGAGCAGATCCCGACTGTCGTAGCGTCCCCCGCTCGCTTCGAGCAGTCGCAGCGCGTGCGGCAAGATCTCGATCAGCGCCGCACCGACCAGCGCCCCCGCGCAGAAGGCGAAGATCGCCGCGCGATGCGCGTGCAGCCGAATCGCGAGCAGGCCACCGCCGAGCGTGATCGCTGCGGCCAAGGCGGAGAGGAGGATCGCTTCCATGGGGAGATCGGCCCCGGCAGCCGCGTCGACGAGCGATCCGCGTGCCCGGGCACGTGGCGCAGTAGCAGGCCGCGTTCGCGTTCCCAACGAGCGGGCCGCGTGTGGACGTCACGGGGCGCACGCATCCTCGCGCCGTCGAGCATCGACCGCTCTTCGCTTGTCGCAGCGCGGTCGCAGTTGCGCGTCGATGTCTCCTGCTGCGCCGGCGCCGGGGCCGTCGTTGCGCGTCGTACGAGCGCCTGATAGGCGTCAGCGCGGCTGTCGTCGGTAGCCGCCGACGCGGTCTCTGAGCGATGAAGGCACGCCGCAGCCACGCCGACACACGCGCGACCCGCACCGGGCGCCTGATCCGTGTCGAGGTGATGGTCGCACTGCTCGCCCTGGCCGCGCAGCTCGTGCTGCCAGTCCTGCATCGCTGGCAGGCCGAGTCGCACGGCGGCGCGGTGCCGGCGAAGCCCGTGTCCGGTGCCGCGTCGGTCGCGGCCGAGCGGCTCGCGACGGCGACGCACACCGAGGCGAGCTGTCCGATCTGCCAGGCGCTCGCCTCGACCCACGACTTCCTGATCAGCGCGGTCGAGCAGGTCGCGCCCGACGCGCCGCGCATCGTCACGCGTTCGACGAGCGACGCGAACACCACCAGCGTCGCACTCCCCGCGCGCGCAGCACGCGCTCCCCCCGCCACTGCCTGAGCCACCGCGGCCTCGTGCCGCGTTCGGTCGCGCCGGCCATCCGGCGCAGGTGTCCGGCGTCAAGCGCCGGAACGCGTGCAGTCCTCGAGGGGGAGAGATGCCTCGTTTGCCGTGGACGTCGGGTATCGTCGCGGCGCTTCCGCTGATCGGCATGCTGTCGATCGGCGCGCGCGCCGACGATCGTGCCTAAATCGAAGCGCTGAAGAAGCAGGTCGAAGCACTGCAGCGCAGTGACGCCGAGAAGCAGCGCAAGCTCGATGAAATGATGGAGCTGCTCCGGCAGCTGGCGCCGCCCGCGGTGGCCGCGAAGCGACCACGCTCGACGACGACCGGCACCGCGTCGGCGGGCGCACCCGCGGTCGCGAAGCCGCGCGCAGCG
>JAIEPK010000579.1 GCA_019749875.1 Candidatus Binatia bacterium | reverse complement strand
GCACGGCCCAGCTCGCGCGCCAGCACCACGCGCTGCTGGTTGCCGCCCGACAGCGACGCGATCGCCAGCGTCGGGTCCGGCGGACGCACGCCGAACGCACGCAGGCGCTGGTCGGCCCGCGCGATCTCGCGCTCGCGCGCGAGCCACCCGCGCGGCGCGATCGAGCGCAGCTCGTCGCACGCGAGCAGCAGATTCTCCCACAGAGCGAGCGGGCCGACGATGCCGTCTCGCTGGCGGTCCGGAGGAACGACTGCCAGACCGGCCTCGCGCGCGTCCTGCGCAGTACGAACCGGACCACCGTCGATCGTGACCTCGCCGTGGAACCGGCGCAGCGTGCTCGACGCGACACCCGCGATGGCCTCGACGAGCTCCGTCTGACCGTTGCCTTCGACACCCGCCACGACCACGATCTGCCCGGCGCCGATGCGGAGCGAGACGTCGTCGAGCGCGCGCACGCCGCGCGCATCATCGGCGAAGACGTGCTCGACGACGAGAACGGGCGGTCTCACGAGATCGTCGTCCGGCGCCGCACGGCGCACAGCCGCAGCCGTGGGCGGCGCATCGACCATCGCGGCGGCGAGCGACGTCTCGTCGAAACCGGACGCGTCACCGCTTCCCACGACGCGCCCCTGGCGCAGCACGGTCACGTGATCTGCGAGCGACAGCGCCTCCGCGAGCTTGTGCGTCACGATCACGATCGCGGTACCCGCAGCCGCAAGCTCGCGCAGCAGCGCGAACAGCTCGTGCACCTCGTCCGGCGTGAGAACCGCGGTCGGCTCGTCGAGAATCAGCACGCGGGTGGGCGTCACCAGAGCTTTCAAGATCTCCACCCGCTGCTGCTCGCCGACCGACAGATCCCCGACCAGCCGACGCGGGTCGCCGATCGCGAGACGGCGCTCGGACGCGAGCCGCGTCACTTCACCGGCGAGCCGCGTGGCTCGGAAGAAGCCACGATCGCCCCGTGCGAGTGCCACGTTTTCCGCGATCGTCATCGTCGGCACAAGCATGAAATGCTGGTGCACCATCGCGATTCCCGCCCGCCGCGCCTCCTCCGGCGACCGCCATGTCACCGGAATTCCACCGAGGCGAATCTCGCCCGCGTCCGGGACGTAAAGGCCGGACACGACCTGCATCAAGGTCGACTTGCCGGCGCCGTTCTCGCCGAGCAGCGCATGGATCCGGCCGCGCGCACAGCGGAAGTCGACCCCGTCGAGAGCCTGTACCGAGCCGAATCGCTTGCGGATGCCGGTCAACTCGAGGACCGTCTCACTCACGCCGACGCTCCTTGGTCGGGGGCGGGGTAGCGTTCGCGCAACCAGGCGCGGGCCGAATCGGCCGTCGTGATCTCGCCCTCGAGCTGCGCGTCGAAGGCGCGCTCGAGGATCTCGCGGAAGCGCGGTCCGGGGCGGTGCCCCAGATCGATCAAGTCCTTGCCGCGCAGCAGGGGCTCGGGCAGCGGCTCCTCCGCCAGAAGCTCCGCCCGCTTCGCGATGCAGAACGAGTACGCCGTCAAGTCGCCGGACGCGGACAGCGCGTCGATGCGCGTCAGCTCGAGCAGCTCGTCGATCCGTGGCTGTCCGAGAAAGCGCTTTAGGGTGGCGAGCCGCATCTGCGACGCCTGGACGTGACGCAGGTGATTCTCGACCAGCCACGCGACGCGCTCCGCCGTCTCGCGGCTGCGTCGCAGCCGCAAGCAGATCTGTTCTGCGACCGGCGCGCCACGCTCGCAGTGTCCGTGGAACGTGATGCGACCGTCGGGATGCCGCTCGGCACAGGCAGGCTTCGCGACGTCGTGCAGCAGCACCGCGAGGGCCAGTGCTTCGTCGTGTCGTGCCGGGTCGAGCTTCTCGAGGCAGCGCAGGGTGTGCGTCAGGACGTCGCCCTCGGGGTGATGGTCCGGCGACTGCGCGACGCCGTGCAGCGCCGCGATCTCCGGCAGCAGCACCGCGAGCAGGCCGCAGTCGGCGAGCAGCTCGAAGCCTCGTCGCGCGCTGCCCTCGGTGAGAATCTTGACGATCTCGTCGCCGATGCGCTCCCAGGCGATGCCGGTGATGGTCGGGGCGAGGCGCGCGATCGCGGCGAACGTCGCGGGCTCGATGCCCCAGCCGAAACGCGCCGCGAAGCGCACCGCACGCAGCAGGCGCAGGCGGTCCTCGTCGAAGCGCGCGAAGGGGTCGCCGATTGCGCGGATCACGCCGGCGGCGAGGTCCGCGCGGCCGCCGACGTAGTCGATGACCTGCCCGGTTTCGGGGTCGAGGAACATGCCGTTGATCGTGAAGTCGCGACGCTCGGCGTCGTGCCGTGCGTCGGAAAACTCGACCGAGACCGGGTGGCGGTGGTCGACGTAGGCACCGTCGCGGCGGAACGTCGCGACCTGGAACGGGTCGCCGTCCTGCAGCACCAGCACGACACCGAACTGCAGGCCGACGGGAACCGTGCGCGGAAAGAGCTCCTGGACGACGCTCGCCGGTGCCGAGGTCGCGATGTCGTAGTCGCCGGGATCGATGCCGAGCAGCTCGTCTCGCACGCAGCCGCCCGCGAAGAGCGCCTCGTGCCCGGCCGCGCGCAGCCGGCGC
>JAIEPK010000318.1 GCA_019749875.1 Candidatus Binatia bacterium | reverse complement strand
GTCCTGCGCCGGCTCGCCCGCCGTGCGCGCGCCGTGGTGTGGGTCGTGCCCGAGCCGCGCGCCCGCTGGGACACCGGCGACAGCGCGCTCGCGAGCTACGCGCCGGCCTGTGATCGCGTGCTCGAGGCGACCTCGCTCACGGGGCTCGCCGCCGCGGTGCGGGAAGCCACCGCTTGAGCAACGGCGCGCGTCAGGCAACATCGGCGACGGAGTCAGGCATGGAGTCCGTGACGACGGAGCTGATCTCGCTCGCCTACGACGGCGTGCTCGCACCGACGCGCTGGGAGGCGTTCCTCGCGCGCCTCGCCGACGCGCTCGGCGGCGCGAGCCTCGGCATGTCGCTGCGTCACCCGCGCGACGGTGATCCCGGACACGTCGTGTTCCACGAGACCGATCCCGCGTTCGCGCGCGCGTATGCCGAGCACTACTTCCTCCTCGACCCGTTCCGCGTGCGCTCGGACGCTCTGTCGCCGGGCACGTGCGAGCTGATGGCGGGCGGCACGATCGCTGCGACGGCGGTCGAGCGCTCGGAGTTCTATGCCGACTGGATGCGGCCGCAAGGCTTCGCGCCGGCACCGTCGATCGGCGTGACGCTCGATCGCGATGCACGCGGCGAGCCGATCGGCATCGGCGTGTTCCGCCCGCGCGGCGCGCGCGCCTATGGCGACGCCGAGCTCCGCCTGCTGCGCACGCTGGTGCCACATCTGCAACGTTCGACCCGCGCCGCACGACGACTCGCGCTCGGCGAGGCGCAGCTCGCGGCGGGCGGTGATGCGCTCGAGCTGCTGCCTACCGCCGCCCTGCTGGTCGATGCCGAGGGCCACGTCGTCCGTGCGAACAGGAAGGCCGCGCTGCTCGCCGAGCGCGGCGAGCCGTTCGTCGCGGGCCCGCGCCTGATGCTGCGGCCCGAGGTGGCGGAGGAGCTGCGCCGAGCGCTGGCGGAGCTGCGCGCGAGCCGGCCCGGCGTCGCGCGCACGAACGCACGGGACGCGGTGATGGTCCGTCGAGGCGAGGCCCGGCCGCCGTTGTGGCTGCATGCGATGCCGTGCTCGTCGCCCGAGATCGCGGGCATCGATGGCCGGCGCGGCTGGTTCTTCGTGCTGATCGACGACCCCGAAGACCTTCCGCGACCGTCGGCCGACGCGATCGCCTCGGCGCTCGGTCTCACCAACGCGGAGGGCCGCCTGTGCGCGCTGCTGGTGGCGGGTCGCCGGCTCGAGCACGCGGCGACCGAGCTCGGCATCGCGCGCGAGACCGCCCGCACGCACCTGAAGAGCGCGTTCCGCAAGACGGGCGCGCGCAGCCAGACGGATCTGGTGCGCCTGATCCTGCAGCGGCCGCTGCTCGCGCGCAGCGATCGGTGACGAGCGCGTGGCGGCCTCCGAGCGGGTCCGCTAGAGCACCGCGACGTGAGCGCGGGCGACGATTCTCCCTGCAGCGACGGCGGCACCGCGATCCTTCGCGTCGGCGAGCTCGAACCCGGCACGTCGCGCAAGTTCGTTCTGACGTGCAAGGACCAGCAGCTCGAGTGCTTCGTGGTCAACTATCGCGGCACGCTGCGCGCCTACGTCAACAAGTGTCGCCACGTGCCGATGACGATGGACTGGGTGGAGAACCAGTTCTTCGACGAGTCGGGAGCCTACCTGCTCTGCCCGACACACGGCGCCCTCTACGAGCCCGAGGGCGGAGAGTGCGTGGCGGGTCCGGCGTGCGGCAAGGCGCTGTTCGCGGTCCCGCTCGTCGAGCGCGGAGAGGACGTCGTCGCGCTCTGCCCGGACGCGTTCGAGTAGCGGCTCCGCCGCTGCGCGCCGGCGCGGTCTTCGGCGGTCACTCCGGCTCGTCGCCGAAGTGGGCGCGGATGATGCGCTGCTTCAGATAGTCGAGCGTGCCGAGGTCTTCGACGATGTCGCCACCGGTGTCGTAGAAGAAGATCTCGCCGTTCTTGTTGCGCCCGACGGCGACCAGCCACTCGAGGTCGTCGCGGTCCTCGAGCAGGTAGTTGATCGTCTGGGCAACGCCACGCCCAGGGATGATGGTGATCTTCGGTCTGACCGTGGACTTTTCTTGCTTGGCCATCGACTCCGCCATCCCCCTTGCCGCCGGTGGGTCCGGACGCCGCGCGCCGCGCTGCGACGGCCGCCGAATCGGCGGTCACGATAAGGACCCGGGGCTCTCTAAGTCAACCGTGATCCCCGCTTCCCACACCTTCGGCGGAAGCCGCGGCACGCGTGAGTCGCGCGGTCGATTTTACGACAACGTGCGACGCGTGTGGTAGACGAGCCCGCCATGCCAGCCCCCGGGACGGAGCCCACCGAGCGCATTCGCCGCGTACGGCGCGACGACATCACCGCGTTGTTGCACACGGTGGGCGGGCCGGAGGTCGGACGCGTGCGTGCTCTGCGGCGTCTCACGAAGACACTCGATGCCGACGTGTACGTGCTCGATCGCGCCGCGACGCTGCACGGCGTCGTCGCCGTCGTCTACCGCCGCAGCCTCACGCACGGCGGGCTCACGGCGACCATCGATGCGCTCGCGACGTGGAGTGCGGCGGGCGACGGCGCGCGACGCC
>JAIEPK010000601.1 GCA_019749875.1 Candidatus Binatia bacterium | reverse complement strand
GGTAGAGCACGCCGGCGCGGGCGCAGCTCGCGGCCTCGCCCGCGCGGCAGCGCTTCTCGCAGTCGGCCGCGTCGTAGGGCTCGCACGTGACCTTGCCGCGTGCTTGACGCCGCGGCGGCAGCGCCTGGAGATCCTGCGAGGCGGCGAGCGGGAAGCCGGCGAGAACGCGCGCCAGGTCGGTGTAGAGCGCGGGCAGCCAGCGCGGCGCACGCTCGACGCGCGCCAGCGCCGTGCGCACGTCGGTGCGACGGAAGTCGAGCGGTGCGACCACCACCGACACGCCCTCGATGCCGACCGTCGAGGCCAGCGCGAAGATCTCCTCGATGCCGTCGTCGCCGACCGGCAGGCAGCCGTCGGACACGCGGTCACCGTGGATCATGATGTCGCCGCCGAGCGCGTCGCGTCCTTCCTCGTCGCCGCGCGCGCGATCGAAGTCGTTCGGGTAGCCGAGACGCAGAGCCAGGTGGTAGCGGCTGCGCGGGTTGAGCGCGCTCACCTGGTAGATGCCCTCGGGCACCTGGTGATCGCCCTGGCGGAGCTTGGGTCCGAGCCGTCCGCTGGTCGCGCGGACCAGGTAGGCGCGCACGAACGTCCACGAGCCGCTGCCGCCGTCGGCCCACAGCTCGAGGCGACCCTCGTTCTTGAGCGCGATCAGCGTGACCGCGCGCGGCGGGTAGGCGAGGCCGTGCTCGTGGAACACGCGCGACAATCGCTGCTCGGCGCGCGCCAGATCGGCGGTCGCGAGGCCCGCGCCGGCGTCGCGCGGCAGCGCCAGCACGGCGGCGAGGATCGTCGCTGCGAGCAACGGAAAGGCACGGGCACGCTCGTTTCCCCGTACCGCCGCCCAGCTCCCCATCGGGCCGATCCTCCTCCCCGCGACCGGCCCTGCCCAACCTTCGGACGTGAGGCGCCGCGGCAGCTCGACGGGTAGCTTCCCCGGCAGCGGAATGCCAATCAGCCGCGTGCGCCGACGATCGCTGCTCGTGGCCGGCCTGGTCGCCGTCTCCCTGACGGCCGTGCCGGTCCGTGTCGCGCGCGCGAACGGGGAGCGCCTGGTGGTGTGCGGCTTCCGCCTGCAGAGCCCGCACGAGATGGACGTGTTCGCGAGCCGCCTGCCGGCGAAGGATTTCCAGTTCGTCGACCTGAGCCCGCCGCCGCTCCTCGGCCAGAGCGAAGTGCCGCCCGCCGGGACCAGCGTCGAGGAGTGCGGCGGCTGGATCCACACCGTCTGCCGGCGCGACGTGAAGTGCGACATGGTGGTGATCACCGCCGAGTTCGCCGGACGCTTCTTCGGCAGCTGCGGCCGCTCGCTGAGCCTGCAGGAGATGGAGGAGGCGTCCTGCAAGGCGCGCTGCGACGGCCTGTTCCACGATCCACGCGAGGTCTTCCTGCTCGCGTGCAACACGCTCGCGACCAAGGACATCGACATGCGCGGGCCGCAGGTCTACCTGCAGGTGCTGCTCGACCACGGCTTCGACCGCGCGCAGGCGGAGCGCGTGGTCGCGATGCGCTACGGCCCGCTCGGGCCCGCGTTTCGCGAGGCCCTGCGCCGCGTGTTCGCCGGCGTGCCGCGCATCTACGGCTTCGCGTCGGCGGCGCCGAAGGGCGAATACACCGCCCCGATGCTCGAGCGTTACTTCGACACCGTGGGCGACTACCGGCAGCACCTCGAGCGCGCCGCGCACGGCGAGTCGAACCGCGCGCTGCTCGCGGCGTTCAAGGGCACGAGCCTCGTCGAGGTGACGGGGCTCGCCGACGACGAGGCCGCGGCGCGCGATCGCGACCTGATCTGCGCGCTCTACGACGAGAGCCTGCCGGTCGAGCGGCGTCTGGAGATCGTGCGCGATCTGGTCGCGCGCCCCGACCTGCTGGCGTTCGTGCCGAGCATCCAGGTGTTCATCGACCGGCACCCTGCCGAGAAGATGAAGGGCGACGAGCGCCGCCTCTACGACGAGATCCGTGCCAACGCAGAGGCGCGCGAGCGCGTGCGGTCGCTGGTCTTGCAGCTCGACGTGTCCGCGCTGCAGCTCGAGCTCGGTCGCTTCGCGGTGCAGATGGGCTGGCTCGAAACGGCTCGCTTCCGCCAGCTCGCGATCGACGGCACGCGGCAGCTCCTGCTGCGCCCGCTCGACAACGAGGTCGTCGACGTCGTCTGCGAGGTGCCGAAGCACGTCCAGATCGGCGGCGAGTTCCGCTCGGCCGACCTGCCCGACGCGCTGTTCCGCGACCCGGAAGGCATCCGTCTCGTGTCGTGCCTGGCGCCGCCGGATCAGCAGGTGAGCGTGCGCCTCTTGGCGGCGCTCGACGCCGACGATCCCATCCTGCGCGTCTGGGCCGCGCACGCGCTGTCGCGCCGCCTGCCGCTGCCGGAGCCGGTGCTGATGACCGTCCTCGGGCACCTGAACGACCCGGAGCCGCAGGTGCGGGACCGTCTGCGCTGGATCTTCCTCGGGCAGCGTCCGCTGCCGCGGCGCGTCCTCGACGCGCTCGACGATCGCGATGCGGCGCTCGCGAAGCAGGCGCGTGCGTACGCGCGCGCGGCGCGCTGAGCGGGCGGGAGCCTG
>JAIEPK010000369.1 GCA_019749875.1 Candidatus Binatia bacterium | reverse complement strand
CGGCAGCGCGACCGGCAAGTCCCCGGCGAGCGCGATGCGCGAGTTGACCGGCGCGTTCGGCGCCGTCACCTGCGCGAGCCGGTCTTCCATCCGCCCGCGCTTCGGCGGCGCCGGCTTCGCCGCGACGTCCTTCAAGGCGAAGATCTGCCGCTTCTTGCCCTTGCCGAGCCCCATGCCGCCGCCCTGCCCGACCCCGACTCCCGGCCCTGCGCCGATGCCGAAGCCGCCGCCCGGACCCGACACGTCGAAGTAGAGCAGCAGGCCGAGGATCCCGTGCAGCAGCAGCGACAGCCCGAGCGCGACGGCGAAGCGGAGCTGGCTCATGTGGGGATCATGCGACGGGGTCTCGGTCGGCGGCGGGAGGCCGCGCTGTGCACGGCGGACGCGACGGCAATCCAGCGAGCGTTCCGGTGCGCGCGGTCGGAAGTCAAGCGCACGATGGCGTCGCTCTCTCGTTCGGACGACGCCACCGCGCGAACGGCGCGAATCGTGGCCTCAGCGGGCGAGCCGCCGGCAGACGTCGCGCCGCGCGCGCACGCACGCACGCACGCCGAGGCCGGCCGTTCAGCGCGTCTGCTGTTCGACGAGCGCGCGCACGGTCGGATGGTCGAGCAGCGCGCGCAGCTTGGGGTCGTTCATGAGCGCGTTCAGGTCGCCGGACTGCACCGCGCGCATGGTCGCCGGATCGTCGAGGATCGCGCGGATCTGCGGGTCGTCCTGCAGCGACAGCACCTGCTGGCGGCTGGTCTCGTCGGCCATCAGCGCGCCCTGCATGCCGGTCACGGCGTTGCTCGCGCCGCCTCCGAGAGACCCGCCGCCGGCTCCCGTCTGCGCAGCCGCGCCGCCGGCCGCCCACGCGACGAGCACGGCGCACGCGCACATCAGGCCCCGTCCGCCGACTCTCATGCCCCAGCTACGACCGTCGGATGCGGGAACTTGAGCGTACCGCGCGCGCCTCACGGCGAGCGCGGCACGCAGCGCTCGCTCGACCCTTTCACAGCGCGCGCAGGTCGAGCGCCCATGCGGTCGTGGCCGCCGTCGGCGGCGGCAGCAGCGGCGTCTCGAGGATCACGCGCCGTGCGACCACGCGCTCGCGGCGTCGCGCCGCGGCGGCCTCGAGATCGGCCGGCAGGCCGTCATACGCCTCGCCGTCCGGGCGCCAGCCGTGCACCACGACCTCGAGCCCGTCGGCCGCACCCGCGCGCTGCAGCGTCAAGCGCAGCTGCGGCAGCGCCGGGATCGATGGGTGCAGCCCGACGCCGGGCAGGAACGTCCGGTAGCGGACGGCGCCGAGCTTGAGCGGCCCATGCGCGTCGTGCTCGTCCTGCAGCCGCACGAGATGCCCTTCCGCGCCGAGCCGCCACGCGTGCAGCGAGTGCCGCGCGCCCTCCGTCACCCGCAACGTGACCTGCAGACGCGTGGTGCTCGGATCGACCAGACGCGAGCCGCCGCCCTCCTGCGAGGCGACGTCGCCGACCAGCGGCCAGAACTCGACCGCCTGCTCGATCTCGAGCGTGCAGCCGTCGATCGCGACCGTCGCGAGCGTGCGCGCCTCGTCGGCGAGCAGCAGATCCAGCACCGGCGGCGGCAGTGCGAGGCCGGCGGCGGCGAGATCCGATGCCACCGCGAGCAGGTCGCGACGCAGGTGGAACGGCAGCGCGAAGCGATCGTGCAGGTCGTCGCCCCAGCGCTCGAGACCGTGCGAGACCTCGACGCGGGCGAGCATCGCCGCGAGCGCGCGCAGCAGGCAGGCGCGCGCCGTGAGCACGTCGGCGCTGCGCGCCATGCCGAAGGCGCGGAACTCGACCAGGCCGAGATGACCGCGTCCGGGCAGCGCGTCGTTCCACAGCTTCTCGACGTTGAGCTCGCTGCGGTGCGGGTTGCCGGACGGATCGACCAGGAACGGTGCGATGGTACGCGCGAGCAGCGACGGCTCGACCGCCGGCTCGCGATCGAGCCGTGCCAGCGCGAGCTCGAGCTCGGCGAAGCTCTCGCGGGTCCCTTCGTCGGTGCGCGGCGACTGCCCGCAGCCGCCGGGAAAGCGGCAGAACCAGTACGACAGCGCCGGATGCCGGTTCAGGTAGCGGATCAGCCGCGGCAACAGCCGCGGCGCCACGAAGAACGGGCTCGCCGCGGGCGACGGACCACCGAGCGTCAAGTGCCCGGCACCGCCGGAATCGCCGACGTTGCCGTCGTACTGCAGACGGTACGGCTCGAGCCCCGCCGCGTGCGCCGCCGCGAACACCTCGCGCATCGCGTGCGCGAAGCCCGACGCGTCGGCAGCGGGCGCATGATTCACCTCGAGCACCGCGGGGTCGGGCGTGAGCGCGCTGAACGCGACCGTCGCGTCCACCGGGGGCGGGTGACCGCGCAGGATCAGCGCGCCGAGCCCGGCGTCGCCGGCGGCGTCGCCGACGACGCCGAGCAGAGCCTCGAACGACACGGGATCCGCGACGCGCGGCAGCTCCGCCGCGACGACGACGCAGCCGGTGATCGGATCGGTCTCGCACCACGCGACCACGGCCCACGTCCCGCCGGCCGCGAGCGCGTCGACCA
Source organism: Candidatus Binatia bacterium (assembly GCA_019749875.1). Classification (GTDB taxonomy): domain Bacteria; phylum Desulfobacterota; class Binatia; order UBA12015; family UBA12015; genus VGTK01. Next base: position 2 of record JAIEPK010000369.1, on the reverse strand, counting down.
GC
>JAIEPK010000317.1 GCA_019749875.1 Candidatus Binatia bacterium | reverse complement strand
TTGCGCTTGACGGCGATCTCCGCCGCGACCGCATACGCCCGCCAGGCCGCGAGCGGTGCGGGGCCCGCCGCGAGGTCGCCGAGCGCGCGGTCGATGGCGCGCTCGGCGTCGGCAGCCTTGCCGGCGCGCAGCGCCACCTGCGCGAGGATGCGGTACGCGTGCACGCGGATCGTGCGCTCACCGCTCTCCGCCGTGAGATCGAGCGCCCGCTGCGCGGCTGCCGCTGCGGCAGCTCCCGCGTCGGCGCTGCCGTCGGCGAGCTCGACCTCGGCACGAACGATGGCGAGCGACGGCTGCAGGATCGGCTCGACCGCCAGGCCATCCACCGGCAGCCCCTGGTCGATCTCCCGCAGCTCCGCACGGCCTTGCGCGACGCGTCCCGTGCCGACCATGACCATCGCACGCAGCAGGTGGCCGAGCGTGCGGGAGAGGGCGTGACCGGCATCGCGCCCGGCTGCCAGCGCGCGGTCGCACAGCGGCTCGGCACGCGCGAAGGCGCCTGCCTCGACGAGCAGCCAGGCATGCTGCAGCTGGAACACGCTCGCCCACAGCGGGTGATCGTTGCGCTGCGCGAGCTCGATCTCCTCGGCGAGCCCCTGCTCCAGCTCGCCCCACGCGCCCTGGTGCAGCAGCGACCAGGCCTGCGAGTAGCGCGACAACAGGTGCTCGAAGAAGTCGCCGGTCTCGACCGCGAGCGCGAGGCCGCGCGTCGCGAGCGCCTGCGCCTCGGCGTAGTCCCCAGCGACGTCGGCGAACAGCGCGCTGCGGCCGAGGTGCGCGACCAGCAGCGCTCGCTCGTCGCGCTCCGACAGGACGCGCACCGCCTCGGCGCACGCAGCACGGTCGTCGGCACGGAAGCCGCGCGTCCGCAGCCGGTTGTAGGCCGCGAGGCTCTGCAGGTGCAGCGCGAGCGTGGGGTCGGGAAGAGCGCGGCTCGCGACCCGAGCCCGGGCGAAGACCTCGTTGCTCGCGGCTCGATCGAGCAGGAAGAGCGCGGTCGCACGGTGGACGAGCGCGCGTACCTCGACGTCGGTGCGGCCGTGCGCGTGCGCCAGCTCCGCGAGCGTCGCCAGCTCGGCGGACGCACCGTCGAGATCGCCCATCGCATGGCTGTGCAGGCCGCGCCGCTCGCGGATCGCGAGCTCGAGGTCCAGCCGCTCGGCAGCAGGCAGGCGCGGCAAGAGCTCGAGCGCACGCGAGAGATGCGCGACCGCCTCGCGCCGCGCGGAGCGCTGCGCCGCGTTCTCCGCGGCGCAGCGCAGATGCGCGACGGCGCGCGCGGGATCGCGTCCACGTTCGTAGTGCAGCGCGAGGGCCGCCGCGATGCGGTCGGCTCTCGCACCGTGGCTCTGCTCCTCGCCGATCGCGATCCGGCGGTGCAGCTGGGCACGCCGCGTCGGCGCGATGCCGTCGTAGAGCACCTCCGCGTAGAGCGCGTGCACGAAGCGAAGACGGCTCACGATGCTGCCGTCGGGACGCTCCTCGGGATCGACCGCGCGCACCAGCTCGGCCCGGCGTCCGAGCCCCGCGAGCAGATCCTCGACCTCCATCGGATCGCGCTCGAGCGCTGCCGCGACGGCGGCGGACGAGAACTCGACACCGGCCACGCTCGCGGCGTCGAGCACGGCACGCTCGTCCGCAGGCAGCCGCTCGATGCGCTTCTCGACCATCTGGCGCAGGCTCTCGGGGATCTCGAGCGTCGCTCCCGCAGACGGGCGTCCTGCGACGAAGCCGTCACCGCTCGGCGCCACGAGGCCGCTCGCCAGCAGATGGTCGCCGATGGTCGCGAGAAAGAGCGGGTTGCCGTCGCTCCAGCGATACGCGAGGGGAGCGAAGGCCGCGGCGACGTCGTCGCCGAAGCGCACGGCGAGCACGGCACGGACCTCGGGCTCGGACAGGAACTCGAGCGACAGCTCCGAGCCGAAGCCGTAAAGTTGTAAATCGAGCTTGAGCGCACGCAGCGGATGCTGCCGCAGGATGACCTCCGCCGGACGGTAGGTGACGAGCAGCAGGAGCCGCGCCGGCTCGCGACGACGCGCGAGCGCCGACACGAGGTCCAGCGTCGCGGGATCCGACCAGTGCAGGTCCTCCAAGGCGAGCACGAGCGGAACGTCCGCGGCGACCGACGCGACGGTCTCGACCATCTCGCGCAGCATGCGCTGCGGGGTGGCGCCGAGGCTCTGCGCGAGGACGCGTGCGCGCTGTGCCTCGTCGAGCAACGACGGCATCTGCAGCAGCCACGTCGGCGCGCGACGGCCGAGCTCCGCGATCAGCGCGGCACCGCCATGACGCCGGCACAGCCCGTCGAGCGCTTCGAGCACCGGCAGGTACGCCTCGCCGACGCCCTGCTGCGGTGGACTCTGGCCGCGCGCGATCCAAACGTGCCCGCGTCGGCCGGCCTCCTCGAGGAACGCGTCGAGGAGGGCCGTCTTCCCGATCCCGGCCTCGCCGGTGACGAAGATCACCTGCCGGCGGCCGGCACCGACACGCTCGAGCGCCGCGCGCAGCTCGGCGAGCGGCGCCTCGCGCCCGATCAGCGTCCGAGCACTCGCCCG
>JAIEPK010000249.1 GCA_019749875.1 Candidatus Binatia bacterium | reverse complement strand
CGCGAGGACGTGCGCTCCGTCGCATGCGGTCGCGATAGCACGCCCGCGCTCGGGCACCGAAGCCCGCCTTGCCCCACGCCCGGCACGCGGGCGGCGCGCACCGCGGCGCATCTCGCCGGCAGGGCTGGATTCGCGCGCCGCGTCGCGTACGCTGTCGCACCGTCATGCCAGAAGTCCCTTCCACCAAGGCGGCCGAGCTCTTCGACCTCCGCGAGACGCACAACCCGCACCGCTGGGTGCTGCCGGTCGAGACGCGCATCTGCGTCGGCCCGCCGGGCGGCAAGTTCCTCTTCGGCGGTGCCGGGCTCGCAGCCTCGATCGCCGCGATGGAGCGCACCACCGGACGCCCCGCGATCTGGGCGACGGCGCAGTACCTCTCGTACGCGAAGCCCAGCGAGTACGTCGACGTGGACGTCATCGTGCCGATGAAGGGCAAGCACGTGACGCAGGCGCGCGTCGTCGGGCACGTCGGCGACCGCGAGATCTTGACGGTGAACGCGGCGCTCGGCGCGCACCCGCAGGACGTGTCGGCGCAGTGGGCGGAGATGCCGTCCGTGCCGCCGCCGTCCGCGTGCGAGCCGATGCCGCACTTCGACCAGGACACCGCCGACCTGCACCATCAGTTCGACATGCGCGTCGCCAAAGGCCGCTACGGCGCCGCGCGTACGGGCGAGCTCAGCCGTGACGGCCATGCCGTGCTGTGGGCCCGGCCCGCCGAGCCACGTCGGGTGACCTCCGGGCTGCTCGCGATCATCGCCGACTACGTGCCATCGGCAACCGGCCATGCGCTCGGCCGTCAAGCCGGCGCCAACAGCCTCGACAACACGATCCGCATCCGCAAGCTCTGCGCGACGGAATGGATGTGCTGCGACATCCGCATCCACGGCGTGCATTCCGGCTTCGTGCACGGGCGCATGCACATCTTCGCGCAGGACGGCACGTTGATGGCGACCGCGAGCCAGTCGGGGATCCTGCGGCTGTGGGACGAGCCAGCGGCGAACGGTTGACGCCGCCGCTGACAGCCGGCGCGCGTCGTCGGGCTCGACGCTGCCGAAGCTAGCTCGTATTGCAGTGCTCTCTTCTCCACCCGACACGAGGTGAGCCACCCATGCGACCGACCACCGCCATCCTCGCAGCCCTCCTCCTCGTCCTCGGGACGGGGACGCACAGCGTCGCAGCGAAGATCTGCGTCGACCCTTCCGGCGCCGGCGGCTGCTACGTCTCTGCCACCGAGGCGATCGCGGCTGCCCCCAGCGTCGCGACGATCGACGTCGCGGCCGGCGTCTACTCGACGACGGCGGAGATCGGGACCGGTCGCACGCTCGCGATTCGAGGTGCCGGCGCCGATGCGACGGTGCTCGCGGCGCACGGCGTGACCTACGACATCCTGCGCGTCTCGGGTCCTAGAACGCGTCTCCACCTGTCGGACCTGACCGTGAGCGGCGGCCTGTTCGCGCTGATGATCTCGCACGGAGCACAGGTGACGCTCGAGCGCGTACGCTTCACCGACAGCCTCGTCGCGCTGACCATCGAACAGGGGGCGACGGCACGGATCCTGGCGAGCAGGTTCGAGCACAACGACTCGGGCATCGAGTGCTCGGACGGGGCGCTCGACATCGCGCGAACGACGTTCATCGAGAACGACGACGCCGTTCATGCGGGGTCGTGCCGGTTGTCGCTCACCGACAGCCGCCTGGTGCGCAACCGGAACGACGGGCTCAGCGGCGGTGGCGCTCCCTTCACCATCCGGCGCAGCACGATCGCGCGCAACGGCGCCATCGGCATCCGCTATGAGACGCGACCGTTCGCAATCTCTCGAGCGGAGCTGACCATCATCGACTCGACGTCAGCGGCAACGGGAAGGCTCCCGTCGCGTCGTATCCTGGCGGGATCCGCGTGGACGGCGCGCGCCTGGTGCAGATCGTGCGCTCGACGATCAGCGGCAACGCGAACACCCAGGGTGACTTCGCGGCGGCCTTGTGGGCGTCCGAGGCCGCGGTGGTCATGCGCGCGAGCACGGTGTCCGGCAACGAGGGCAACGGCGTGCTCTTCGTCGTCGGTGCCGGTCCGGACGAGGCCAGGCTCGACGTCGAGGGGAGCACGATTGCGGGCAACACCGGCGCGGGTCTGTCCTGCCTCTACGGGGCGTGCGGGCCGGTCGCGACGACGATCCTCGACGGCAACGGCCAGGACTGCGCCGGTACGGTGCGCTCCGGAGGCTTCAACCTCGTGGCCTCGCCGGTCGGATGCACGCTGCTTCCCGGACGCAACGCCGACCTCGTCGGGTTCGACGCGAGACTCGCCCCGCTGGGCGACAACGGCGGCTTCACGCGGACGCACGCGCTGCTGCCGGGCAGTCCGGCTACCGCCGCAATCACGGACGGCAACTGGTGCACGCGCGCCGACCAGCGCGGCGTGCGGCGCCGCCGCCCGTGCGACGTCGGGGCGTACGAAGCGCCCTGAGCACGGGCCGGGGCCGTACTGGAGATCGCGTGACGAGGCCCGGCGCCGGCTGGGCAAGGCCGGGACGCGGCCGGGCTCGCGTCTG
>JAIEPK010000009.1 GCA_019749875.1 Candidatus Binatia bacterium | reverse complement strand
GTTGAACTAAACCGCTGACGCGGTGGGGCGCTAAAGCTGACTTGACGGGTAGAATGTTCGCCGAACGAGAACGCGACAGCGCAGCAGTGACCTCCGGCTTAGGCTCGGTGGCGGTGACCATGTCGGTCACCACGCGAGCTGACGGAGGTCGAGATGGGCGAGCTGCGCGATCGGATGATGGCGGACATGCGGGTGCGAAACCTGTCGCCGCGAACGGAGGAGGCGTACCTGTCGGCGGTAGTGGGTCTGGTCAAGCATTACGGGAAGCGACCGGACCTGCTGAGCGACGAGGAGATCAAGAAGTACCTGCTGTACCTGCGCGAGGAGCGGAGGCTGTCGTCGAGCACGTGCCAACAGATCCGGTGCGGGCTGCGCTTCTTCTACGGCGTGACACTGCGGCGGGAGCGCGCGTCGTTGCTGGTGCCGATTGCGCGGCAGCCGCAGCGGCTGCCGGAGATCCTGAGTCGGGACGAGGTGGCGCGGATCATCCGGGCGACGCAGACGCTGCGGGAGGAGCTGCTGCTGGTGACGACGTACGGCGGTGGGCTGCGGGTGAGCGAGGTGGTGAGCCTGCGACCGGGGGACTTCGACTGGGAGCGTGGGCTGATTCGAGTCGAGCAGGGCAAGGGCCAGAAGGACCGATACACGATCTTCCCGCGTCGGGTGCGCGAGCTGCTCGAGCGGTACCGGGCGAACTACGCGCAGAAGGGTGTCTGGGTCTTTGCGCAGCGCCACGATCACCGGCGCGCGATGGACATCACGACGGCGCAGAAGCTGTATTACGGGGCGAAGGCGCGTGCGGGGATCGTGAAGCAGGGCGGGATCCACGCGCTGCGGCACGCGTTTGCGACGCACCTGCTCGAAGCGGGAACGGACCTGGCGACGCTGCAGCGGCTGATGGGCCACGCGAGCGTGCAGACGACGATGCGGTACCTGCACGTGGGCGGGCCGAGGCTGTCGGCGCAGAAGTCGCCGCTCGATCAGCTCGAGCTGTAGATGAGCGCGCCGCCCGAGCGGGCGGCGGGAGAGGGATCGGTCGCGAGACGTCCGCCGTACGAGGTGGCGGACGTGGTGCGTGCGCACGGTGCAGAGATGCTGGGAGCGAGCGGTCGCGAGCGGCAGGTGCTGCGAGCGATCGGAGGCTGCCGGACGGCGATGCTGGGCGGGCACGTGGAAGCGTGTCGGGGCTGCGGGTACGAGCGGATCGCGTACAACTCCTGCCGCAATCGGCACTGCCCGAAGTGTCAGGGAGCAGAGCGTGCACGCTGGATGGCGGGCGAGCGCGCGATGCTGCTGCCGGTGAGCTACTTCCACGTGGTCTTCACGCTGCCGGATGTGCTGCGCGGGCTGGTGCGCGCCAATCGGCGGCCGCTCTACGATCTGCTGTTTCGCGCGGCCGCGGCGACGCTGCGCGAGTTTGCGCGGGACCCGAAGTACCTCGGCGCCGAGCCAGCGATCACGATGGTGCTGCACACGTGGGGGCAGACGCTCGGCGAGCACTTCCACGTGCACAGCGTGGTGAGCGGCGGCGGATTGACGGCGGACGGCGAGCGCTGGCGATCGGTGAAGCGACGACGTCGAGCGTTTCTCTTCCCCGTGCGAGCAATGAGCGTGGTGTTTCGCGGCAAGTATCTCGCTGGGCTCGCGGAGCTGCGAGCGCGCGGGGCGCTGCGATTGGACGAGACGCTCGAAGACGCGCGATGCTGGCGGCGCTTTGCGGTGGGCCTGCGAAGTCGGTCGTGGGTGGTGTACGCGAAGCCGCCGTTTGGTGGGCCGGAGCGCGTGCTGAAGTACCTGAGCCGCTACACGCATCGCGTGGCGATCTCGAACCGGCGTCTCTCGTACGTGGGCGAGGGCGTGGTGCGCTTCCAGTACAAGGACTACGCCGACGGGAGCCGTACGAAGGAGATGACGCTCGGTGGCGCGGAGTTTCTGCGGCGCTTCCTGCAGCATGTCCTACCGAAGGGCTTCATGCGGATCCGGCACTACGGGCTGCTCGCGAACTGCCAGCGGCGAACGAAGCTCCCGCGTGCACGCGCGGCGCTCGCTGCGCTGCCGGCGTGCGAGGCGATCGCGCAGGAACGAGCGGCCTCTCCGGCGAGTCGCGAGGTGGCAGCGTCGCCCGCCCGAACGTGCCCGACCTGTGGGCAGGAACTCGTGATCGTCGCGATCCTGGCGATCGTGCGCCCGCGTGCCCTGGACAGCTCCTGACGAACGACGATGAGCTTCTTCACTGCTGGCGTCAGATCCGTGCGCGAGCACTCTCGTGCGACGTGGTGCTTCGTCTGCCGCACGGAATTCGACACCCGAGCGAAGCCAACGAGGATCGGCCGACGTACTCGGTGGGCGGCCGCGCCTTGCCTCGCACCGGACTTCCGGTCGCTACTGATGCCCTGCGGCACGAAGCAATCGGAACAATCCCCATAGAGCTGAGCCGCCAGAGCTCAGCGATTCAGTTCAACCGGGCCTTTCCGCCGTCCGGCGTGGTCGCTCGAGCAGTACGCAGCGTGCGCTTGACGCCGGACGACGGAAAAACCCTTTCTTGTT
>JAIEPK010000460.1 GCA_019749875.1 Candidatus Binatia bacterium | reverse complement strand
CTGCGGCCGCGCGAGCGGCGTCGGGGGGCGCTGGCGTGGCGCGCTGCGCCGCGAGGAAGAGCGTCAGCGCGAGCGCCTCCTCCTCGGTGAGCCGGAAGTCCGGCATGCGCGACGCGCCGACGTGACGCCGCACGCGCTGCGGGTCGCGCAGGTACGCGAAGAGGTAGCCGGGCTGCCAGCGCGCTCCGGCGAAGGCGAGATCCGGTGCACGCCCCCGCGTTTCCACCGAGACGTCGAGGCCGGCGTGACAGCCCGCGCAGCCCAGCTCGGCGGCGAGCCGCGCTCCTGCCTCGTCGCCGGTGTCGGCGGCAGCGACGCACGCGACGACCAGCAGGACGAGCGGCAGCAGAGCTCGGGCGGGCAGGCGAGATCGGCGGGAGGGACGGATGCCGTCAGCTAGCGCGCAGCGCCGAGACCGGTCAACCGGGTCCACCCGGCACGTTCGATCCGCTCCGGCGGTCGCTTCGCGATCGGGTGACGCACACCTCGTGGCTCGCGTGCGCATGGCCGCGCCGCATGCAGACGGACCGGCATTGACTGCGAGGCGGAGCAGAGTCTATGGCGGCGACACGACGCGGTCGACCGGCCTGCGCGGCTCGGCCCCCGCCCCCCGGAAAGGATCTCCGCCATGCCGCTACCCGTCCCCGCGCGATCCGCGCCAACGCAGGCCCGCACGTGCGGCGGAGTCCTTCGCCGAGTGTGCTTGACGTCGCTTGCCCTGCTGGCCGGAACGTCGATCTCCGGAAGCATCCCGCACGCACACGCCGGCCCGGCCCCGTTCGAGAAGGTCTACGCGTCGCGCGCCCGTCTGGTGAGCCGCGTCCCCGCATCGGGCAACGACCAGAAGCTCATCGGCTTCGACGGGGCGTCGAGCTTCGTGGTCGGCAGCACGGCCTACTGGTCGACCGGGGACCTGCTGATCGACGGCAACGGAGACGGCTTCTACAGCAAGTACGACGAGCCGTTCGGCGCCCGCACCGGGACGATCGGCCGCGCGCCGTTGCGCCGGCCCGACAAAGGGGTCGATCTGACGGTGCGCCACAACGCGGACGGAGTGGTGCTCGCCGCGCTGCAGCCGAACAGGGCCAACAACGAGTGCCTGTTCTGGCCCAACCAGATCTTCGAGGCCGACTCGAAGCTCTACTTCTTCTTCGGCATCCAGTACGAGTACCCACCCTGCAACGTGCAGGGACACACGACGGGCTACGGCATCGGGCTCGGGCGCTTGACGAATCCGACCACCGACGACTTCGGGCCGGTCCGGGAAGGTACCGACGGCGACTGGACCTACTACATCAGTCCGCTGAAGGTCGGCGGATTCGTCTACACCTTCCGCATCGACGCCAGCTCGGGACTGCAAGTCGCGCGCGTCGACGAGAAGAACGTCGCGTCCCGTGGCTCGTATCAGTACTGGACGGGCCCCGTGACGAGGTGGGGTGCCGAAGGGAACGCAGTACCGCTGGCGCAGATGGAGGCCTTGGACGGCGCGCCGAAGATCGCGTTCAGCGCCTACCTGAACCGCTTTCTGATGGTCTACTCGTGCGACGTCTTTCGCGCGATCTGCGCGCGGACCGCGAAGCTCCCGGGCCAGACCGCCGCCGCGCTCGAGAGCGGCTTCAACGAGAAGACCTTGCTCCTCGACCATCCCGCCTCGTTCTACGCGACGTGGCATTCGGGCTACACGGACGGCAAGCATCCAGAGCGGATCTACTTGACGACGGCCCGGCAACCCGGCGGGCGCTTGTATTACGCGACCTGGTGGGAGCTCGATCTGTCGGCGCAGCCGCCCTCGCCGACGCGGACTTTCTACTACGGGGCGCGCGACCTCTACCGCGATGGTCCCGGCGTCGGCGCCTGGAACTATGCGACGTACGACCTGTCCGCTGCCGGCGGTGGCCTCGACGTCGGCAGCATGGTCCCGGGGGTGGGACCGCCGACGCCGACCCCGACGTCCCGGCGCTCGGCGCCTTCGTCGGCGCCGAGACCGTCGCCGGCGTGAGCGCTCCGGGCGCGGGACCGAACCTCGTCTGGCCGAGCGAGACGCGCGGCGGTGCGCTCGTGTGGACCGCTCCGGCGACGGGTCAGATCGAGATCTCCGCGACGCTGTGGCTCGAGTCGACGCGCGGCGACAACGCCGTCGCCGACGTCTTCGTGGTACGCGCCGGCAAGGCCTACCCGCTTTGGTCGAAGAAGCTGGTCGCGAAGTGGCACAAGACCCGCCAGCGACGCCTGTACCGCACGGGGCTCACCGTGCTGCAGGGTGATCGCCTCGTGTTCGGTTCGCGCAAGGGCAAGCAGTCGACCAGCAACGCGCTGAACGACCTCACCTTCATCGACGTCTCGATCACGCTCGACCGGACCTGAGAACGCGCAGCGCCGCCCGCGGGCTCCGCGCCGGTGCGCCGGCGGCGGAGCTCTCGGGCCGCTCGACCGCGAGCAGGAAGAAGTGCGCGCCGCCCGATTCGCGTCGCGCCACCTCGCGCAGCGGCACCTGCCTCGACACTGCGTCGAACGCCCGCAGCAGGTCCGGCACGGCGAGC
>JAIEPK010000592.1 GCA_019749875.1 Candidatus Binatia bacterium | reverse complement strand
TCGCCCGCGTCGGCTGCGAGCGGCGCCAGCAGGATCGCACCGGTGGCCGCCGTCAGCGCGAGGGCGAGGCGCAGCCCGAGCGCGCCCGCCACCAGACGCGTGCGCTCGGCGGGATGCGCCGCGAGGCGGCGCACCAGGATCGTGTCCGTGCCGAGATCGGCCAGTACCTGGAACAGGCTCAGGTACGCGATCAGGAAGCTGTAGCGGCCGTAGTCGAGCGGGCTCAGCACGCGCGCCAGCGCCACGACCAGCAGCAGCGCCGTGCCCTTTTCGACCACCAGCGTCGCGAGGCCGAGCGCGCCACCACGCGCGAACGATCTGAGGTCCATCGCCTTCGAGATCAGCCGTCGAGGCCGAGGCGCGCGCGCGGGATCGGCCGGCCGCGCAGCGCGTCGAGGGCACCTTCGAGCTTGAGCCGCACGCCCTCGTGCTCACCCTGCAGTCTGCGCTTGACCCACGACAGCGGCAGCATCGCACCGAACCACAGCGCGAAGCGCAGGCGCTCGCGCGCGCTGCCGTGCTTCCGGACGAAGCGCACCATGTTGCGCGCCGTCAAGTACTGCCGGCGGCTGACGAAGGTCGCACCGCCCGAGCTCGCCTGGCCGCGGTGCAGCACCACCGCGCGCGGCGCGTAGACCACGCGCAGGCCGTGCTCGCGCGCGGTCGCGCACCAGTCTACCTCCTCGTGGTAGGCGAAGTACTCCTCGTCGAACGGGCCGATCGCGTCGATGGCGCGGCGCGACAGCAGGATCGCACAACCCGAGACCCAGGCGACGTCGCGCGCGGCGGCGAAGCGCCCGTCGTCGCGCTCGTCGGCGCCGATCAAGCGGACCAGGCTCTGCCGGTAGTCGATCTCGCCCCAGGCCATCCACAGGCGGTCCGGCTGCTCGAGACGCAGGATCTTCGCCCCGACCGCGGCGATGCGCGGATCGGTCCGTGCCACGGCGAGCAGCTCGTCGATCGTGTCGGGCGCGAGGCGCGCGTCGTTGTTGAGCACCAGCACCCAGTCGGCCCCAGCGGCCAGCGCCGCGCGCAGGCCGACGTTGTTGCCGCCCGCGTAGCCGAGGTTCGCCGGATTCGCGATGGTGCGCACGCCGGGATGCCGGCGTGCGACCTCGTCGAGCACCGGTTGCCGCGACGCGTTGTCGACCAGCCACACGTCGAGGGGCTGCCAGCGGCTCGCACACACGCTCGCGATGCAGGCGAGCGTGTCGTCGCCGCCGTTCCAGTCGAGCACGACGACGGCGACACGCGGGCGTGAGACCACCGCGTCGTCGCGCGGAGGCGGCGCCGCGCCTCGCTTGTCGCGCGGTGCCGATGCGGGCTCTCGCTCCACGCTCGGGCGATACGTCGTGGCGCCGAGCACGGTCAAGTGCCGCGACCGGGCAATGGAATCGTCTGCCAAGCGACCGAATGGTCTAGATCGCGCGATCTGCCCCGGTGCGCGCAGCGTCGCGACTTTTCGCATCGCGAGCGCTTTTTCGGTTGACCGCAACGTGACGGCCCGCATAGGGGGAGCGCACAGCAATCGCAGACGTCGTCTGCCTGGCACCCGTCGGTGCCGCTGCCACCTGAACTGGAGGGAACATGCGCAAGGGGATTGGAATCACGGCCGCCGTGGCCGCAGGACTGCTGCTGTCGAGCCTGAACGCCTCGGCACTCGTCCTGACCGAGAAGAGCGAAGCGCAGAAGCTGCGCGCCGGCATCCAGAAGCAGACGCATGGGTACACGTCGTGCCTCGTGAAGGCTGCGACGAACTGCGAGAAGTCGAGCACCCTGCCCAGTGCGGATTGTACGCTCGCCACTGGCGCCGCGACGAACGGCGGCGACGCCAAGGGCAAGTTCGTCGGCGACATCGCCAAGTGCGACGGCAAGCTCGACTTCCTCAAGGGCGCCAAGACGCTCACCGCGAGCACGGGCTACACCGCGATCGGCTGCCCGGGCGACTCGAACGGCGGCACGGCGGGCGATCAGCCGTACGCCGATCTGAGCGCGTGGCAGGCGGGCACCCCGGCCTCGACCAAGCCGCAGATCGACGCGCTGGCGACCCTCCTCAGCGCGTTCGGCGAGTGCGGCATGAACGCCGATCCGCTGAAGTGCCAGGCCACGCTGAACAAGACGATCGCCGGCTACGCGGCCGCGATCCAGAAGTGCCAGCTGGCGTGCGAGACGGACTACAAGAACAAGAAGGGTGACGGCGGCAACGACGACTCCACCACGGCCTGCTCGCTGAACGCGGGCGCGACCGCCGGTGTGGGCGATGCGAACTTCAACGCCTGCATCGACAAGGCGTACGCGAAGGCCACCAAGACCCCGCTCCCGATGAACGTGGCGGGCTTCGTGCTCACGCAGCTCGCGACGGCGCTCAACGACGCCAACAACGACATCAACAACGAGAACGACTGCCCGTGATCGGCTGATCGTCTCCGACGAGAGGGCGGTGGTCGCGAGACCACCGCCCTTTTTCTTTGCCCGTGCGTCGCGTCGCCGCACGGGTTGCGGCGGCGCGCGAAGCTTGCGAAAGCTGCCGCGGAT
>JAIEPK010000621.1 GCA_019749875.1 Candidatus Binatia bacterium | reverse complement strand
TCTTGGCGCGTGCCCGGCCCGCGCGCAGCAATGCCGCGCCGGCCGCGGTGCCGGCGAGCAGCTTGAGCAGCGTGCGCCGCTCCGCGCGCGCGTCCCGAAGCTCCGCCCGACCGTCTTCTCTGCTCACGTCGTCCGCCACGGCAACCTCCCGGTTTTGGCGCTCGCCGAAAGCGGCGAGGCGCGTCGGTCTTAGGACAGCCGGCGACCATACGAAAGCGGCGCACCCCCTCCAGGGTCGACGCGCGGCGGGCCGAAGCAGAGGCCGGCACCGGACACCCGGCGCGCGGCTTTCCTTGGCGGCGGCATTGTCGGAGATTGCCCCGGATGCAGGAAGTCCTCGACCGGCTGATCGACCTCCTCGACCTCGAGGAGCTGGAGGTGAACATCTTCCGCGGGCGGAGCCCGCAGGAGAACCGGCAGCGGGTGTTCGGCGGGCAGGTGGCGGGGCAGGCGCTGGTCGCCGCGGGACGCACCGTCGAGCACAACGTCGTGCACTCGCTGCACGCCTATTTCCTCCGCGCCGGCGACCCCAAGATCCCGATCCTGTACGAGGTCGACCGCATCCGCGACGGCAAGAGCTTCTCCACGCGGCGCGTGGTCGCGATCCAGCGCGGGCGCGCGATCTTCCACCTGTCGGCGTCGTTCCAGAAGGTCGAGGATGGCCCCGTGCACCAGGTACCGATGCCCGCGGTGCCCGACCCCGATTCCATGGAGCAGTGGGATTGGATCAAGGAGCGCATGGGACAGGTGCCCGAGCAGATCCGGCAGTGGCTGCTGCGCGACCGGCCGATCGAGCTGCGCTACGTCAAGCCGGAGGATTCCACCGCTGCGCGCCAGATGGTGTGGATCCGTGCGCGCGGCAAGCTCCCGGACTCGCTGCTGCTGCACCAGTGCGTGGTCGCGTACGCGTCCGACTTGACGCTGCTCGACACGGCGCAGATCCCGCACGGCATCATCTGGGCCGACCCGCGGTATCAAGTCGCGAGCCTCGACCACGCGATGTGGTTCTACCGCCCGTTCCGCGCCGACGAGTGGCTGCTCTACGTGCAGGAGAGCCCCGGCGCGTACGGCGCGCGCGGCTTCTGCACCGGCAACCTGTTCACGCGCGACGGCAAGCTGGTCGTGTCGATGGCGCAGGAAGGCCTGCTGCGCCCGGTCGCGACGTGAGGGGTCTCGACGGGAAAGTCGCGCTGGTCACCGGTGCCGCGGGCGGCATCGGCCGCGCGATCGCGCTCCGGCTCGCGGAGGAGGGTGTCGGCGTCGCCGCCACCGACCTCGACGAGGGCGCCGTCCGCGAGGTGGCACGGGTCGCGCGGGGCATGGTGATGGCGCTGCGACTCGACGTCACCGACCCGGCGACGATCCAGGAAGCCGTCGCCGAGTGCGAGCGCGCGCTCGGGCCGCTCGACGTGCTGGTGAACAACGCCGGCTGGGACAAGGTCGAGCCGTTCGTCGAGAGCACGGTCGAAACCTGGGACCGGCTGATCGCGATCAACCTCAAAGGGCCGCTGCTGTGCACGCGCGCCGTGCTCGACGGCATGATCGCGCGCGGCCGCGGCCGCATCGTCAGCATCGCGTCGGATGCCGGCCGCGTCGGCTCGAGCGGGGAAGCGGTCTACTCGGCCGCGAAGGCGGGGATCATCGGCTTCACCAAGACGCTCGCGCGCGAGCTCGCGAAGAGCGGGATCACCGTGAACGCCGTGTGTCCCGGTCCGACCGACACGCCATTGCTTGCCGGCATCGCGGAAGGAAACCCGAAGCTCGTGCAGGCGCTGGCGCGCGCGGTGCCGATGGGGCGCATCGGGCGGCCCGAGGAAGTGGCGGCGGCGGTCGCATTTCTCGCGTCGGACGACGCGGCGTTCGTCACCGGGCAGACCCTGTCGGTGAGCGGCGGGCTGACGATGGTCTGACGTGCGTTTTCGTTTCGGCTCGGCCCGCTTTTGTGGTTGAGAGGGGGCGCGGTTGCGGGAGGGCCGTACCGCGCATCACGAACGGAGGGTCCGATGAGAGGATCGACGATTCTGGTCGCAGCGTTGGGCTGGACGCTGGTGGTGGCGGGCGTCGCCCGGGCCGCCGACGCGGACAACCCGAACCATGCCGCGTACGTCAAGTACTGCGGGGCCTGCCATGGTCCGAACGGCAAGGGGGACGGCATCATCGCGCCGCTGATGACGCCCAAGCCGACCAATCTGACGCTGCTCGCGAAGCAGCACGGCGGCGAGTTCGACGCGATGGCCGTCTACAAGTCGGTCTCCGGCGCCGGCATGCCGAAGGCGCACGGTGACTCGGAGATGCCGGTGTGGGGCGAGGAGCTGCGTCATGAGGTCGGCGGCGGGGACCCGCGCACCGCCGAGGTGACCCTGGTGAAGATCGTCAACTATCTGCGCTCGATCCAGCAGAAGTGACCGTCGCGCGCCGCCACGGGCGCCGTGCTAGCGCCGTCCCGCTCTCGGTTTGAGGCGGCGCACCGTGGCGGGCCGCAGCCGACGCACCGTCGCGCGCTTGGCGCGCGACCCCGCGAGCCAGCGTGC
>JAIEPK010000452.1 GCA_019749875.1 Candidatus Binatia bacterium | reverse complement strand
ATCGCCGCGCAACCGGCAGGTGGTGGGAAGGATTGAGGTCGACGAAGCGTAGCTTCGTCGACCTCCCTTGTTTGTTTCGTTGTTTGGTTCCTTCGTGTGAAGCAGCCGCCACCCCGTTGCTCGGACCATCGCGTCCGTCGCGGTCGTGACGGATGAGCTCCTCGCGCCGCCCGAGCGGCGTGCACGAAGACTCGCGCGTCGGCGGCATGGCGTTCGGGCCGCAGGCTGTGCGAAGCTTGCAGCTGGTCAGCGAGCGCAGCTCGCTGAACCAGCGAACTCAGCCGGCGGACCGAACGCCACGCCGCCGACGCCCACGAAAGCCCGCGACGCCGCGGACCACCGGCACAAGAGCCGAGCGCCGTCGCGAACGACGCACCGACCATGCTACGGGGTGCCGGATGCTTCGATATGCCGTGATCATGGCCGGCGGCTCCGGCGAGCGCTTCTGGCCCGCGAGCCGACGCGCGCGTCCCAAGCAGCTACTGCGCTTGACCGACCCGGTGCTGTCGATGATCGAGGAGGCGATCGAGCGCATCGCGCCCTTGATCCCGCGCGAGCGGATCTTGATCGCGACGAGCGAGCTGCTCGCGCAGCCGATCGCGGACGCCCTGCCGGGGCTGCCGCGCGAGAACATCCTCGCCGAGCCCGAGAAGCGCAACACCGCCGCGTGTCTCGCGCTCGCGGCGGCACACCTGCAGCATCGCCACGGCCCCGACGAGGAGGTCGTGATGGCGGTGCTCACCGCCGACCACCAGATCGGCGCGCCCGACCGCTTCCGCGCGACGGTCGCGGGTGCGCTCGACTTCGCCGCGACCGAGGACGCGCTGGTGACCATCGGCGTCGTGCCGACGCGGCCCGAGACCGGCTACGGCTACGTCGAGGTCGCGCCCTCGCCCGCCGGCGACGGCCCACCGGAGGCGGGTCGCCCGATCCGCGTGCTGCGCTTCCGCGAGAAGCCGAGCGAGCCGATCGCGCGCGAGTACGCGAAGTCCGGCCATCACTTCTGGAACAGCGGCATGTTCTTCTGGCGCGTGTCGTCGCTCCTGCGCGGGCTCGCGACGCACATGGCCGACCTCGCGAGCGCCGAGCGCGCGATGGTCGATGCGATCGCCGGCCGGGGCGGACGCTCTCTTCGCGACGTGTTCCTGCCGCTCGAAGACGTGTCGGTCGACATCGGACTGATGGAGCGAGCGAGCAACGTGTGGGTCGTACCCGCGGATTTCCCATGGGACGACGTCGGCGCGTGGGACGCGCTGGAGCGTACGCGCACGCCCGACGAGCTGCGCAACGTGGTGGTCGGCGACGCGGTGCTGGTCGACGTGCAGGACTCGATCGTCTTCAACGAGGCCGGCGACGACGAGATGGCGGTCGCGGTCATCGGCCTCGAGGGCGTGGTGGTCGCGACCACGCGCGACGGCGTGCTGGTCTGCCCGAAGGATCGCGCCCAGGACGTGCGGCGCGCGGTGGCCGAGCTCCGCAAGCGCGGGCGTGAACGATTCACGTGAGGCGAATCGGCCGCGCAGGCTTCAAAAGGACGCCGCGACGCGCTACGTAACGAGCGTGGCTGTGCGGCAGGAACGGGCGGGAGCATCCGGTGCTCCGCAACCGGCTCCGTCGCTGCGACTGCGCGCGGCGCAGGTGATCGACGAGCAGCGCGCCAAGATGTTCGCGCAGGTCGCGTCCGCAGTCGACGGGCGGGACCCGGAAGGCGTGCACGACATGCGCGTCGCGACGCGGCGCCTGCGCGCGGCGCTGAACGTCTTCGCGCCCTGGCTCGAGCCCGACGAGCTCGCGCGCCTCGCGCCCGCGGTGCGGAGCTTGACGCGTGCGCTGGGTCGCGTGCGCGAGCTCGACGTGCTGCGCCTCCGCCTCTCGGGGCTCGCGGCGCAGGCGACGCCGCAGCGTGCGCTCGCGATCGAGTCGATCGACGCGCGCCTCGCGCGACGGCGGAGCCGCCAGCGCGCCGGCATGATGGCGGTGTTCGCGAAGGTCGACCTGGACCGGCTCGACGGACGCCTGCAGCGCCTCGTCGCGCAGCTCGCACGGCACGTCGATCCGGCGATCGCACCAGCGGATGCGAAGGCGTCGGCACCGTCGATCGATGCGGTCGCGGCCGCGCACATGCCGACGCCGGCATCGGTAGCGCATCCGGTCGACCTGCCGATCGCCGCGCTGCTCGAAGCGCTCGCTCCGGCCGTGCTCGAGGAGGCGCGCGACGTCGCGCTCGCCGAGCCGCCGGTCGAGATCGGCACGCCGCGCTCGGCGGAAGCCCTGCACCGCGTGCGCATCGCCGCGAAGAAGCTGCGCTACACGCTGGAGATCGTGGCCCCGTACTTGGGCGACGGGGGCAGTGCCGCCGTCAAGCGCCTGCGCGGCGTGCAGGAGCATCTCGGCGACTTCCACGACGACTGCGTGCTCGACGACACGCTCCGCCCCGCCTACGAGCGGGCGCAGGAGCGTGGCCGCCCGCTGCTCGCGGCCGAGCTGCGCGCGCTGCGCGCGACACGCCGGCGCGCGCTCCTGCGCGACG
>JAIEPK010000197.1 GCA_019749875.1 Candidatus Binatia bacterium | reverse complement strand
GCGTTGAGCGGCCGTCTGCGCCGCGCGCTGCCGGCGCTGGCCGCGGCCGCGCTGTACGCGGTCGCGGTGCCGTTCGTCTACCGGCCCTGGTTCCTCGCGGCGGACCTGTTGCCCAAGGGTCGCGGCCCGCTCGGACCGCTCGCCGACGCGGACCTCTACCTCAACGTCTGGATCCTCGGCTGGATCGCGCACGCGGCCCTGGTCGACCCGGCGCGGCTGCTCGACGGCAACATCTTCCACCCGGCGACCGGTACGATCGTCGGCTCGGAGAACATGCTCGCGCACCTGCCGTTCACGGCTCCGGTGCTGGCGCTCACCGGCAGCGCGCTGATGGTCCTCAAGGCCTACGTCCTCGAGAGCGTCGTGCTGTCCGGGCTCGGCATGTTCCTGTTCGTCTGGCACCACACGCGCAGCGCGCCCGCCGCGCTGGTAGCCGGCGCCGCGCTGACGTTCACGCCGTTCCGGGCCGACACGGTGCCGCAGCCGCAGTATCTCGGCATCGGCTTCCTGCCGCTCGCCCTGCTCGCGATCGACCTGTACCTCGAGACGCGACGCCGGCACTGGCTGCTCCTGGTGACGTCGGCGCTCGCGCTGCAGGCGCTCGCCTGCGTCTACCTGGGCTTCTTCACCTTTCTCGTCGCTCCGGCGTACGCGCTCGCGCGCGTGCTCGCAGCACCGCGCGAGCGGATCGCCGGCGCGCTCCACCTCGCCGCGGCCGGCGCCGCAGCGGGCGTGCTGCTGATCCCGGCGATGTTGCCCTACCTGCACGGGCGGAGCCGGGGCATGATCCCGGACTACGACTTGACGCTGATGGCGCTCGCGTCGTGGCAGCCGGCGGCGTACCTGTCGGGCGACTTCGTCTGGCGCAGCGGGGTCGTCGCGGTCACGCTGGTGGTGCTCGACCTCGCGCGGCGTCTGGTCGCGCGCGCGCGACGCGGTGCCGCGGAGGGCATCGGCGGCTGGCGCTCCGCAGAGGGGGCGGTCTGGATCGTCGCCGCGACGGCCGCGGTCCTCGCGTCTGGTCCGTACTTGACGCTGCCCGGCGGCCACCGCGTGCCGATGCCGTACACCGCGCTGCACGACTGGGTGCCGGGCTTCTCGTCGCTGCGCGTACCGATTCGCTTCATCATCGTCGTGGCCCTGAGCCTCGCCGCCCTCGCCGGCTTCGCCTTCGCGCGCGGCACGCGCTCCTGGCGCCCGGGCACGCGCACGCTGGCGGCGCTCGCGCTGGTCGCGATCGCGGCCTACGGCGCGGCCCCGCAGCCGGCGTCGGTCATGGCGGCCGGTCTCGGCGACGCGACGGCCCCCGTCTACCGCTGGCTCGCGGCGCAGGACGGTGCGGGCGCGGTGCTCGAGATCCCGGGGCAGTCGACGTTGCAGGACGTCGGCGGCAACCTGCGCAACGGCCGCTACATGGTCGCGAGCACGACCCACTGGCGCCCGCTGCTGAACGGCTGGACCGCGTACCCGCCGCCGTCCGCGGGCTTCTTCGCGGCGGCGATCCGCGAGCTGCCGTCCCCCGTGGCCCTCGCCGCACTGGTCGACGCGAGCGACCTCGAGTGGATCATCGTGCATCGTGGCGACTTGACGGCGCGGGAGAGAGCGCGCTGGTCCGGAGAGCTGCCCGGCCTCGAGCGGATCGAGCGCTTCGGTGACGACGAGGTGTTCCGCGTCACGCAGCCGCGCACGCGCGCGTGGCGCGAGCAGGTGCAGCCGCGCAGCGAAGCCCCCTCGACCGACACGCTCGACGGCGCTTCGACGGCACCGCTTTCCGATGCCTGCCGGCGTGGCGCGATCGTCGCGCTCGACGCGCCCGAGCGCTTCCCGGTCGTACCGCTCGCCGTGCGCGTTCCGGTCCGCATCCGCAACGACGGCGACTGCACCTGGCCGGGGGTCGGCATCCGCAGCGAGGGGCTGGTCGTGCTCGACCATCGCTGGATCTCGCCGTCGGGCCGTTCGACCGGCGAGGCGAGCGAGCTCGCGCAGCTGCTCGCGGACGTGGCACCACACACCGAGGTCGACACGTCGATCGCGGTAGCACCCCCCGGATCCGAGCCGGGCACGTGGACGCTCGAGGTGCGCCTGCGCCAGGAAGGCTCGGCCGCACCGATCGCCGTCGTCAAGCGCAACGTCCCAGTCGGCGCCGTGCCGCATGCGTCGCGCTGAGCAATCCGCCGCGCGGCGCTCCGCCCTGTAGGACGGAGTCCGACACGCTTTTCAGCGCACCTCCGATCCTCGCGCCACACCCGTTCGCGTAGTCACGCTGCCGGGGCACGGGAGGCGCGACACGCGCGGCGACGCCCCGCCCGGCCACGACGACCGGGCTCCACGAACAGGGTGACGACGCGCCGCAGCCGGCACGTCGCGGACGAAGGGGGACGGAGATGGATCGGCACGGCAATCGAGCACGCGCGAGTGCGACGAGAGACGACGGCGCACGCGCACACGCGACGACGGACCACGCGGCACGCGCGCACGCGCGGGGCAGCCACGCAGCGTGTGCGCACGCGACGACCGAC
>JAIEPK010000616.1 GCA_019749875.1 Candidatus Binatia bacterium | reverse complement strand
TGCGCCCGAGGTCGCGGCGCGCGCCGCCCTGCTCGCGGCGTTCGACGGCGTCGCCTTCCCGGCCGGCCCGGGCGAGCGCTGCACGTCGCCGATCGAGCTCGACGTGCCCGTGCGACAGGCCTGGCTGGATCTGAAGGTCGAGGTCGCGATCGACGGCACGGCGGCGGCCGACCGGGATGCTCTTCGCATTCGCTGCCGCTGAGGCGTATCGAGGGACGCGACCCGATCGATGAAGCTCGCCCGCAAGCTGATCGTCGCGCTGTGCCTCGCGATCTTCGCCGCGATGGCCTTCCAGGCCTGGCTGCGCCTGCGCAGCCAGGAGCGCTTCTTCGCCGTCGACTCGGCCCGCGACCTGCGCGCGACCGCGCGCGCCATCGCGTCGGGCACCGAAGCCGTGTGGCGCTCCGCCGGCGAAGGCCCGGCGCAGCGCTTCGTGCACGACGTCAACCTGCTGCGCGAGGAGATCGAGCTGCGCTGGGTGTGGCTCGACGAGGAACGAGGCGCCGAGAGCCCGCTCCCGCTCGACGACGCCGCTCTCGCGAACCTGCGCGCCGGCAAGGAGGTCAGCGTCGTGCGCGATACCGACGGCGACGCGCGACGCTTCCTCTATTGGCCGCTGCCGATCCGCGACGAGCGTCCGGCGGCGATCGAGATCTCGGAGTCGCTCGACCCCGAGCGAAGCTTCATCCGCACGAGCCAGTGGACCATCGTGCTGACCGCGATCGCGGTGTCGCTCGCCTGCGTGTCGATCACGGCGGCGATCGGCGTGTTCTTCGTCGGCCGGCCGATGCGGCTGCTCAGCGAGAAGGCGCGCCGGGTCGGCGCCGGCGACCTGTCCGGCCCGCTGCACCTCCGTCAGCGCGACGAGATCGGCGAGCTCGCCGCCGAGATCAACGCCATGTGCGAGCGCCTCGCGGCGGCGCAGGAGCAGACCGCGCGCGAGACCGAGGCGCGCATCCATGCGATCGAGCAGCTGCGCCACGTCGACCGACTGCGCACCGTCGGCCAGCTCGCGTCCGGCGTCGCACACGAGCTCGGCACGCCGCTGCACGTGGTCGCGGGCCACGCCGGCATGATCCGCAGCGGCGAGCTCGAGCCCGGCGAGATCGCGTCGAGCGCGGAAGTCATCGCCGAGCAGACGGGACGCATGACGACCATCATCCGCCAGCTGCTCGACTTCTCGCGCCGCACCGGACGCCGGCTCGCAGCCGGGCGGGTGTCGGACGTCGTGTCGAGCACCGTGGACCTGCTGACGCCGTTCGCCGAGAAGCGCGGCATCGCGTTGCGTGTCGTCGACACGGCGAACGACGCCAGCGCCGCGATCGATCACAACCAGATGCAGCAGGCGCTCACCAACCTGGTGGTGAACGCGGTGCAGGCGAGCGAGCCCGGTTCGGACGTCGTGCTCGACGTCGCGCGCGCGGTCCGTACGCCGCCCCGTGGTCTCGAGGGCGAGACCCGCGACTGCGTCGTCATCACGGTGAGCGATCAGGGCAGCGGCATCGCGCCCGAGGATCTCGGGCGCGTGTTCGAGCCGTTCTTCACCACCAAGGACGTCGGCGACGGCACCGGTCTCGGTCTCGCCGTCGCCTGGGGGATCGTGCGCGAGCACGGCGGCTGGATCGACGTGACCAGCGAGCCGGGACGCGGCGCACGCTTCGCGATCGTCCTGCCCCTGGTCGCCTTCGCGGAACAGGATCCGGAGAGGAGTGTCGCATGAGCGCCGGCAGCAAGGGACGCGTCCTGGTCGTCGACGACGACCGCCGCATGTGCGAGCTGCTCGCGACCGGCCTCGGTCGCAAGGGCTTCGCCGTCGAGACGCGCCAGGTCGCAGAAGAGGCGTTCGACCTGGTCGGCCGGAGCGCCGTCGACGTGGTCGTCACCGACCTCAACATGCGCGGGCTGAACGGCATCCAGCTCTGCGAGCGCGTCGTCGCGAGCTTCCCCGACATTCCCGTCGTGGTGATCACCGCGTTCGGCAGCCTCGAGACGGCCGTTGCTGCGATCCGCGTTGGCGCATACGACTTCATCACCAAGCCGTTCGAGATCGACGAGCTGCTGTTCGCTCTCGATCGCGCGCTGCAGCACAAGCACCTGCGCGACGAGGTGAAGCGCCTGCGCAGTGCGGCTGCGGGCGTCGTGTCGATCGACGAGCTGCTCGGCGCGAGCGACCCGATGCGCCAGCTGCGCGAGACGGTCGCGCAGGTCGCCGGGTCCGACGCCGCGGTGCTGATCGCGGGCGAGAGCGGCACGGGCAAGGAGCTCGCGGCACGCGCGCTGCATCGCCTCGGGCGGCGCAGCGCCGGACCGTTCATCGCCGTCGACTGCGCGACGACGCGACAGGCGATGCTCGAGGTCGAGCTCTTCTGCAGGGTCGCGCGCGACGGCGAGAGCGCGCGCGAGGGCGCCTTCGTGCAGGCGCACGGCGGCGTGCTGCTGCTCGACGAGATCGGCGACCTGCCGCTCGACCTGCAGCCCAAGGTCGCGCGCGCGCTGCAGGACCGCGCCGTGCGCC
>JAIEPK010000108.1 GCA_019749875.1 Candidatus Binatia bacterium | reverse complement strand
CGCAAGGGGCGGGCTCGCGTTCTTTCCCGCGGAGCCGGGCGTCGTCGAGAACGCGGCCGAGCAGCCGCAGTCGATCGCCGGCGACGTGGTGACGATCTCGCTCGAGAAGTCGCGGCAGCGCCGCGAGCCGGTCGAGCGGCTGCGCGGCACGCTGGTCGCCGACGGCGGCTTCGCGCCGGATCGCGCACCGGCGCTGGCGATCGACGTCCCGGTCACGGACGCCCTGCCCGCCGTGGCGTCGCGCGATGGTGGCGCGCGTGCGCCCGTGGCGACCGCGGCGAGCACGACCAGTGATGCCGGCACCGCCGGATCGACGTGGCTCGCGCTCGTGCTCGCGTTCGTGGGCGGACTGCTGCTGAACGTCATGCCGTGCGTCTTCCCCGTGCTGTCGATCAAGGTGCTCGACTTCGTGCGCCAGGCGGGTGGCGAGGCCGCGGTGCTGCGCCGCCACGGCTGGCTCTACGCGGCGGGCGTCCTGCTCTCGTTCTGGGTGCTGGCGGGCGCGCTGCTCGCCCTGCGCGCGGGCGGCGAGGGTCTCGGCTGGGGCTTCCAGCTCCAGTCGCCGGCGTTCGTCGTGGTGCTGATCTTCGTGCTGGCGGCGCTCGCGCTGAGCCTGCTCGGCGTGTTCGAGCTCGGGCTCGGCGTCGCGTCGCTCGCCGGACGCGTCGGGCAGGGCGACGGTCTCGGCGGATCGTTCGCGACCGGCGTGCTCGCGACCCTGGTCGCGACGCCGTGCACCGCGCCGTTCATGGGCCCGGCGCTGGGCTGGGCGCTCACCCAGCCGGCGCTGCAGGCGATGCTGGTGTTCACGGCGCTCGGCGCCGGCATGGCGCTGCCGTACGTCGTGCTCTGCCTGGTCCCGGGCTGGCTGCGCCTGCTGCCGCGTCCCGGGCCGTGGCTCGAGACCTTCCGTCAAGCAATGGCGTTTCCGCTGCTCGCCACCGCGGTGTGGCTGCTGTGGGTGCTGGGCCTGCAGGCGGGCAGCGACGCGATCGCCGCGACGCTCGCGGGCCTGCTGCTGCTCGCGGTCGGGCTCTGGTTGCGTGGTCGCTTCGCGGGGCTCGAGCGTCCGGCGCGCACGCGGCGGCTCGCGCACGTGGCCGCGCTGGGGCTAGCGCTCGCGGGTCTCGCCACGGCACTCGCCGCGCGCGGCAGCGCGCCCGCCGACGCCGGTGTCGCCGGCTCCGGCGACGCCCGCCCCACCGACGCATACGGCATCCCGTGGCGTACCTATTCCCGCGCGGTCCTCGACGAGCTGCGCGCGGCCGGCACCCCGGTGTTCGTCGACTTCACCGCGGCGTGGTGTCTCACCTGCAAGGTCAACGAGCACGTGGTGTTCAGCTCGCAGGACGTGCGCGACGCGTTCGCCGCGCGCGACGTGGCCATGCTGCGCGCGGACTGGACGTCGCGTGACGACGAGATCACGCAGGCGCTCGCGTCGTTCGGGCGCAGCGGCGTGCCGCTCTACGTCCTCTACGGCGCCGGCCGCGAGCCCATCGTGCTGCCGTCGGTCTTGACCCGCGGCATGGTCCTCGATGCATTGCAGAAGATCGGTTGAGGAAAGGAGACCTCCCTACGATGAACGTGCACCACCCCGTCCGTCTCTCTTGGTCGACGCTCGTCCTGTCGCTGTGCGTCGGCGCGTTGCTCGCGTCCCCGCGTGTCGCCGCGGCCGATGCGATCGTCGGTCAGGCCGCGCCGGCGTTCACGCTGACCGGAACCGACGGCCAGCCGCACGCGCTGTCGGAGTACGCAGGCAAGTACGTCGTGCTCGAGTGGCTGAACCACGACTGTCCTTTCGTGCGCAAGCACTACGGCAGCGGCAACATGCAGAAGCTGCAGAAGAAGTGGACCGCGCAGGACGTGGTGTGGCTGTCGATCAACTCGTCGGCGCCCGGCAAGCAGGGCAACTATCCGCCGGAGGAGGCGAACGAGCTGACCAAGGAGAAGGGCGCCGCCCCGACCGCGGTGCTGCTCGATCCCGAAGGCACGGTGGGGCGTGCGTACGGCGCCAAGACCACGCCGCACATGTTCATCGTCGACCCGAAGGGCGTGCTGATCTACGCGGGCGGCATCGACGACAAGCCGTCGACCGACCCGGCCGACGTCGCCGGCGCACGCAACCACGTCGACCAGGCGCTGACCGAGGCGCTCGCCGGCAAGTCGGTCACCATCGCCACCAGCACGCCGTACGGCTGCTCGGTCAAGTACTAGTACGGAGGGGCGCGGCGGTCGCCCGCCGCTCTCGGGGCCGGCTCGAGCTGCCACAGCTCGAGCCCGCGGAGCGGCGTGCGCCGCCAGCGCGCGTCCGGTGCGGGGCGCGGCAGCGGCGCCCACGCCACCACGCCGACCCGGCGCACGATCCCCGGCCACGCGCCGATCGGCTGCAGCAGGTCGAGCAGCCGCTGGAAGTCCGGTGGCAGGCCGAACGGCGCGGTGAAGCGCAGCGCGCGGTCCACGGCCGGGCCGCGCTCGCCGATGCAGCCGTCGGCGCACGCGCTCGCCCCG